>DATCCF010000101.1:0-44612 GCA_036511435.1 Terriglobales bacterium | reverse complement strand
GCCTCTTCAGCAGAATCTGTGGGTTGATTCCGGTTCAGGTAGGCGTCCCAACGTGTGATATAGGGCTATTTCCATAGCTTCGTAGGTACGGAAGCCATAGGATCGTCTGGTTACCACTCGAATCTTGTTGTTGAGGCCTTCGACAGCACCAGCAGAAACCTCGCCTTTGGCGCGGAACCAGTTCAACAAGAGTTCCTCGTGGGTGCGCAGCATGCGAGCGACTTTCTTCATCGGCTCCAAACGGCTACGCATGGCCCGATAGCACCAGTAGTCAAGAAAGGCTCCCGCCCAGGTCACCGATTGGTAGCGCCAGAAATGGGAGAAGGTTTCCTTTAACTCCCAGGCGCGGGCCGTGGCCAGCTTGCTGGCCAGCAGGGCGTCGAGCTTTTGCCGGGCCCGTCCACGGACCCGACTGCCCCGGCGCAGCAGCGGCCAGCGCATGTGCTTCAGTTTCTGCGCCTGCTGCTGACTCACCGCCCGCAGGCGTGTGCTCTCGGCGCGGCGAACCTGATCCACCGCCTGGTTCAAGTGGGTGGTGATATGAAAACGATCCAGCACGTGCAGCGCTTGTCCGGCTTCGCTCGCGATAACATTCAGGTAGGGCTTCCACATATCGCTGCAGACAAAGCGCAACCCTTGGATCAGTTCCGGCCCCAGCGCCTTCAACCCGCACCGCAGCGTCGCCTCCGACCGTCGTTTCCCGACCCACAGCAAACGTCGGCACGACGCGTCGATCTGGTAAATCACGGTCAGGAAGTTGTCCGCCCGCAGCCCGTGGCCCCAATGAATCTCGTCCACGCCCAGCGCTTCCACCCCCTGCAGTTGGCGGTGGGCCAAGCCCCATTGCACGAACCATTCCACCGAGCGATATACCGATTCCCAACTGGTCTGGAATACCTGCGCCGTCTCTCGCCAACTCAGCCGCCGCGCCCAGCGGGCCAGGAAGCCCATCATGGCGCAGGTCACCGGACGTTTGCCGTCACTCCAGGGAATGTGCTCCACCACTACGCCATGCTCGCCACACGCTACCCGACGTGGGGCGTAGCGATACCAGGTGGGGATTCCCCACAACGGCACAAATTGCCAGCGTCGTTCCGGCAGACGGTCATAGCCCGGGGTCGGTCGCTGGCACAGCGAGCAGCGCCCGCGCATACCGCCATGCGGCGCGATCCGGATCTCAATGAAGTCCGGCTGCCCTTGGCGGCAATGCATCTGCACCTCTTCGTAAACGAAGCCCGTAAAACGTTGTATTCGATTCAGGATGGTTTTAATCTGCAGTTGAATAGCTGATCTCCCGGCTGCTTGGTTTCTGTCCTGATAAACAGCAGACTAAGCTAGCTTGCTGGAGTTCAGCTATTCCTCTTGTCGGGGTGAAATTAGGAAAGTTAACTCGTCGTAGCCGGGGCGGTGGGAAAAGTGAAAATCCCGCAGCTGTTGCGGGATTTTCAAGCGGAGGGGGAAAAGTCCTGCCCTGGGACTTTTCCATGAAGCGGCTTTTTCCACGGCCCACTTACCCACAAATTCTGCTAAAGAGCCCTTAATATAAAGAGCCGTTCGTGGCGACACATAACCCGCCCTTATGAATGGTGAGATATGTTTGGCACGAGTGGCACCTATACCCCAATGTCTATGTGGACGAGCGAAGGGGTTAGCCGCGAGAACCTTTGGGTATACAGCAACACGGAGCCTAACAGTGGGCTGGCAGCAACCTTCTGGCAAGTCACAGCAGAGAGGCGGAATGAGGGGGTTTCTCTCCGAGCGGACCCGATTCTGTGAATGTGCGGGAGCACTGCCGACAGCGGAAGCGTTGATGCCCAGCTTTGTTTCTGCCGAATCGCTTGCATTCGGTTTGGCAATTGTGGCATGTCATTTTGGCCTTGCTTTCTTCCGGAAAGCGGCTCAAAATGGCAGCGGCTGCAAACCCTGCCTTTGGCTGCAATCCAGAGGCAAGCCCAGATCGCAGTTACCAGCTACGGGTTGGGCAATCAGCGTTGAGTGGAGCCAGAGGAGATTGAATCCTCCGCCAGTCGCACCCAGAATGCGACCACGCGGCTAACCTGCTGGCCCCACAGCATAGAGGGCCAAATCGTTGCAGGTTTTTCGACCTTTTCGACTTGGCCCTTTGTTTTCATATACTAAAACCATGATAAACTTATCATGAAGAAAGGCCAAGAGATTTCTCTTGCAAGTATAACTTTTTTATCATACGATTATGAACGAGTGGTCGTTCTGGGACTATATCGACGAGCGAGGCATCAACCTGATTCAAGAATGGTTGATGAATAAACACGAAGTTCCGGTCAAGGCCCGAGCTAAAATACAGCTCATCCTTCTGCGGTTGGCAGGTACGGCCCTTTGGACGCGCCCTCTTGCCAGCAACCTAGATGACTACGACGGTATTGTCGAGATTCGTATTTGTCGGATGAACGTTCAATATCGCTTGCTTGGATTCCGAGGACCGGACGAGCGGCAATTTACGATCTTGTTCCCCGCCAAAGAGCAGGGGGATGAATTTGTCCCCCGAACAGCCCCCCAGATCGCCCAAACTCGAATGCATATCGTTATCGCTGATAGGAGCCGAGTCCGTGAACACAGCTTCCGCTAAACGTGATCTTCTGGAGAGCCTAAAAGAACGGGAATTTAGGCAGGCTTTCAACCTAGAGAACGTGTACGCGACGATTTGTTTTCAGTTGCGGGCGCTCCGAGAACAGCGCGAACTTTCTCAAGCAGGACTTGGTCGAGCAGCGAAAATGGCTCAAGAGCGTATTTCTATCCTAGAAGACCCGAACGCAAAAACCAAGCCTACACTCAACACTCTATTGAGAGTGGCGGATGGCCTTGACGTTGGTTTAGAAGTGCGTTTTGTGCCTTTCAGTACGGTGTTAGACCGCTCTGTACATACCAGCACGCGAGAATTGGAAGTGCCGAGCTTTACCGATGAACTGCCAATCTTGGAAAGACCTGTAGCGAAAGTGATCGAGGCAGAATATATCGAGACGGAACCCGCTGCTGTCACAGTGACACAACGGCAATATGCACGTGTCCCTCTTTCTTCCGCTAAAGTTTGGGCAGTTGCGGCAGCTCAAGCGGCTCGGGGTACTGGCAATGTGATTAACATGAACCTTCCGCAAAGACCTGCTGTACCCCACTTTGGCGATGTGATTCCAGTGACGCAAGGAGAGTCCGTATATGGAACTGCTTTCGGTGCTGCTGGCTAGGGCTCTGGCTTGGGTGGAACCGACCGAGCTGAATCCAAGGGCTGCGGTCTTCTACCCAGATTTGACGCAGGCTATCGTTGCTCGTTATGGATTCCAAAAGTTTCCCCAAAAACTTGAGGATTTCGACGAAGGCAAGGGAGTTACTTTTGCTGCCGGAAGACTCGGTAAGTCGGTAATTGAGCAACTCATTATCTACACGTATGGAATTCTTCTCGATACAAGATCATCCACCCAGGAATCAAAGCGTCTGTTGGAAGAAGCGATGCAATGGGGAAAGAATGAACTCGGGCTTGTTTATGAGCCGTCCATGATCAGGAGATGGCAATATGCAAGCCAAGTGACCTTTCGTAGCGATGTTCCACTGGCGGGCGTTCAGACGGCATTCCAAACATTGGCCGACAAGATGAGAAAGCACATACTTGAACTGATGGGGGAGGATTTGAAATATGAATTGACCGCTTTTTTCGTCGATTACGACTCGCTCACGAGACAACATCCACTTGGGCGTTTTTCCATTCAGCGTCGGGAAAACACTCCATTTTCAGAGAACAAATATTTTTCCGACGCCCCCCTTCCCACGGACATACACATCGCGCTGTTGGAAGAGTTTGAGCGGAACGTCTCTGCGGGTTTGCCGGAAGTGCAGCGGGTACCGGAGGAACATAGCCCAACAGAACAGTCCGAACAAGGTCTATTACAGAAGCGCCCAATAAGGGCGATTGCGTTCAAAAAGGATGATGTTTAAATCAGCAACTCCTTGTTAGGACACTACCCATGTCCCTGTCCGGGTTGCGTACCCGGTTCACAGACGCACGGGGGAGACTAAATCTTCGGCGTATCGCTCACGCCTGATTCAGCTTGCAACCGTAACAGTTTCGCCTTGAGCATCTCATACTCGGGATCGCCTGGCTTCGGTTCGTCTTGGCTAAGCTCTTCCTCGAACGGATATTTCTTCTCTAGCTTCGCCTGATGCACCTCAAATTCCTCGCGCGTTCCTGTTCGCACGAAGATCACCGGAGGCTTAACTACCCTTAGGCACTGCTCTTCGAGAAGGGCGCGAGCCTGACAGGCGTGGCATCCTACCATTGGTTCGCCGATGAGTGCCGGCGCCCCAGGGGCCTCGATGATGATGGCATTGGGATCGCAACGGCACTCTTGAGAAGCTATACCGAACAATATGTTGTGAGCATTCACGAGCTTTCTTTCTGCCGATTCCACTTGCTTTCCCAAAGCCAAGATGCACAGCCACAGGAGAATTATCATGCCTGCCAGAAGCAAGCCCTCAAAAACCCTCCTAGTCTCCATTAGCCCACATTTCCTTTTTGAAGTTCGTGCAGGTGGCCGTATGATCGAGCCAACGCCAGTATTCATGCGGCTTTGAGATCAATACGAACTCTGCGGAGGCTCGGACCCAATGGGTGAGAAGCAAAATCAACCCTTTCAGCTCTCCTTCAACCCCTCTTTGAAGGTCGATTTCCAGGGATCACGAGTGACTTCCGACGGTGGGCTGCTCTTGGTGCGAGAGTTGGATGAGCGCCTGGGATTGAGCGAACTCATCAGCGAACACCTGACCGACTCACGAGGGAAGAACACGCAATTGCCGATGGCCGATCTGTTGCGTCAGGCTGTGTACAGCCGCTTGGCTGGATACGAAGACGTGAACGATGCCGAGCGGCTGTCGCAAGATCCGACCTTCCGGCTCATGGGTTCGGAAAGAATCTGGGAGCGCGGAGCGGCGCTGACCTCCCGCTTGCAGTCGTTCGAGACGGAGCTGTTGACCCATGAAGAGAATCTCGCCGGGCTGGCCGCGATCAACCGGGAGCTGATCGCCAGGGCGGAAGCAGTCGATTCGCCGCAGCGCGTGGTGCTGGACATGGATTCGACCGAGATCCCGGTGTACGGGCAGCAGGAGAACAGCGCCTACAATGGGCATTTTGAATCGACCTGCTATCACCCACTGTTGCTGTTCAACGGCGAGGGCGACTGTCTTGCGGCGAAGCTGCGGTCGGGCAGCGTGCATAGTGCGGAAGACTGGGCAGAACTGTTACTGCCGGAAGTTGAGCGCCAACAACAACTCGGTAAGGAAGTGGTGTTTCGCGCCGATGCCGCTTTTGCCAAGCCGGAGATCTATGAGGCATTGGAAGAGAGCGGAGTAAAGTATGCCATTCGCATACCCGCGAATGACAGCCTGGAGCGCGACATCGCGGAGTTGCTGACGCGGCCCGTAGGAAGACCGAGCCACAAGCCGGTGGTGTGGTACAAGGGCTTCCTCTACCAAGCCGCGAGCTGGAAGACGGCGCGACGGGTGGTGGCGAAGGTGGAGTTCCACTTCGGGGAGTTGTTTCCCCGAGTCGGATTCATCGTGACCAACCTGGAGACACCCAGCCGGGCGGTGGTGCGGTTCTACAACAAACGAGGCACGGCGGAACAGTGGATCAAAGAAGGCAAGCAGGCGGTGAAGATGACTCGGCTCTCCTGTCACCGTTTCCGCTCAAACCAGGTACGGCTGGGATTGAGTGTGCTGGCTTACAACTTGGGCAATTTGTGGCGGCGGCTGGTGCTGCCGCGGAGGATTGAGAAGTGGTCGCTGACCAGCTTGCAGCAGCGGCTGGTGAAGACCGGAGGACGGCTGGTGAAACATGCCCGCTACTACTGGCTATTGCTGGCAGAAGGGCATCTGACGAGGCGGTTGTTTGGCAGTATGCTCAGGCGAATCGCGGGGCTGTCGCTTCCGGCGGGATAGCCGAGGCTGCGGGAGCCGGGAATTCGGTCCAGAGCCAAGAGGGGGACGGAGGGGTGTCTGACAAAACCAGATGGGAAGACCGCGACCAGCAGTTGGGGGCTCGCATTCGCATAGTCTGGACTTTGCCCCGAGCCCTGGGCCCAGCCAAAGGAAAAACAGTGCGCTGGAATCCCTCGATGGGCATAAAGTTTGGGACTGTTGGGAGCTAAAACGGAAATTCCGGCTAAGATGAGGGCGTGGATGACCCATCCGGAAAATACCCAGCCTACGAAAAGAATTGTCAGCATGGATAAACTGAAACCTCGTTTGCTCGTAAGCTTCCTGCTAATAGCTATTTTCCTGATTGCCTTGCTACTTCGCGTCGGAGTAGCCATCCACTTTCCAAGTATCGACTACGCAGACGAAATTTATAACACGCTCGAGCCTGCCCATCACCTAGCCTACGGTTATGGAGTCGTCGATTGGGAATGGAGACGAGGAGTTCGCTCCTGGGTGTTTCCTGCGTTCCTGGCGGGTGTGATGCGAGCGACAGACTGGATGGGCCCCGGCTCGTTTGGATACTTACGAGCGATCGTCATCTTGTTGTCACTGCTCTCGCTGACAACTGTCTGGTTTGGCTATGCGTGGGGGAAACGAGCAAGCGGAAACGCTGCCGCCATGATCGCAGCCGGAGCCTGCGCCACCTGGTACGAACTGGTGTATTTCGCGCCCAAAGCATTCACCGAAGTCATGGCCACCAACCTACTCCTGCCAGGCCTTTACCTCGGCATATATGGAGATGAGCTGCCGGAGAAGAAGCGGCTATTCCTTGCCGGACTATTCTTGGGCCTCGCAGTGTCGTTGCGCATTCAACTGGCGCCTGTAGTTGGCTTCGCCGTTCTTTATTTCTGTCATAGAAACTGGAGAAAAAGCGGGCCCGCCATGTTTGCGGGGCTTCTCCTGCCGGTTGTTGCTTTCGGTTTGGTGGATGCAATTACATGGTCGTACCCCTTCCAATCATTCTTTCTCAATGTCTGGGTCAACGTCGTGGAGAAGCGAAACGAACTGTATGGTGCCGAGCCCTGGTATGGGTATCTGTTGCTGCTCCCGAGATCTTTTGGCCCGCTGTTCTTGTTAGCCCTGGTGGGAGTCCGCCGAAGCCCCTTCCTGGGTTGGCTGGTACTTATCCACCTGGGGTTCCACTCAGTCGTTCCACATAAAGAACTTCGTTACATGTATCCTGTGATGCCCATTGTGATTACTCTCGCCGCGCTCGGCTTTGTAGAAATTGCAGCGGCCTTGAACACACGGCGAAAGTCAGCTCTGTCTACGAGAGCGATCGTGGTCGCGGGTCTGATCTTGTTTGCCCTCATTTCCGGTTTCCAAGCCTGGCGCTTTCCCCGTTGGAGGCAAAGTTCTGGGGGTTTGATCGCTATGGATCGGCTCAGCCAAGATTCGTCCCTTTGCGGGGTCGGACTTTCCTCCCTTTTGTTGCTACAAACCGGAGGTTATGCTCACTTGCATCAAAACGTGCCCATTATTCTCATTAACCCAAATATCGCACTTGAGGAGCAAGCCCCGAGCTTCAATGCCCTTCTCACTTATAACCGTAAGATAGGCTTTAAGTCTGCAGGATGCTGGAATGGCGTTTGCCTGTACCGGAGGGCTGGTCCCTGCATTGTTTCGTCCCAAGATAATGAGGTGAATAAAATGCTTCGGGAATCTGGTCAATAGAATGCTTCGGAAATTAGATGTAGCGCTGCTACCGCGCTCAAGGGAACCAAAAACAATGAAAGGCTTAGAACCCCTGGCAATCGCGCGAGGGTGTCTGCCATCGTGTTCAAGCTCTCTATCGTGAAGATGTCTCGCACTCGCATGGCGTATCCTTCCCTCTCCTTCGGGAAATGGCTCCAAAGCGCCAAAGGATAACGACTAGGCTTGACGCTCGTACCGATGATGGGTCTTTGTGGTGGATGGCGAGCAGATAGACAATCGCTCTATCTCATTTTGTTTCTTCGAGATACATCTCTATTCCATTATAGAGCGTGATAGAGCAGGTAGAGCAACCCGAGTCTGTTCTCTACCCGCAACGCAGATGCTCTACTCATGCTCTACAGGCCGTTAGAGCAGCAAGCTATCGAGAGCAAGCATTTTACGGGTTTACTCTACTCGCTCTCCTGCGAAGCGGGTATCGCGGGTCGGGCCGCAACTGGCGTGACTTTCCTGTATCGGCCTCTGGCGAGTTTTTCTATGAGACCAAGCTGCCTGCTCTCGTTCAGAAACTTGTTGGTTGGGTCATCTGAGCGGTTAAGCGCAGCCTTGGCGTCCTTGAAACGGAACTCGTTCGGCAGCTTGTCAAATGCGGCTCGGCGTTCATCCTTGAGGAAAGCTGCTCCGGTGAGGTGATGGTGTCCGGCTGGCTCGCCCTCACCGTCAAACACGCGTTCTAGTAAAACAAGGGGAGAGTCACCGTGCACCCGGCGCGACCACTTCAACTTGAGCGCGGCGGGGTTGAAGTTGCCTTGCTCCAGCGCAATTCGTACATCGGTCTGGTTGACTAAGGCACGCGGGCCTTCCATCTCCAACATCCACGTCACCACGCGGCAAGACTCCAGATCATGTAGAGGGTCTTCCTTGGGTTTGCGCAAGTGGTGAACAATCAGGAAGACTGTGCCATACTTTCGGGCCAACCTGCGCAGGTTCTTAAGCCATTCCGCAGCGGGACGGTTTCTCTCTGTTGCTTCGGGGGCAAATGCGCGCAGGGAGTCAATGATGACGAGATCGGGCTTGATCTCTGCGATTAGCCCTTCCAAACTAGGGCTTGGGTCTGTCACCAACAAGAAGTCTTCAGGCGCGTGTTCGAGGCCAAGGAAACGCACGAGGGCATCGCGCATCATCTTGGAGTCGTTTATCCCATTCTCCAGGTCGAAGTAAAGAACGCGGCCCTGGGTCGTGGGCATTCCAAGAAAGGGCACTCCAGCAGCCACGCACAATCCGAGTTGATACATGAGCGGGCTTTTGCCGATGGTGGACTCCCCTGCGGCAATGCCAATGCTCTTAACGGCCAGAAATCCTTCCACCAAGAATCGTGTCTGCCTCTCCTCGTCGCAGATGCGGTCAACTTCACCGGGCCAAAGCACTCGGAGGGACAGCAGTTTTTGGTGTGTTAGTGGCTCTTCGGTTGGCGAAGGCTCACAGCGCGGACTTGCGCTCATCTGCTTCACCTCGGTTGTCCCGACAGTCCTGTGCGGAGGGTTTCAGCGTTTCCGTCTTACGAATCAGCACTACGCGGCCTGACTCGAATTTCAGTTCAACAGTTCCATAGAAGCGGGACTGCTCCAAACTGCGGAGAATCTCATTCACTGCCATTTGCAAGCCCCTTGCGAAGTCCAAGATGGGTCACTGGCGCTCCCGCGCCGGAACTGTGCCCCGCTCGATTAGCTTGTCCAGCACGGTCTGCGGAATGCACACAGCGCGGCCTTCCATGCTGTTTGGACGGCATGGGATCGCCGTCACCGTTGCCGCTCAAGCCGGGGCCGTCCCGGTGACTTGCCGCCGTCGCCTGCTGAGATGAGCCGGTCTAGCTCGGATCGCCTGACCATGGTGCGGCTACCCACTTTTACCCGGCGCAACCTGCCCTCACTCAGCCATGCGTGAACGGTGAGCGGCGAGATGCCGCCCAAGTAGGCCGCTGCTGCCTTCACGTCAAAAAGTCTGTTTTCGTCAGCCATAAAATCTCCAAGTTCAGCTTAGTTGACATTTAGAAAATGTCGAGTGTATACTGAAAGCGTCATGAAGTCACGGACACATACGTTACGCGGCTGGGAGCGAGAGGACAAAGCTGCCGGGGCGCGGGAATTTTTCGCTACGCTGCGGGATCACCCTACCAAACCGGCTGTCAAGCGAGTGGAAACGGTGTTGACCCTTATGGTTGAAGCGGACACACTCGCCCGTGAGCAACGCGAGCAAATGAGGAATCTTGAACGATCCGGCGAAGACTTCCATAGAAGCAAATCCTTTATGGAATCGCTAGACGAGTCAACACGTACCTGCAGGTTGCTCAATGCTGCGCTGATGCGCTATCCCGTCTTGGCTTTTACGCATAGTGGGGCTGGAAGATTCACCATCACCGAGAAGCCCGTAACCACGTCCACAGGTCAATGGGCCTACTGGGAACGTATGTCCGTGGGGACGTTGCTTAGGCTCGCTCGGAAGCCAGGGGAACTATCTCTGCTTAGACGATGTTCCGAATGCCTGCAATGGTTTTATGCCATCAAGGGGCATCAGCAATTTTGCGGGGTATCTTGCCGTAGACGCCACACAGCACAGGACCCTGAGTTTAAGGATAAGCGTGCGGCATACATGCGAACGCGCAGGTTCGATGAGAAAGAAGAGGAAGAGCGGTGGTTCGCGGCAAGCGGCGCGAAGAAGGTAAAGAAAGGTGGCAGGTGAAATGAGCATCTTCAAGCGAGGTAACGTCTACTGGTATCACTTCCTCTTCAATGGGGAGCACATTCAAGAGAGCACGAAGCAAGGGAACCCGCGCACGGCCCGCCAGATTGAAGCGGCACACCGTACCTCACTGGCAAAAGGTGAAGTAGGCATTCGAGAGCACAAAGCTGCTCCACTGTTCTTAGACTTCGCCAAGCGGTTCATTGCTCATGTGGAGGCTCGCCATGAGAACAAGCCTCAGACAGTCCAGTTCTATGCTGCCAAGCTCAACCGGCTGCTTGAATACCCGCCCATTGCCGGGGCAAGGCTTGACCGGATAGACGAAGGGGTCATAGAAGGCTATGTCGTGGCACGGCGGGCCACTGTAGGCCCCGCAACGGTCAACCGGGAGCTTGCCACTCTTCGCCGGATGCTGAGGCTTGCCCATGAGTGGAAGGAGATCAACCGTGTTCCTAAGATTCGACTGTTGAACGGTGAGCGCATCCGAGATTTTGTACTGTCGCACCAAATGGAAGAAGTGTACCTAGCAGCTTGTGCGCAGCCACTTGCGGACATTGCTCTGCTTGTGCTTGAAGCGGGACTCCGCATTGGAGAGGCGCTCAGTCTCCCGTGGACTGACGTGGTGCTTGACCCTCTGCCTGGTTCGCGGTTCGGCTATATCCGAATCAGGGAAGGCAAGAGTAGGAACGCAAGGCGAATCCTTCCACTGACAGACAAAGCCAATGAGATGCTCCGCAATCGTCAGCAATTGGCATCTGGCGAGTTAGTGTTCGCCAACAGGGACGGAAGGCGTTATCTGGTGACTTCGATCAACCACCTTCACCAGAAGGCCCGTGCCATGGTCGGGCTTGGGAGGGACTTTGTGATCCACTCGCTACGTCATACAATGCTGTCTAGGCTCGGTGAGTCGGGAGTGGATGCCTTCACCATCATGCGCATTGCAGGTCACAGTAGCATCACAGTGTCACAGCGTTACGTGCATCCAAGTCCTGAGGCAGTAGAGCGGGCTTTCGAGAGGCTGCAACTGTCCGGCGTGAGTGTGGAAATTGAGCCAAAACGACTGCTACCCGCTACAGTATCCGCTACACTCACAGGAGCAGCTATTGTAAGTCATTGAAGGGCCTGTAGCTCAACGGTTAGAGCAGGGGACTCATAATCCCTTGGTTGGGGGTTCGAATCCCTCCGGGCCCACCAAAGTTCTTAAGCACATGCGAGCGTTTTGTTCGGGAAGCAGAGCATTATGGCAGTTTCACATCTGGTGTATAGGCGAGGGGTGGAGCGCGCCTTCAGGCGTGCATAACTGCCGTCAGTTCTTGGATCGCGCTTTAGCGCCTGAGGTAATGTTTCCGTTACCTCAGCGGCTTAAAGCCGTCTCATTTCCGAATCTTAACTGCACCGCTTCCACCCCAGCACACGCAAAAGCGGCGTGTGCTGGGGACTCCGGCGCTGAAGCGGTGCTTCACCCTATACACCAAGCGTGAAAATGCTCTAGGGTTCGCGGTGACCAAACGCGATATGCGCGTGCGGTTGATGTTCCGCTCCACCAGGATGCGGCCCGGATTGGAATTGCGGTGATCGACATTGCTGCTGCCATGAAGAGCGCCAGATTTACCCAACTTCTACGGTCTATTATCATTCTTGATTATCGCCCTCGATTCCCGAGGCCGCCCCGGGTTGAGACCCACGAAACCCATGAGCACGAAACTGCAACGATTCATGCTCCGCTCCATCAACATTTGGCCGCCGTTTTTCGGCGCTGGAATACGCGTCCATTGGCGATCCAACCGGGCCGTCGATGTCGAAATGAAGTTGCGCTTCTGGAACCGCAACTATGTCGGCACGCATTATGGGGGCTCGCTCTACTCCATGGCCGATCCCTTTTACATGCTGATGCTGATGGAAAACCTGGGCCGCGATTACATTGTCTGGGACAAAGCTGCCAGCATCCGCTTCCGCAAACCTGGGAAGGGAAGAGTCAAGGCCAAGTTTCGCTTGAGCGATGCACAACTCGACGATATTCGCGAAAAGCTCAAGCTCCAGGAAAAGTACGAGCCGATATTCGTGGTCGAAGTGAAAGATGAAGCCGGCGACGTGGTCGCCGAAGTACAGAAGGTGCTGCACATCCGGCGACGGTAGACCTGCCAATCCATTGCCGAGTCCTCACCAGGATTTCCGGGTTCCAATACAATATGGGAGTGCGTTTCCGTTATCTGATTCTCGCTTTACTTTGTCTCTGGCTTACGAGGGCTGCGGTCGCGCAGGATCAGCAGCCGGTCGAACAGGTTCCCACCGATAAGTCGGCTCCGCCGCCCAAGGACAACCGCAGATCTCCGCCGCGATCTGACAATGTTCCTGCCGGAGAAAGCTCCAGCAAGCAGACGCAGATCGACGTCTCCCCTCCCGCCGATGACGCCAAGAAGCATTCCGAGGCGGAGCTGGGCGATAGCACCAGCGATGTCGATGAATTCATGCCCTACAATCCCATGAAGGCGATGAAGGACGTGGAGATTGGTGATTTCTACTTCAAGGTCAAGCAGAATTATCACGCCGCCATCAGCCGCTATCGTGAGGCACTGGAATATAAGCCGCACGATGCCGAGGCTACCTTCAAACTGGCAGAGGTATTGAATAAGACCGGCGACACCGCCGGCGCCGTGGAAAATTACGAAGGCTACCTGAAGATCCTGCCCAATGGGCCGTACGCCAAGAAGGCCCACGAGGAGCTCGAAAAACTAGCAGGGAAGTCGAGCCACAGCAGTGCGAACGCCGCTGCGAAACCGCAGCAATAGAATGCGAGCAGGTTAGTTTTAACTTTCAGGGCTACCAAGCCCCCCAAGATGACGGAGGTGGCTTCCATTGGCCCGATTCTGGACTGACTCAGTCGTCCTTTGCTATTCGAACGTCGAGGAGGCCAAGCAGTGGTGGATCAAGACCTTCGACTGTGGTGAGGCCAACGCGCGGGAGGACGATCCACTTCCATCCGATGTCGCTCTTAAATTACCGGGCGATGCTGAACCTAGTATTTGGTTGAGTGACCGGGCGGAGGTACTGCAGGCGGGATTGCAGCGTTCAGACGAGCACCCCATCATTTTTTGCAGCAAGCTCCAGAAAGCCCATGAATATCTGCTCGGCATTGGTGCAGCCCCAGGTTTGATCCAAGATGGCGGAGACACGCAGTTCTTTGAAATCCGCGATTCCGAGGGAAATGTCATTGAGATTTGCAAGGAGCCTTAATTCATGCGCTTCAACTCTCCTTCTTGGACTTCGCCACCAGCGGACGCCGCACCGGTACGAGGGCTCCGCGGCTGGGATCGGCTTGTTGAGCGCGCGCCATCACCTCGTTGCGCACGTAGCTGACGAAGCCCGCCATCTGGCGCTGCATTTCGTCCATGCGCTCGCGCATTTGCAGAATAATCGCGATACCCGAGATGTTCACTCCCAGGTCCCGTGCCAGCGACAGGATCAGTTCCAGTCGCTCGATATCTTCGTCGGTGTAGAGGCGGGTGTTGCCTTCGGTGCGCGACGGCTTCAGCAGGCCTTCGCGTTCGTACAGGCGCAACGTCTGCGGGTGGATGTCATACATCTCCGCCACCGCGCTGATCATGTACGCGCCTTGCTTCTTACGCTTGGCCATAGTCCTCTCGTTAGCTGTCAGCTTTCAGCCGTCAGCTTTCAGCTAAGTCTTTGTTCGCTGGCAGCCCGTCGAGCCTCTCGGACTAGCATCAACTTGCACGATCGAGCTCTGCCGTGCCCGGGGCACTCGGATTCTTTATCGTCGTCCACCCAGCGCTCAACCACCCCAATCCGCGCAAAACCGGCGCGCATTGGGGACCCCGGTGCCGCGCTGGGCTATCATGTTCCGTCCCGCTGCGCGGGACTCGATCTTAAGCGCACAAGCTTTCTCGCATATCCAAAGGGTCGTGTCCCGCCGGTCGAAAATATCGGTACATCAGACCAGTACTAAAAGCTAACCGCTAATTGCTAACTGCTAATTGCTAACTGCTAATTGCTAGACTTTCTTCCACAGCTCTTCCCGCGGGTCTTCCGGATTCAACTTCGCCAGCTCACGCAGGATTTCCTTCGACCGCTCGTCGCTGATTTTCGGAGGCACCAGCTTGATCTCGACAATCTCGTCGCCGCGTGTGCCTTCCTTGACCGCCGAGGGGACACCTTTTTCCCGCAGACGCAGCTTCTGTCCGGATTGCGTTCCTGGAGGAATCTTCAGCAGCGCCCGGCCATCGATAGTGGGTACCTCGATCTTGGTGCCCAACGCGGCTTCGGTGACGGTCGCCGGCACGGTGAGATAAATGTCGTCGCCCTCGCGCTTGAACACCGGATGCTCACCCACGCGCACAATGATGTAGAGATCGCCCGCGGGTGCGCCCATGCTCCCTGCGTTGCCGCGGCCCGGAAGGCGGATGCGCTGCCCGTCGCGCGTTCCAGCTTTGATGCGGACTTTTAGCGAGTCACTGCGCTCGATGCGCCCTTCACCGTGGCACACATGGCACACGGTGCGGTTCTTGCCGCTGCCGCCGCACCGCGGGCACACCACGTTGAACTTCATACTGCCGCTCTTTTGCGTGATCTGTCCCTTGCCGTGGCATTCGGGACACGGGCCTGGGCTCTCCAGAAAGCCCTGGCCGTGGCAGTTGGTGCAGAGCTCGCGCCGTGGAATCGTGAGCTGCATTTCTGTGCCCTTGATCGCCTGCCAGAAGCCGACGTTCACCTGGTATTCCAGGTCCTCGCCCGGCTCAGGCCGCGCCACCGGTTCCTCACGGCCACCGCCAAACATGCCAGAGAAGATGTCGCGGAATCCGCCACCGCCGCTCTTGCGACCGGCTGCCCCCGCACCGTCGGCGAAGTCATTGAAGTCGAAGCCGCTGAAGTCGAAGGGAACTTCTTGGGTATAGGTACGCGCCCCACCGCCGCCCGCGCCACCACCAAAGCCACTTGCGGCCTGGCCACCGCCGCGCGCGTAGGCTTCCGCCGTGGCCGCGTCGATGTTGTCGGAGTAAAACCCAACCTGGTCGTAGATCTTGCGCTTCTTGGGATCGCTGAGGACGTCGTTGGCCTCGGAGAGCGTCTTGAACTTCTCCTCGGCAGACTTGTCGCCCGGATTCACGTCGGGGTGGTACTTGCGCGCCAACTTGCGAAACGCCTTGCGGATCTCCTCCGCCGAGGCAGTCTTCTTCACCCCGAGGATGCCGTAATAGTCTTTGTCTTTGGTGGCGGTAGTTGGCATGGCTGGTTCTGGCTCTTAGCTCTTAGTGGTCTCGATACTTCTGACTTTTCGCTCTTCGCGGTTCGCTCTTGGCTAATGCTCTGATCCTTGTCTGTCACCGCCTCAGCGCCGTGGGCGCGGCTCAGTTTAGCCCAGCGCTTCAGCGCTGGGTAGTGGTCATAATCGAGTTCGAGTCCCGTAGGGACGGCACAAACCTTCTTGCGGTCGAATTGTGCCGTGCCCGGGGCACTCTGATTATTCACTCTCGCCTACCCACCGCTGAAGCGGTGGGCTATCTTGTTTCGTCCCGCAGAGCGGGACTGGGTTCCCGGTTATTCAACCTCCACGAGTTTTGCGCGGACCTGTCGGGCGTCCGGGATTGGCGACTTTCTTCGGGCCATGATGCCCGGCTCCACCGGCCGACTTCTTAGCTACTACCCAACTCGGGCGCTGGGAGGGCCGATCCGAATTCTTGGCTCCCACATTCCCTTGCACTCTGGGCACTAAGCTCACTTGTTCATTTCCTGTTCGCTCGTTCACCATCAGCGCCTCAATTCTTGTCCGAACGCCTAGTTAATGCTTGCCTGTCCGCCGTCGCCCATCGGGATGACGGCGTGCGCGACGAAACCAAATTCATCGCTGATCACCGGAATCGCTTTCATCCGGCCGTCGATGCCGGCGGTGATCAGATACCACCGTCCGTCGTCGTTGTTAAAACTTAACATGTAGGATTGACCGTTCACTTCGAACCTCAATTTAATTACCTTTCAGCCTTTCGTCCGGGGGCTTTTAGCTCTTAGCCGTTAGCTTTTAGCAAAAAGCTTGTTTCGCTCCGGCCTTCCGTCTAACCCTCTTGTGGACAAGGGGCGCATCCGTGCGCCCCCTCCATCTTGCTAAGAGCTAATAGCTAAAGGCTCGGAGCTTACTTCTTCTCGTCCACGTCCACGTACTCGGCGTCGATCACGCCCTCGTCTTTCTTCTTCTGCTCGCCGCCCGTGGCCTCCCCGTTTCCACCCGGAGCCGGACCGCCCGCTGGAGGCGTTTGCGCCGAGCTCGCTTTGTACATGGCTTCCGCCAGCTTGTGCGAAGCGGAAGTCAGGTTCTCTCGCGCCTTGTTCATCGCAGCCGAGTCGGTGCCCTCCAGCGCCTTCTTGGCATCGGCCAGCGCGTTCTCGACGTCGCTGCGCTCTTGCCCGGAGATCTTGTCTCCGTGCTCGCGCAGCATCTTCTCTATGCTGTACACCATGCCGTCGAGCTGGTTGCGCGCTTCCACTTCCTCGCGTTTGCCTTTGTCTTCGGCAGCGTGGGCGTCGGCGTCCTTGGCCATGCGCTCGACCTCTTCCTTGCTCAGACCCGAAGACGACGTGATCGTGATCTTCTGGTCCTTGCCCGTGGCCATGTCCTTGGCATTCACGTTCAGGATGCCGTTGGCGTCAATGTCGAACGTCACCTCGATCTGCGGCACGCCGCGCGGGGCGGGAGGCAGTCCGGTCAGGTGGAACTTGCCCAGAGTGCGGTTGTCGCGCGCCATGGGACGCTCGCCCTGCATCACGTGTACCTCCACCGACGTCTGGTTGTCGGCCGCGGTCGAGAACATCTCCGACTTCTTGGTCGGGATGGTGGTGTTGCGCGGGATCATCTGCGTCGCCACGCCGCCCATGGTCTCGATGGACAGCGTCAGAGGAGTCACGTCGAGCAGCAGCAGGTCTTTGACCTCGCCGCCGAGAACGCCGCCCTGGATGGCAGCTCCAACCGCCACCACTTCGTCGGGGTTCACGCCCTTGTGCGGCTCCTTGCCGAAGATCTCCTTCACCAGCGCCTGAATGCGCGGCATGCGCGTCTGGCCGCCGACCAGCACGACTTCGTTGATCTTGTCAGGCGTGATGCCGGCGTCTTTCAGCGCAGCCTTACACGGGCCAATGGAACGATCGATGATGTCCTTCACCATCTCTTCCAGCTTGCTGCGAGTCAGGGTTTTGACCAGATGCTTGGGACCGCTGGCATCCGCCGTGATGAACGGCAGATTGATTTCGGTCTGCATGGTGGTTGAGAGCTCGATCTTGGCGCGCTCCGCCGCGTCCCGCAGACGCTGCAGCGCCATCTCGTTGCCCTTGTCGCGCAGGTTCAGGCCTTCGTCCTTCTTGAACTCGTCAATCAACCAATCGACAATGCGCTGGTCGATGTTGTCGCCGCCCAGGTGCGTGTCGCCGTTGGTGGACTTCACCTCGATGATGCCTTCGCCGACTTCCAGAATCGAAATGTCGAAGGTGCCGCCGCCGAAGTCATACACCGCGATGGTTTCATCCTTCTTCTTGTCGAGCCCGTAGGCCAGCGCGGCCGCCGTCGGCTCGTTGATGATGCGCTTGACTTCGAGGCCGGCAATCTTGCCTGCATCTTTGGTCGCCTGGCGCTGCGCGTCGTTGAAATAGGCCGGAACCGTAATAACGGCGTCGGTGATAGTCTCGCCGAGGTAGTCTTCCGCGGCCTTCTTCAGCTTCTGGAGAATCATGGCCGAGACTTGCGGCGGGGTGTATTCTTTCCCCTGCGCCATGATGGCCACGTGATCGCCCGACTGCACCACCTTGTAGGGCACCATCTTCATCTCTTCATTGACCTCGTCGTAACGACGGCCCATGAAGCGCTTGATGGAGTAAATGGTGTTCTCCGGGTTGGTGATGGCCTGGCGCTTGGCAACCTGTCCGACCAGGCGTTCCCCGTTCTTGGTGAATCCCACGACCGATGGCGTGGTTCGCCCGCCTTCTTCGTTGGGGATGACTTTGGGCTCGCCGCCTTCCATCACGGCAACCACCGAGTTAGTGGTTCCCAAGTCAATTCCGATAATCTTTCCCATTGCAGCCACCCTCCTGGCTTAATTAGCTTGCAAGTTACTGATAATAAATGCGATTGACGGCATCTCAAGTCTTATAACAAACCGACTATAGAACTTGAGTGAGTCATTGTCAAGGTTTAGATGTACCGACAGCCGCGCTCGTTGCAGGGAATTTTCGAGCCGGGAAAGGTCCCAAAACGGATTTCCATTAGTATGAATGAGTCCAAGAACCATTGGGATTGCTACACAACGGCAGGTTCGGAGGGAGCGGCGGGGTCCGGCGAAGGCGCCGTGGCAACTGAAGGTCGCGGTGAACATTCCCGGAGTGAATGACCTGCTCGGACGAGTAGTGGGGAATGGGTTCCGTCCGGAGCACATCGCGGGTGCGCGCTGTCGTGCGGCAAGCAACGCGGTCTGCTTGAAGAAAGTCGCAGTCGGGATTGGCCTCGTCGCCGCCAGCGCGATGCTTGCGTTCCACATGTTCAGGAGCATGAAACGGCGGGAGAGTTTGCTGGAGTGGTAAGATTTTAGCTTCAGGATCGAGCAGGTTAGTCTAACCGGAAGAATGCATTTATACAATCCGGTACTGCCAAACATCATGGCTACTGGATGGCCGATTTTGGGAAGGATTCTTGGATATCTATGTTTTTCAAGCGTAAGCAGAAGAGCAACCCGGCGAGCCTGGATGATACCAGGGGAAGATCGCCATTGGACTCGAGGGTCGATTCGAAAAATGTGACGGTACACGAGTGGCTGTCAGCCAGAATTCAGGCGGAGCCTTACTGGTTTCTCAAGATGGAGTTGCCAGGCGGATTAGTCACGCCGGGATGGAGCGATCCCAAACTGGACAAATTGCCGCATTACGGTTTGCCTGCGGATATGACGGGAATGCGGGTCCTCGATATCGGGCACGCCGAGGGCTTTTTCAGCTTCGAGGCGGAGCGCCGGGGCGCGGCCGAAGTGGTCGGCATCGAAAACTATCCGCCGATGGCGCGCAAGTTCGAAATCTGCCGGGCTGCATTTGGATCGCGCGCGCAATCGCACTTGGCCAATGTCTACGACCTCAATCCGAAAACTTTTGGCACTTTCGATCTGGTGATGTTCTTCGGCGTTCTCTATCACTTGCGCCACCCTGTGCTCGCGTTGGAGAAGATTCATTCGGTTTGTACAGGGACGTTGCTGATGCAAACCTCCACCTGCGGCGATCAGGGCGACACCCCGATGGCGGAGTTTCATCCCTTCGGCATCAAGAGCGGGCCTGCGGACAACCCCAGTCACGATCCGACCTGCTTCTGGTTCCCAAACATTGCCGGGTGCGCCGCAATGCTGCAACATGTCGGGTTCCAGGACGTACAGCGCATCTCGCCTGAAGCTTCGGCAGGAGGCATCTTCCGCGCCAAGGCGAAGCTGCAGGAGAAGGGTCACCGTCCCGATGAAATGTCGGCCCCCTGGTCTTAGTGACGTGGAATTCGCCTTAGGCGGCGGGCCCACCGCGCGAAGCTATGGATCGCTGCACAAGTAATGTCTCATGTGGGTTGTTTGGAATTGACGCTGCTGAAATTGTCATTACGAGCGAAGCGAGGAATCTGCTGTTGTTTGCGCCTGGAACGACGGATGGGAAAAACAGCAGATCCCTCACGGCCTGAAGGCCGTTCGTGATGACAACTCAGGGACAGCGAAAACCGGACATAACTTATGCAGTACTCAATAAATCGGATCTCCCCCTGGTAGAGTGACTACGTTTCCACCTGCACCAACTCCGTGGTGTGCTTGAGTTGCCCGCAGGCGGCGTAGATGTCGCGGCCGCGGGGACGCCGGACAAACGCCGGAATTCCCGCTCGCGTGAGCACGCTTTGAAACGCCAGCACGCGATCGTCGGAAGGCGTGGAGAAGGGAATCTCCGGGCCGGAATTCAGCGCAATCAGGTTTACCTTGGCGCGCAGTCCGCGAATCAGGTCAACCATCTCGCGGGCGTGTTGAACGCCATCGTTGACGCCGCCGAGCAGGACGTACTCGAAGGTCAGCCGCTCGCGATTGCGCAGAGGGAACTCGCGCAGCGCAGCGATCAGCTTCTCGATGGTCCACTTCCTCGTGATCGGCATGACTTGCGTGCGCAGCGCTTCGTTGGGAGCATTCAGCGACACCGCCAGCTTAGGTCGCACGGGCTCGGCTCCGAAATCGGCGATGCGCGGCACGATGCCCGAAGTCGAAACCGTCATGCGCGACTCGGGAATGCCAACCCCTTCCACTAGCAAGCGCACGGCTTGCATGAAGTTGTCGTAGTTCAGGAAGGGCTCACCCTGTCCCATGAAGACGAGGTTGACGCGGTCGCGTTCCATCTCGACCTGCTGGTCGTTGAGGACGGCGAGAATCTGGCCCACGATTTCTCCTGCGCTTAGATTGCGCTTCAATCCCAGCAGAGCGGTCATGCAGAAGGCGCACTCCACGGCGCAGCCCACCTGGCTGGAGACGCAGATGGTGGCGCGCTGCCAGCCTTTCCGGCCAGGAGGTTTGTTCGAGGCATCTACATCTTGATCCCACCCTTTCGCCAAAGAAGGGCGAAAGGATGGGGCACCCGAAGGGCGAAAGGATGGGGCACCCGGCTGTGCCTTGTCATCCCGAGCGGAGTCGAGGGACCTGCTGTGCGATGCCGCAGCGCTCAGCTCCTGTAGCTCGGCGTCTCCATCCTCGGAGCCATCGCCGGCTTCTCCGCCATCGCCTTCGGGCATCCACACCGTCTCGACACTTTGGCCGTCGGAGAACGCTAGCAGGTAACGGACTGTGCCGTCAGTGGAGACAAACTTCTTCTCGATTCCAGGTAAACCAATCGCGTAGCCCGACTCACTCAGTCGCTGCCGAAAGGCAAGTGGCAGCATGGTGAACTGCTCCAGCCGCGACCACCTTTGCCGGTACAAACCGTCTAAAAGTTGGCGGACGCGGTAGCCGGGTTGGCCGAAATTTTCAGCAATCTCCGTAAGTTGCTGAATCGTAAGGCCTAATAGTTCGGTATGTTGCGGGTTGCTCATGCATCCAATATGCTAACTGTTAGATTCCCGGGGGCCCGACGACGCTGCGGGCATTTTCGTCATTGTCGATTCATTCTAAGAGTGATCATTCTATCGCGCGGGCCTCGGAGCCATAGGGGCAGGAGCACGGGATTCGGCCACGGGACAGTTGCCAAGCTGGTGCGTCGGCTTGGATGTCGTACGGAGCGGCAATAGATAATGGTTGAAGAAATCCGCAATATACAACGCGAGGTGTTGCCCAACGGGCTCATCATCCTGACCGAACACATGAACCACATCCGTTCGGTCTCGATGGGGATCTGGGTAAAGTCCGGCTCGCGTCATGAAGATCCGGCCGTGAATGGCATCTCGCATTTTGTCGAACACATGGTGTTCAAGGGGACGACCAACCGCACCGCCGAAGACATCGCGCGCCAGGTGGATTCTATTGGCGGCAACATGGACGCCTTTACCGGCAAAGAGACGATCTGCTTCAACATTAAAGTTCTGGATGAGCATCTGCCCATCGCGGTGGATGTGTTGAGCGACATGGTCTTGCATCCGGTCTTCGATGCCAACGAGATCACGCGCGAGCGCGGCGTCATCCTGGAAGAGATCAAGATGGATGAGGACAATCCCGACTACCTGGTGCATGAGATCTTCACCCAGAATTTCTTCAAGGACCACCCCCTGGGAAAGCCGATCCTGGGAACCAAGGAGACGGTGCGGCGCTTCGATCAAAATGCCATCCAGGGCTTTTATCCCGCGAAGTTTGCCCCCGGAAATCTCATCATCTCGGCGGCAGGAAACGTCAACCACGAGGAGTTTGTCGAACTGCTGCGCCAGGGCTTCGGGCAGTTGCCGGCGGGCTCCAATGGCTGGCACGACAGCCCGCCCAAGCTCCATTCCCGCATCATCTTGCGCAACAAGAAATCCCTGGAGCAGGTGCAGATTTGCGTGGGCGTCCCCTCCTACCGCATTAGCCACGAGCGGCGCTATGTGTCGTACATCCTGAATACGCTGCTGGGCGGAGGCATGAGTTCGCGGCTCTTCCAGAATGTTCGCGAGAAGCAGGGGCTGGTGTATTCCATCTTCTCCGAACTGAATCCCTTCCGCGATACCGGGCTGCTGTCGGTTTACGCCGGCACCTCGCGGGAATCCGCCCCCAAGGTCGTGCAATCCATCGTGAACGAGTTTCGCCAACTCAAACTGAACCCCATCTCGGAAGAAGAGCTTAAGCGCGCCAAGGACCAACTGAAGGGAAGCCTGATGCTGAGCCTGGAATCGAGCACGGCGCGCATGTCGAACCTGGCGCGGCAGGAAATGTATTACGACCGCTTTTTCAGCATGGACGAAATCATTGAGCGCATCCAAGCGGTGACCGTCGAAAGCTTATTGGAATCCGCCAACGAACTGTTCCAGCCGGAGCGGATCGCGGTGACCGTGTTGGGCAATCTCAACGGATTGAAGATTAGCCGCGATTCGATAGCCTGCTGAAGGCCCAGAGCTGGTTTTGCTAAACTACGTCATCGTCGAACCACTGGACAGGAGTGGCCTTGGATCGCATTCGGTTCATTACGCATCGGGACCAGCGCATCCTACTGGTGGATTGCAGCAACTGCACGGCGGATGAGGTCGCCACAATTGCCGACCTGCTGCCCGAGTTCGTTACTCGCGAGCCGCTCGAATCCGTGCTGTTGCTGGGCGATTTCACCGGCGCGCAATTCAGTCGCGAGGCGGTCGAGCATGTGAAGATTGCGGCAGTCTTCGATCGTCCTCACTTGAAGCGGTCGGCTTGGGTCCTGACCGAGAACCTTCCCACAGCGTTCTACGACTCGATCCGCAGCTTCTCCGTTCGCCAGATCCCGACGTTTACAACCAGGGAGGAAGCGATGGAGTACCTGGTGAGTTAAGCCGGCACGATGTCCTCGGCGCGCGATCATTGCTCTATAGGGATTCCCTCGGCTTCGCTCGGGGCAGGCTCTTCGACTTCGCACGTGCAAGAGGCTCGTACTCCGCTCGTGCTCGCTTCCGTCGAAAATTATTTGCTACGGAGATACGGAGGATACGGAGTTTTGGTTTCTATCTAGTTTTCTCCGTGATCTTCGTGTCTCCGTGTTGATTTTCATTCCTATGGGTGGGCACGTGACGCTCAACGGTGCGATTTATGCGGCGCCAGAATTTGAGACTGCGATTGCGGGAGGGAAGGCGCTGGATAACTTCACGCGGAAGTTGTGGCGGCTGGTACGAGAACGGGGAGGAAGAGACTGCTGAAAACCCTTGCGAGCTGAAGAGTGCCGCCCCCGTGGGGCTCGCCTTCGCTTTTCCACGTTACCCAGCGCTTACGCGCTAGCTAATATTATTTCGCCCTGCGGGCTGGTTGTCTTGTAATCTGTGCCAAAGCGGCAGCTTGAAGAAAAATAGCAAATTCGTCGGGGGGAACCATGTCCACTGAGCCGGTTGCGGCATCTTTGGCGTCTATGCTGGTGACGGATAGCGACGGCGATATTTCGCCTCGGGCCTCGTGAGCCGCTGATGCCCTGCTTGCTTTATTGCGTCACCCAGCCGAACCAGACCGTGAACGTCGTCTCGGGAGTGTGCGAAGGCGCGGTCCAGTCGCGTGCGATGTTGGGCGTGCAGGTTTACTGGAGCGAGGTTGCGAACCCGGAAGAATGCCTGGGCACGGCCGAGTCGCTGAAAAAAGCGGCGCTGCAATTTCAGCAGGTGCTGCGGGAGATCCTGGCGGCTGCCACTCCGATTCCGTTTCGCTTTCCCACGCTCCTGGAGAGCGAAGAAGGTATGGAGCAGCATCTAGCAGCCGAGCAGGAACTGTATCGCGCCGCCCTGGAGCGGATCGGCGATGCCGTGCAGTACGAGGTGGTGGGAAGTTGGGCTGCGAATGAGCAGGCTGACTTGGCGACTCCGGTCAGCGGCCGTGAATATCTCAAGCGACGCGCGCAGGAGACGGAACGCATCGCGGCAATCGACAGCAAGCTGAAAAGCGTCACGGCCGGTTCCGTGCGCGAGTGGCGGGCGAGACAGGAGCGCAAAAGCCCTCGCTGGTTCGCGCTAGTACCACGGGAGAGCCGGGACCGCTTCATTGCGTCGCTGCGAAGCGCCGGACCGTCCGAGGGGGTTCGGCTTCGCTTGAGCGGGCCCTGGCCTCCCGCCGAGTTTGTCACGCCGCGAGGTGAACATGGATAGCCCGCTCTACCCTTGCTCACAGGGTACAGTGACTTTGGAATCGTCCTAAAGAGCAACGGAATATGACGCGAGCGGAACTTGATGCTCTGGCTTGACGATCTGCTGTTGTCGCCTATCACGGGATTCAATGATCGAAATCCCTGTGCAGCTTCCCGGCAAGCGTGAGAGGTGGAAGCAAAGCCGTCATTCCACATTCATAGGTTTGTCATCCATCCTGCGCCGCGCCCCGTCATCATTTATGATGAGAGGATCCCACGATCAAGGAACATTGGTCTTTGATGAGAGTTCTGCCCGGTGCATGCCGTCGACTGGCTCCCCTAGTGCTGATCTTCTGCTCCACGCTGGCATTTGCCTGTGAAAGCCTTCCAGCCGGGCAGACGTTTTGGATTCGCCTGAGCTCGCCAGTTTCCTCCTACACCTCGAAAGTGGGCGATACCGTACACGCCGTGCTCATCGCAGCCGTGACGTGTGATAACCGATTGGTATTGCCGGTTGGCACAAAAATCGATGGAACGGTGGTTTCCGTTCGCAAAGTGGGTTGGGGCATTCGTCACGAGACTGCTGCCTTGCAACTCCAATTCGATCGCGCCATTCCGGCCGAAGGCTCGCCGGTAGTCATGTCGGCCGCGGTGGTGGAAGTGGAGAATGCCCGCGAGCAGGTCTCCAAGGGCGCCATCCAGGGAGTCCGCAGCAGCGACTCACCTCAAGGACGAATCAACAGCCGCCTCCGGCACCTGCCTACCTGGAACCCTTATTCGGACGCGGGACTGATCGTGTTCAAAGCCGCCTTTCCCATCTTTCCCGAACCAGAGATCTATTTCCCGGCGGGTACCGACCTGCGCATCAAGCTGACGGAACCAATTCCGGCATTGGCAACAGCGTCTGAACTACCGATGCAGACTGCGATTGATCAAGCGGAAAATCCTGAGCTCGAGGGTTTGGTGCAGTCGCTTCCACGGCACTCCACCACGGTAAAGATGGTGGATGCGGATGTGGTGAATCTGGTCTTCGTGGGCTCGCGCCAGGAGGTCGAGTCTGCCTTCGAGCAAGCTGGGTGGAACACCAGCGATGCCTTCAGCAAGAAATCATTTTTCCGTGACTTTTATGCGTTTCTGAATGATAGCGGCTACGCACAAGCGCCCATGCGGCCTTTTCTCCTGGACGGCAAGCCCGCCGACATGAACTGGCAGAAGAGCCTGAATAGCTATGCCCGCCGCGACCATCTGCGCATGTGGCAATGGGCAGGCTCAGAAGATTCCGAAACCGTGTGGGTGAGTTCGTCGACGCATGACACGGGAGCAACCCTTTCGCTGGGGCGTCGCCAATTCGTGCACCACATTACGTCCGACATTGACGAGGAACGCAGCAAGGTAATCCGCGATCTCAACGTGGCAGGCTGCGTGAAAGCGGTCTATTTGGTGGCGCGGCCCAAGATGGCGAATATCAGCCAAAATTCGACGGGAGATCTGGTCAGCACCGACGGAGCCTTGGCGGTCGTGGAACTAAAGGAATGCCAGCCCATGGTGCCGGGACTCGCGACGGGAAGTGCGACGACGCGATTCCGGTCCGGCAACCGGGTGTTTCGCTATTTTCGCCGGCAGATATTGACCTTCCGCAGTGACATCTGGCGCGCCAATATTATCTACGGCGCATATGACCTGGCGCGCATGAGCGTCGTGGCCTGGCGCCACCATACTGCTTTGACGCGCGAAGCAAACGCGTACCTCGAGCCAGCTCAATAGGAACGCAAGCAGGTGGTGGGCGCTATAAGAGACTGTGTCGCAACCTCTGCCGTCCTACAGGACTCAGTGTTATTTCCCACTTTACCCAGCGCTGAATGAAGCGCTGGGCGAGGGCAGACGGGACTCTCTCTTGCGCCCCACAGAAAAAATACTGCGCTCGACTCCCTCGCGGGGTATATAGTGCGGGACTATTGGGAGATAAAGCGGAAACTACGGCTAGTAATCTCCTGCTCCCAGTTGGAAAACAGATGTCAGCCACTGAGAAATTCATTGCCGCTCGCCAGTTTCTGCTCAACCACAGGACCGACTATGAAAAGGCCTACCGGGAGTTTCGCTGGCCCGATCTGACGGACTTCAATTGGGCACGCGACTGGTTCGATGTCTATGCGCAGGGCAATGCCAAGACAGCCTTGTGGCTTTGGCGCGAGGGCAAGGACGAAGTCAAGTTCAGCTACCAGGAATTGGCCGAGCGTTCCGGATCGCGTGGGGCACTTTCTGCAGCGCCAAGGGGTCGAGCCTGGCGATCGTATCGTCCTCTGTCTTCCGAACGTCGCCGCCATTTGGGAGCTGATGCTGGCGGCCATCAAAATCGGCGCGGTCATAGTCCCGACAACGACCCTGGCCACGGAAAGTGAAATTCGCGATCGACTCGCGCGCAGCGGTGCACGCATTGTGGTGACGGATGAAAGTGCCATGGATCGCATTCCCTCCGATGCCGAGGTCAAGCGGATTCTCGTGGGCGGGCAGACCCCTGGATGGATGCCTTACAATGCCGCCCTGGAAGAGACTCGAGACTACCGGATCATTCCCACCCAGGCAGACGATCCATTCCTCCTGTATTTCACATCTGGGACTACAACCAAAGCCAAACTGGTGCTCCATACTCACCAGAGTTATCCGGTGGGCCACCTCTCGACCATGTACTGGATTGGCATTCAGGAAAGCGACATTCACCAGAACATCAGCTCGCCCGGGTGGGCCAAGCATGCCTGGAGCTGCTTCTTCGCTCCTTGGAATGCCGGGGCAACGACCTTCGTTTACGATGCCCCTCGATTTCGTGCCGCTAATGCGCTGCGCGCGCTCGAAGAAGTCGGGGTCACTACGCTATGCGCTCCTCCCACCGTCTGGCGCATGATCATTCTCGAGGACCTGGGGCCAAAGCCGCGTGCGTTGCGCGAATTGGCGAGCGCAGGTGAGCCGCTTAATCCCGAGGTGATCGAGCGAGTCGAGAAGGCTTGGGGTCTGGTGATCCGCGATGGCTACGGCCAGACCGAGACAACCGCACTAATCGGCAATTCGCCGGGGCAACAGGTGAAACCTGGCAGCATGGGCCGCCCGCTTCCCGGGTTTCAGATCAGCCTGGTCGATCCGCAGGACAAGGAGCGTCCGGAAGGCGAGGTTGCGGTGAAACTTGATCCCCGGCCTACGGGCCTGATGACCGGCTATATGGACGATCCCGAGCTCACGCGGGTCGTCATGCAAAACGGTCTATACCACACGGGAGATCAGGCCGCACTCGACGAGGACGGCTATCTCTTCTTCGTGGGCTGAGCGGACGACGTGTTCAAGAGTTCCGACTATCGAATCAGTCCGTTTCAGTTGGAGAGCGTTCTGATGGAGCATCCCCTGGTCGCCGAAGTGGCTATCGTTCCCAGTCCAGATCCCTTGCGTACCAACGTCCCAAAAGCCTTCATTGCCATCGTAGCCGACGCGCGTCCCTCCGAAGAGATTGCCCGCGAGATCTTGCTGTTCGCGAAGCAGAAGCTGGCTGCGTATGAGCGGGTGCGGAAGCTCGAATTCCATGAACTGCCCAAGACGATCTCGGGAAAGATACGCAGGTCCCAGCTGCGCAAGATGGAGGCCCAACGCGTGAAGGACGAGCAACGGGGTCCGCTGGAGTTTTGGCTTAAAGATTTTGAGTGAGCACCGCTGACCCATGGCGGGAGGGCCTAAATCCGGGTGTGTGAGAACGGTGCCGTCCCTGAAGGGACTCGGATCTTTTCCCAACTTTACCCAGCACTCCGCCTTCGGCTGCGTGCTGGGCTAGACTATTCCGCACCTACGGCGCTGGATTTTCCGTCAGCACAGTCCACTGGCGAATACCAAGGTTCGTTCTCACAGTTCCTTGTTGCGTGTGCTGCCTCCACTGCACAGGGGTGAGCGCCTTGCAGCCATGAGTAGAATAGACCTTCGCCCATGCTCGAAAACATCAACTTAAAAACGAAGCTCTCCCGGGAAGAGTATAAGCGAGTGGTCCCCGGCCTGCAGTTGCGTTTGTACGACCTGGAGAAGGCGTGCTGGGACAACGGTGTGCCCACGCTCATTGTTTTCGAGGGCTGGGACGCGTCGGGCAAAGGAACGACGATAGCGGCGCTGACCCAGCGACTGGATCCGCGCGGCTTCAAACTGTACCCGATTACCGCTCCTCGAACTTACGAGCAGCAACACCCCTGGTTGTGGCGGTTCTGGCTGAAGGTGCCGAATCGCGGCGAGATGGTCATCTTTGATCACAGTTGGTACGGGCGCGTACTCGAGGAACGTGTAGAAGGAACGATTCCGGAGAAGTCCTGGAAGCAGGCCTTCCGCGACATCATCGAGTTTGAGCGCATGCTGGCTGACGATGGCACCGTGATCTTGAAGTTCTTTCTGCACATCAGCAAGAAAGAGCAGAGCCGGCGCTTCGAGATGATCCAAGCCGACCCGCTGGAAGCTTGGCGCGTGACCAAGGCCGACTGGGCACGGCAGAAGAAATACCGCGAGTATCTTGCGGCCACCGAGGAAATGCTGGAGCTGACCGAGTCGGAGTACGCGCCGTGGACCATCGTCGAGGCCACCTCAAAGTCCGATACCCGGAAGAAGGTGTTTGAGACCATCATCGGCGCGGTCGAAAAGAACCTGGGCCCGAAGGCGCCGCCGCGCACCCATGTTTCCACCGAAGTCTCCAAAGATGCCGAATTGCGCGCCGCCATGGAATCCTTGAGCGGAGGCGGCCTCTGATGCTGGAGACGGTGGATCTAACCCGCAACCTGGATCGTCGGTCTTATGTGCGCGAAGTGACGCGCCGCCAGATTCAACTGCGTGAGCTGGGCTATCAGGTTTACCTGCAAAGGCGCCCGGTCATCATCGTGTTCGAAGGTTGGGATGCCGCGGGCAAGGGCGGCGCGATTAAGCGCATCACCGAAAAGCTCGATCCGCGCGGCTATGTGGTTTATCCGATCAGCTCACCGCACGGCGAGGACCGGACCCGGCATTATCTGTACCGCTTCTGGAGACGTCTGCCAGAGCGCGGACAGATCGCCATCTTCGATCGGTCCTGGTATGGCCGCGTGCTGGTGGAGCGAGTAGAAGGATTGGCCGGCGAAGCGGAATGGAAGCGCACTTACAAAGAGATCAATTCCTTCGAACGGCAACTGCGCGACTTTGGAGCCATCCTGGCGAAGTTCTGGATCCACATCTCGCGCGAGGAACAGCTTCTCCGCTTCGAGGAACGCAAAGCCATCGGGTACAAGGCGTGGAAGCTGACGGATGAAGACTGGCGCAATCGCGAAAAATGGGCAGTCTACGAAGAAGCAGTGGAACAGATGCTGGTAAAAACCAGCACAACCACCGCGCCATGGACCCTCATCGAAGGCAACGACAAGTACTGGGCACGAACAAAGGTACTCGCGAAGCTGGTGAAAATTCTGTCCGCCGAGATGGCGTACCAGCCGGCTGATCCGCTGCATAGGGCTCGGGGAGCGGCGACCGGCCGTAAAGGCAAGCACACGAACCGAATTTGAGAGGAAGCCCACATAGCCCGCTCCACGCGCGCTGGAGTTTACGTCCTCTGAGTTCGCCGGTGGATTTGAGTTTATTACAATCAAGCGAAGTGGCGAGGAGGAAAGCCCCATGAACTGTAAACGCCAATCTCAGGGTTTTATGCGCGAGAACTCTCTGGCCGCAACCGCCGCACTGGCGATGGCAATTGGGTTCGCGCTGACATTTATCTTGGTGCAGTCGGCGCAGGCCCAGACCTACCAAGTGATCTATAACTTCACCGGCGGACAGGACGGGGCGTACCCCGAAGCTGGCTTAACCGAGCGGGGAGGCAACCTCTACGGCACGGCGTATCAGGGTGGGAGTTTCAATCGCGGTACCGTGTTCAAGCTGGCCCGCAACGGCTCGGGGTGGATCTTTAGCCCGCTCTACAGCTTCACCGGACGTGCAGACGGAAGCGCTCCCATCGCCAGAGTCGTGTTTGGCCGGGACGGGACCATTTACGGCACCACCGAATTCGGAGGCCGCAATTGCGGGGTGGGCTGTGGTACGGTGTTCCGCCTGAGGCCGCCGGCGACAATCTGCAGAACCGTTCTCTGTCCCTGGACGGAAACCGTACTGTACCAGTTCAGTGGATTCAGTGACGGAGCGAATCCCGGATATGGTGACCTCACGTTCGACCAGGCGGGCAATATCTACGGCACAACCTTCTTTGGGGGTGTCAACGCTCAGGGTGTTGTGTATGAACTGGCGCCCTCGGGGGGCGGCTGGACGGAGAGCGCGATTCATACTTTCAGCGGGTCAAGCGATGGCGAAAACCCTTACAGCAGCGTGGTCTTCGATCAAGCCGGCAACCTCTACGGCACGACGTTCTCCGGTGGCGCCCACGGGTATGGCACCGTCTTCCAGTTGACGCGTTCCGGATCAGGTTGGGCGGAGAACACCTTGTACGCGTTTCAGAACTCAACCGACGGAGGCAGCCCATTTGGCGGCGTTGTGTTTGACAACGCGGGCAATCTCTACGCGGCCACCAGTAGCGGCGGATCAGGGAGCGGCGGCACGGTTTACGAACTGATGCCCTCCGGCGGCAGTTGGACATTCGGCGTGGTTTACAGCTTTACCGGGTCTGCCTACCTGCCGGGGCCATACGCTAGCCTGACGATGGACGCGGCAGGCAATCTTTATGGCACGACGACCAAGGATGGTGCTCATGGAGCAGGTTCGGTTTTCAAGCTGAGGCCTTCCGGCGGTGGCTGGACGGAAACCGACCTTTACGACTTCACCGGCGGTAGCCAGGGAGCAGTTCCATACGGCAGCGTGTTCATTGACGCGAATGGCAATCTGTACGGCACCGCATCTCAGGGAGGCACGCATGGCTACGGTGTTATCTGGGAAATCACTCCGTAACTGAAATTCCGTTCGTCCACATCGGCCGGCATCCTCCTTGGGTGTCGTAGCCACCACACGATGGCTCCCGGATGGTCGGCAACTCTTCCATAACCGGATTGTAGAAGAGTTGTCCTCGCTCGGGCGCAACCAGAGTTCGGCTTCTGCCGGAACTTCAGGAAAAGAAGACGCCGGGCGTTGCCAGGATGGATGCCGCGGGTTGACCGGATTTCGTGCGCAGCCTAACATAACCGCCAAATGGAAACCGCCGCCCTGGGGATGATCGGCCAGACAGTTTCTCACTATCAAATCGTGAGAAAGCTTGGTGGCGGCGGCATGGGCGTGGTGTACGACGCGGTCGATACGCGCCTGGGCCGCCACGTCGCCTTGAAGTTTATTCCCGACACCCTGCTCAACGATCCCAAGTCCATGGACCGCTTCCTACTGGAAGCTCGCGCCGCGTCGCAGTTGAACCATCCTGGTATTTGCATCATCCATGACATCGAAGATTTGGACGGGCATCCCTTCATCGTCATGGAGAAGCTGGAAGGGATGAGCCTGAAAGACCGGATGAAGGGGGGGCCGATGAAAGTGGATGAGGTCCTCGACATCGGTATCCAAGTGGCAGATGCGTTGGCGGCTTGCCATGCCAAGGGGATCATTCATCGCGACATCAAGCCAGCCAACATCTTTCTGACGCAGAGCGGACAGGCCAAGATTCTCGACTTCGGGCTGGCCAAGTTGTCGCGCGGAATGGAGACGGGGGGAGGGTCGGAAGATCCGCTGTCGGTAGCAGGCGACATTTTTGGCACGGCGGTTTACATGTCTCCCGAGCAGGCCCGCGGCGAAGAACTCGACCCGCGCAGCGACCTGTTCTCCCTCGGCGTCGTGCTTTACCAGATGGCGACCGGTCAGAAGCCTTTTGCCGGGACGAACGCGGTGACCACGCTGGAGGCGATCCTGAACCGCAAGCCAGTCTCTCCGCGGAAGCTGAACCCAGCTCTTCCTGCCGATCTGGAAGGCATCCTCGGCAGAGCAATGGAAAAAGACCGCGGCAGCCGCTATCCGACCGCGCTGGCGATGAAGGGCGATCTCCAGTCGCTGAAGCGGGAAATGGAGCCCGGGTTAACCACGAGCGGACGGTTGCACGCCGCTTTGCCATACCGCATTCAGACGAGCACATTTCAAACCTCGAACCGAACCCAAACCTACATCCTGTTGGGGGTCATCGCCTTGCTGCTGACCCTCTTAGTACCGGTGGGCGCGTGGTGGTTCAAGCACCGGCCCGGGGCGGGAGGCGTCGCGAAGAACACCATTGCCGTATTGCCGTTGCAGAACGTGAACGGCGATATCAGTGTCGAGTTTCTTCGCTTCGCCCTGGCCGACGAAATCGCCAATGTGCTCACCTACACGCGCACCCTGGACGTTCGTCCTTCTTCGAGCACGCAAAAGTATGCAGCGAACAACATGGATCCGCAGCAGGCGGGCCGGCAGTTGCACGTTGCGACCGTCCTAACCGGACACTTCTTGAAACAGGGGGACGGCCTGTTAGTTACATTGGAAGCGATCGACGTCAACAACAACCGCCTCCTGTGGCAGACCAACCTGACCGCATCAGCCCAGGATCTTATCGCTTTACAGGGCGCAATGGCCGCACAGGTACGTCAGGGATTGCTCCCGACGCTGGGTGTGGCTGGTGGGGTTGCCGATACTGGTACCCGTCCCAAGAACCCGGAAGCTTATGACCTTTATTTGCATAGCGTCGCCCTGCCCCATGATCCCGCAGCGAACAAGGACGCTATCGCAGTGCTGGAGCATGTGGTGCAACTGGACCCGACCTACGCGCCTGCGTGGGAGCAATTGGGTCTGCGTTGCTACTACGACGCGACCTACTCGGAGGGTGGCGAAGCTATGTTCCAGCGCTCCAACCAAGCCTACGAGCGTGCTTTGGCGCTGGATCCCGATCGCAGCGTTGCCGCCGGGGAGCTAGTCTCCAACCGCGTCGAGAGAGGTGAGTTAGGAAAGGCCTATGAGGCGGCGCAGGCGTTGGTCAAGCGTCGTCCTGAGAGCGCTCAGGCCCATTTCGCGCTGAGCTATGTTTATCGTTACGCGGGGATGCTGGAGCAGTCCACAAACGAATGTGACGCTGCCCTGGCGCTCGATCCGGGCAATTACACCTTCCGCTCATGCGCCTGGGCCTTCATGGAATTGGGGAATACTGCGCGGGCCGCGGATTTCGTTCGCCTGGACGCTGGCTCGGAATGGGCCGCTTATGTCCTGCCATCCATTCTTTTGCGCGAAGGCAAAATCGCGGAAGCGCAGGAAGCCGTCAAGCGCATGCCCACTGCTCCTCGATATCATCGCGATCTGCTGGAGGCTTGCCTGCAATTGCGGCCAGCGTCGGACCTGGATCGGATTGCGCAAGAGTTGGAAACCAACCAGGCGGCCGAAGCGGATCCTGAGATCCTGTATTACGAAGGAGCCCTTCTCGGATACTGCGGCAAGAAGCAAGCTGCGCTCGATCTGCTGCAGAGTGCCGTGGAGCGGAACTATTGCTCGTACTCCAATCTCGTTTCTGATCCGCTGCTGGCAAAGCTGCGTTCCGAACCGGCCATTGACAAGGTGTTAACGTTGGCCAGGGAATGCCAGGAGGCGGTCCGGCCAGCTAGTAATACGCCGGGCCGATGACGAACCTTTTCAATGGCTCGCGCTCAGCTCAATTTCGCCGCCCTCGGATTCCTCCCCCTGGGTAAGGAAGGGAGCAACGGTTTGCTCCCTTGCGAAAATGCGCAACGGCTGTGGTTATTTGCCGGCGTTCGCCATGCTCGAATCGAAGGTGACACCGGTCTTGCTGCCGCCCAGATCCACTTCGATGATGGAAGGAATGCCCCTACCGTTTTGTAGCACGACCTGTGCGTGGTCCATTTTGCTGCCGAGGTCTTTCGCTTGGCCACTGGCGCTGGCCACTTCTTTCTTGCCCTGCATGAACTTGACTTGGGCACTTGTCCCATTGGTCTCACACTTGACGGTGTATTCGCCTGCGGGAATGGTTGTGCCGTTCAGTTGCGCATCGTGGTAGAGGGTGATGGTGCCGGTCTTGGTTGGTCCCGCAAAAGCGGTGATGGACATGGTCATTGCGACGACCAACACGGTGAGGGGAGCCAGAATACGAGTCATTTGCAATCTCCTTGTTTGACGGTTCGCTCTGGCGGCCCCCGCCAGCAGGAAATACTTGCGTTTCCCGCCGCGTTGCATAGAATATGACACCGGGGTTAAACAGCAACAGGGATTGGATTCCAAGCCGCCCTCAAGATAGTCTCGCCTGGGCCGCCAAACCGCGGGCGAAACATTCTGTTTGACCCCTAAGTTTTTTTCTCAGTGCGGAGCGCTTGCGCACCCCTCCTCCAATTTTCTTCACCGGTATACGTTTCACGCGCTTGGAAAGTTCATAACTCTCGCAGCTTTCCGCGTCGAGCATTGGACGCGACTTCCCCACCGACGTGAGCGCAACCCGCATCAATTGCGGGGATTTGCATTCCGCATAAGAAAACAGCGCATACGTCGCTACGTACGACGCATTCATCCCATGCATGTTTCACGTTTGGGCTTGTCATCACGAGCGCAGCGAGGGATCTGCTTCTGCGTGGTTATGGAAAAAGCAGATTCCTCGCGCCAAAACCGGGCGCTCGTAATGGCAATTCATGAGGCATGAGCGCGGCTCACAGTAACAGCAGGTCCCTCCGCTCACCCGCTGAAGCGGGTTCGGTCGGGATGACAAGAAGGAGTGATCAAGGCGGCTATCCCGCCGCCATCGCCCGCTGTTTCCATCCCATGCGTTCGCGCAGCGCGGTAATGTGCGTCAGATGGTGCTCCGAGTGCCACGCATACATCGCCAGCATCCGGTCGAGGGAGAGCAATCCATGCTCGGGATGGTTCAGCGTTCGTGCAAAGTCCGCCGGCTCCATCGCCCCTAACAAATCCACCCATCGCGAATGCAAGGCCGCAAGCAGTTGCAGCGAAACTTCGATGGGCGTTATAGCGTTGTCGGGCAGCTTGGCCCACGCGTCTTCGCGGTAGGGCTTGATGGTCGGCTCGTATTCGGTGAGCGCAAGCTTGAAGCGGATGTAGGCGTTCAAGTGACTGTCGGGCACATGATGCACCACTTGCCGCACGCTCCAGCCCTCCGGGCGATAGAGCGTGTCGAGTTGTTCAGGACTCAAATCTCGCACGGCGGCGCGCATCTGCGCCGGCAGCTTGGACAGTACCTCGATGTAATGCGCGCGGCGCTTAGCCATCTGGGCTTCGCTCTCGGGGGGAATCCACTCGAATTTGCCAATGGGGTATCGCAGGTCGTTCATTGAAAATCTCCCGTTCAGGGTCCATCTTATCCCGAAATTGATCGCCTTCGATTTCCTCTGGCGCAGTCTCTCAGTCCGTCAGTCCAGTGTCCGCACCGATTCGGCCGGCTGCAATTCGATACTGCATGGCTCTGCCGGACCCTGGGACTCCTGGCTTGCAGCCGCGGCGGCCCCACCTTTCTCTTTGCCGGATGGTCCTGCGGCCGGGGCACTAGCCGCCGGCGCCCCGCAAGTCACCACACCACGCCGCACCACGCGCACCTCCGCGCTCGCGGGGAACTTCATACCGACATCGGTTTTCTCCAGGATCTCAGCGAAACTCTTCAACCCATCGTTCCCTTTGATGAACTTCACCTGTTCCACCTTCGCGGGGGAAATCAGCAGGAAGAACTCAGCCCTGCCCTTGCCCGATGCCTTGAGCGGGGTCGTGCGCTGCCGTTGCAGTTCGCGACGAGCTTCCTCAACCTTGTCGTCGACTCCTTTGCTGACTCCCAGCGCACTGAGCCGAGCCCGCGCACTATCGCTGGGCGAATCGCCGCCCAGTGAGAAGAGGTATGCGCGAATCGCCTGCTCACGCTTTCCCTGCTTCTCATAAATTTCGCCCAGATGTTCGCCGATGGTGCCACTGCCGTTGGCCTGCCATGCCGCCGCAAGGTACTGTTCCGCCAGGTCCAGATCGCCGCGCTTGAACTCGATCCAGCCCTTGGTGTCCCAGATGTCGTACAGAAACAGCGCGGCCGCCAGGTCCCGAAAACGAAGGCTGTCCAGCTTGACGTCGCGCAGTTGCGTCTGCAACGCATTGATCGCCGCGTCGGCGTATTTGTCGGCGCGATCGAGTTGTACGTTCTGTTCCGCCAGAGAATATGCAATGTTGTTCCAGGTAAGCGGGCTGGGCGCTATGCTGATCGCCTTCTCGAATTGCGCCATGCCCTTGTCGGTCTGATTGGTCGCGATGTAAGACTGCCCGAGCGAGATCAGCAGCACCGGATTGTTGGGCTGAATGGTTACAGCTTTCTCCAGTTCGGGAATTGCCTCCGCGAATTTCTTCTGCGCCACATACACCTGTCCCAAACTGGCGTGGGCCAATGGATCGAGTGGGTTGATCTCGATTTGTTTCTTGAACTGCTGAATAGCTTCGTCGTATTTCAATTGCCGCTGGTAGGCCACTCCCAGATCGTTGTAAGCGTACTGGTGGTAGGCATCGATCTCGATCTGCTTCTTGAATACGTCGATGGCCTGATCGTTCTGGTTGAGTGCCAAATACGCGCGCCCGAGATTGTCCCATGCCGTCTTGTGCTTCGGTTCCAACTTCACCACTCGCTGGAACAGACTTACCGCCAACTCGTAGTTGTTATTCTTGAGCGCCTGCATCGCAGACTCGTTCAAATCGGCAGCCGATTCGTTGGCGCCCACTCCAGCCGTCCCCGGGGACTTATTGTCCAGCGAGATCTGTTGCCCTTCATCGGAAGCGACAGCCCGGCGGAAGGCGGCATAATCTTCACGGCGCGCTACCGGCAGTTCCCGGCTGAGCAGCTTCAAGGTACGCACGGCGGTCAGTTGTCCGCCTTCAAACTTATAGCTCGAAACATACTCAGCGTAATCGCGCTTAACCTCGACTCCGATCGGCAAGTGAACGGTGTACTTCGGCGGGATCGTGGCCCGCAATTCTACGCTTGACTCCCCGGGCGCGCCCAGCTTGATGGCCTTGGGATGAGTCTGGTCGTCATCCTCGGCGTCACCCTCTCCGGGAAGAGCGATCTCCATGAACGGCAATCTCATCTTCGACTCTGGCGCCGACCAGTCGAAGTAGTTGTTCGCGGTGGCATCGAGATCGATCTGCAGCGGATCGTCAGGATTGCTGGGATCGCTGACCTTCAGGTTGTCAATCTCAATTCCCTCCACTCCCATGCGTTGCAAAGCAACGGTGAAGAAGTCTTTCCAGTGATTTCCCGGAATCTGGCGCAACGTAAAACGCAACGCCAGCTCGGTGTCGCCTCGCATGCGAGAGGAGAGATGCGCCTTCAGCGTCCCGGTTTCGTTGATCGAGCCTTTGAGCTGTGAGCGATCGAACGCGGCAAACGGTAGATCGGCAGGAGTGCGCACCAGGCTGGCTTTGCCGTTCAGCGGAATTGCCAAAGCTTGCTTATCGCGCAAGACAGCGGCCAGCATACGGAAGGGAGCGACGCCATTGGTGCTGTCCAGCCAGATTTCTTTTCCGTTGACGGGAACGCGGGTGATCACGTGGTCGAACTGCGATGGAGACGGAATCTCGGGGTCGAGTTCATGTTGCGACCCGATCAGCACCGAAGTCGCCTGAAACCCTTCGACCGCGAGCAACGCAGCCAGCAGCGTATTCTTGTCCTTGCAATCGCCGTAGCCGTTGCTTAGCACTTCGCTGGCCTCGTGGGGCTGATATCGTCCCAGCCCGAACGACAAGCTGACATAGCGAATGTTGCGCGAAACATATTCGTACAGCGCTTTCACCTTCGCCATGTCGTCCGTCTTGCCTTGTACCAGCTCGTCGGCCTTCGCCTTGAGGGCGTCTTTCGGCTGGCGGCGGTCGCGTTCCAGTGAGGCATACCACGCTCCCAGCTCCTCCCAACTTTGAAAAGTGGTCAACTGGACCGTAGGAATCTCGTCTTCCGACCTGTGCGGGTTCTTCTTCTTTTTCTTGCCCGGCCGGCCCTCCTCCTCGTCTTTCAGGTGAGTGTAGGTCCAGCGATAGACCCGCCGGTCGCCTTCCTCGGTAATCTTGGGCTCATAGCCGGGCTTGCTCTTCAGCTTGATCTGCCGTCCGTTGGGAACGTTGATCTCCAACTGCTGGTCGAGGATGATGCCCTTGTCGGAAAAGTTGACACTGGTCCAGAACTGTCCCGGAGTCAGGGGATTCGTAATGGTGCGGACGAATTCGTACTCCAACACGTCTCCGGGACGCAGCGACGGAACGCTGATGTGCTTCTCGTGATAGTCGGTGTACACGGGGGCGTCGGGCAGGGTGAAGTCTTGGATGGCGGATTCCTGTGCCGTAATGACGGTTCCATCGGGCTTGCGCACGCGCAGATAGACGATGTCCAGCTTGTCGCTGAGCGCGCTGTAGCCGACCTTGAACTGGCCCAGCGCCTGCACACCGCTCTCGCTGACGATTCTGATTTGCGCGTCGAGCTGGTCGCGCCCGGTCCCGTCATTTTCGAAACGCTTCGCCTGGCGATAGTGCTCGATGACGTAGGCTTCCTGCGAATAATCGGGAGGCGTGGGCGACTGCTCCGGCCCAGCCTGCGCCGGATTCACCACCGTGGGCTGCGGCGGCTCTTGCCCAGGAGGTACTTGCATTGGAATGACAGGCGTTTGTGGCGCGGGCACTGCTCGCGTTGGTGTACCTGCCGGGGCCTGCTGCGCGGGAGCGATTTGCGTTGGAGTGACTGTCGGCGCCTGCTGCGCCGCTGGGAAGACCGTCGTGAGTAGGAAAAGAAAAAGAAATCCGGCGAAAACTGGTTTCATGTCTATGCAACTGGGGTGAACATCCATCGTACGCGAGCCAGAAGAAGAAAGCCAAACGTGGTTCGGCGGGTTCCGTGCGCCCGCAACGCAAGTCCCGAAACTACCTCCCCACTCGGCCTGGCGCACCTATCCAGCGCCTGCACGCCGCTCAGCGCACGTTCGCTCCGCTCCCTGATCGACGCTTGCCCTGTTCCGCACACAGCCCAGCGGCTGCGTTGCAGACTTTCGAAACTATTAAGTATGCCACCGCGTATCCCAAGGGTGCTGCCGTTTGTCGGCTGTCGAACTCATCACCGGCGACGTCCACCAGACGGCAAAAAAGTCCGATACCAGCAGCCACCAGAACAGCCACTACAGCGGGTCCTGGATTACTGTATCCGCCCGTACGGGTAGTGCGGGCCTTCAGGCCCGCGTATAAGGCAGGAAGAGAAAATCGCTCAAGCCGCTGAGGTCGTCGACCTCAGCGGCTTGAGCGGGACGTTTGGCCGCGGCGAACGCGGCGCTGAAGCGCCGCTCTACCCGCACAACGCGGATACATCTATTGAGGAACCGCTCCCAAAACCCAAGGACTAGACAAGCGCTAGAGCTTTTCACTCCAGCGCAAGGCAGCATATATTTGATTACAAATAAGTTGATGGTGCCGGGAGGGGGACTCGAACCCCCACAACCCTTTCGGGTCTGCGGATTTTAAGTCCGCTGCGTCTGCCAGTTCCGCCATCCCGGCGAGGGCAGGAATCGAACCATGCGAAGGTGCGCAACTATCTTCGAGCGTACAACAGGCGCAGGGAAACGGACAACCGGCTCAGGAAGAATGATGTGGCGCCCTAATTAGGCTGGGATTGCCGGAAAGCAATAACATTTTCGGAGCGCCGGGCGCCGCGTTTCGCCAGGTACATGGCATGGTCGGCGACAGCACGTAATTCGTCCTCAGTGTGGCCATGATCGGGATAAAGTGCTACGCCAATGCTCAAGCCAGTTTGAATAAAATGTCCTTCTACTTTTAAGGGAACCGCGAGCGCCGAGGCGAGGGCCGACATCAGAATGTCGGCGCCGTGTTCATCGGACACGGCGCTGACCACGGTGAACTCATCGCCTCCTGAACGAGCTAGGGTGTCGGCGGCGCGCATCCGGCTGGACAGCCGCAATACCACCTGCTGTAACGCCAAATCTCCAATTCGGTGCCCGAAGGTGTCGTTCACCTCCTTGAAGCGGTCGAGGTCAATCAACAACACGGCCACTTTGTGCCCCGCTCGTGCCGCCTGGGCCAGGGCTTGTTCCAATCGATCTTCGAGCAGCCGCCGGTTGGGCAGCCCGGTCAACGCGTCGTGATACGCCAGATATTCATTCTTGTGGATCTGGTCTTCCAGAAGAGTGAGAATCATGCCAACGGCCACGAAGTACTTGGGAATGTTCCAGGTCTCGGATGCAATGATCGTCGATGGAGAGTAGAGCTGCAGAAATATTCCGATTGGAAAGACTGCGCCCCAGACGGTGAAGCCGAACACCGTAGTCAGCACGCCCGCCGTAGCACGCTGGAAATGGCGCCAGTACAAAACGGCAACAACGAAGTTGAGGCCCGCCAGGATAACGTTGATACCGAGGTCAGCATGATTGCGCGCAACCGTCCAGACCAATACGGAGGAGAACATCGCGGACGCAAGCAGCAGGCCCAACAAATAGGAAAGTGTCTCGTGATACCAGTTCCAGGCCAGCAGCGAGGTGGCGGCGAAGGCCACTAGCACCACGCCATAATAAAAGCTGTGCGCCGTCAAATCCCAAATCACCGCGGTCGTGTAAGCCAGTGCGGGGAGACCGAGGATTGCTCCGAGCAGGAGCTGACGGCGACGGTCAGTCGCTCCTGGCGACATGGAGATCAGGAAAGAGATGCTTGCCAGTTCCAGTGCTCCCAGGCTAACGGCGGATGCCGTATGCTCCCAAAGACCGTGTCCCACGTCGACAAACTGGGCGACGAAGTGTATGAGTACCAGAATCCAGCCCGTTAGCCATAGCTGCAGGCGATCAGCCGCGCCTCGACGCAGAATGGCCTCGAAAACCACGACCAGGATTGCAAGCGCAACTAGACTGGGCAAAACGTTAAAGTTCATCACGTAGGCTTGGTGCTGAACTATGAGTATGACAGTGATGGGCGAGGAATTCTAAGGAAAAATCAGGAGGGCCGCCGGAACTTGCGCAAATATGTTCCCAAAAGACTGCCCCCATATTGCTTGTACATCGGATCGCTCAACCGTCTGCTGGGACAGGGACGTGAATTTCAGGTAGGCCCGAAAAGCCGTCATCCACAGCGAAAGCGAAGGACGATTGTTTGGCACTGTTCAGCGCACTTTGACGTCGGGCCCGACTGACATGCCCGGACGCAGCAGACCGTCCTGGTTGAAGTCGGGTTTGTCGTTACCGTCGAAGTCGATTCTCACGGGGATGCGTTGTACCACCTTTACGTAGTTGCCGGTCGCGTTTTCCGGTGGTAACAAGCTGTACTTTGCGCCGGTCGCGCCTCCAATACTGGTAACGTGTCCATCCCACTTGCGGCCACCGTAGGTATCGACCTTGATCTTCGCTGGTTGCCCTGGCCTCATGCGGGCCAGTTGCGTTTCCTTGAAGTTGGCCGTGACCCAGACATCGCGAAGCGGAACGATAGCCATCAGGTCCTGGCCATTGGATACGTTCGCTCCGACCTGCACGGAGCGCTTGCCTACTACGCCATCGACCGGAGCCACGATGGTCGCGTACGCGAGATTGAGCTGCGCTTGATCGAGCGCGGTTTTGGACCGTTGCGCCAGGGCATCGGCGGACTTCGCCTTGGCTTGGGTAGCGGCCACCATGTTCGGAGTCGCCCGCGCATTACGCACTTCGGCGGCGGCCTGTTCGATGCGGGATTGTGCCTGTTTCACTTGCGCCTGGGCGGCCAATAGTGCCGCCTGACGCGCACTGACCGTAGCATTGGCGGCGGCGGCGGCGGCCGTAGCTTGATCGAACTGCTGCTGCGAGATCTCACGCTTGCCCAACAGTTGGCGATACCGCTCAACATCGGTATTGAGTTTGTGGGCATTCGCTTGCGCTTCCAGTATCTGGGCTTGTGCAGCCTCTGCCTGTTTCTGGGCGGCGGTCACGCCGGCTTGCGCGGAGTCCATATCGGCGCTGGCGGAACGGATCTGGCTGAGCGAACCAACGCTGGAAACGGGGACCCCAAATTGTGCTGCCTCCGCCTGCGCCTGCGTATCTTGGTAGTCGGCCTGCGCACGCGCCAGCGCAACCTGGTAATCGGTGGGGTCGATTTGCACCAGCACATCGCCCTTGTGGACTATTTGACCGTCATCATAGTTCACCTTGATCACCTGGCCGCCCACACGTGCGCTGATGGGATAGATATGGCCGTCAATCTCAGCGTCATCGGTGCTTTCCCAGTGCCGGCTCTCCCACCAGAACCATCCCACCAACACCACAACCACAATCGCGATTAGAAAGACAACCGGTTTGGCGGCTGGATGCTTCTGAAAAAAGCCGCGACGGTCTTCCTCGTAACGCTGCGCCTCCGGATCAACGGGTTCTTCGTCCGGTGGATGCGGGACTTCAGGCCGTTCCAGATCATTTCGATCAGTCGTGCTCGGACTCATCTCTTCACCTGCCAGTAATTATTCGTGAGGCACTGTGGCAGAGGGAGCATTGCTATTCCCCATCCCCGGCCCGGCGGTTCCGTTGGCCGGCAGCGTGCCGCCCGGCGCCGCCAAGTATTGCTGCACTGCCTGTTCGGCATTGCCGATGGCGCGCGCCAACAGTACCTTGGCAATATTGTGCGCATACAAACTGGATATGAACCGGTCGTTGGCCGATGCCAACTGTTGCTGCGCTTGAATCACCTCGACATTGTTAGTGACACCTGCGGCGAAGCGGTCTTGCGATTGGCCGAGCGCCTGCTGCGCGTAATCAAGGCCCAGCTTCGCTACCTCCACCTGTTGCGCTGCCGCCTTCAAGTCGAGGAGGGCATCTTCCACATCCTGCTCGATGCGCCCTTTCATGTCGTCGACTTGAGCCTGCCGCTGCTTCAGGACGGCGTCGGTTTGTTGCACATCGGCTTCTACTTTTCCGCCTTGAAATATGGGAATTTTCAGCGTAGCTGCAGCCGTCCAATTGGGGGACATGGCATCGGGAGTGGTCCCCAGCACACCGTATTCGCCAGCCAATCCAATGGATGGCAGCCGCTGCTTCCAGGCCGCCTCCCGGCTCAACTGGGCTGCGCGCAATGCAGCCAGCGCCGCCTGATAATCGGGACGTGTTTGCAGCGCGCGCGCGTAGGCGCTTTGCAACTCCATCGCAGGAAGAGGATGGTAGGGAACGCGATTCACCAGGCGGTATTTCTGCCCTACCGGCAATCCGATCACGCGCGCCAGAGCGATGCGCTGCTTTTCCATCGCGTTCTGTGCCTCGATCAGCGCCTCCTGCTGAGCTTGTAACTGTACTCGCGCGCGAAGGGTATCGATGTTGGGTGTAATCCCCGCCGTCTCCTGGTCTGCCGCCAACTGGTAGAGCGCCTGCGCAGTTTTCAATTCCGCTTCCGTGGCCTCCACTCGCGATTCGTTAGCGATGGTAAGCAGGTAGTTTGCACCTACTGCCAGCACCACGGTGTCGCGCGCGTCGCGGTAGGTGAACTGCGCAGCCTTCACGTTCTGACTGGCGGCGCGAACGTTGTCAATCGTATGCAGATCGATAGCGTTCCACGACCCGGTGGCGCGAAGATCGGCGATGCCGAAGGGTCCGACCGAACCCGGAATCCCGGGAAAAATCGCGGAGTTCAATCCCAGGGCCTTCAGGTTGATTTTCTGCTCCTCTTCCGCAAACGATCCATTGACGACGGGCAGCATATCGCTCAGCGCGCGAAGGCGCGCAGCACGTGACTGTTGCGTGACCCGGTCAGCCAAATACAACCCGAGGTTATACTTCAGCCCGCGCTGTACTGCGTCTTCAAGGGTGATCTCGATGGTCTCCGCCGTGGCTTTAGCCTGAGGAATTGAGCCAGCAAAGGCATCTTGATTGCGATTAAGGACCTGCTCAGCCGAGGGAAGGGAAGTCAATGTTTGACCGGAACTCTGGCCCATTGCAGAACACCATGCCAGCAGGACGGTGATAACAATCAGCCCTGCGCACAGGGCAGGAGGGGCTTTCTTGAGTCCATTGCTTTCAGGTCGTTCCATGTTGTATTCAGTA
>DATCCF010000100.1:0-5023 GCA_036511435.1 Terriglobales bacterium | reverse complement strand
GTTTTTCAATTCGGCCAGAGTGGGCTCGTCGCAGAAGTAGTTGCCTTCCATGTGGCCGATGGGAATCTCCAGCACCTCACCTTTGGTCAACTGCTGCGTGTACGGCGCGTTGGTGCTCTCCACGCGGATGTGTACGGGCTTGCAAACGTATTTCAATCCAGCATTGCGCAGCAGCGCTCCGGGTAACAATCCGGCTTCACACAGGATCTGAAATCCATTGCAGATGCCGAGTACCAGCCCACCATCGGCGGCGAATTTGCGCACCGACTCCATGACCGGAGAAAACTTAGCGATGGCGCCGGTGCGGAGGTAGTCCCCATACGCGAATCCACCGGGCACGATAATGGCGTCGCAACCCTGCAGGTCGGGCGAGTCGTGCCAGAGGAAAGTAACGGGCTGCTTGGCCACCTCCGAAATTACCCAATAGGCATCGTGGTCACAATTGGAACCGGGGAAGATGATGACGCCAAATTTCATTGCCGTAAGTCTCTTGCGGGAAAGCTAAAATATAGGACGGTTGCCGGGGACAGCAGCGCGCCTTAGAGCTTCAGACGCTCCTCGACCCTCACCATACGGTTGTCGATGTCTATTACCTTGCCGGTAAGCGTGTCAAACTTGGCGTCAATCGACAGGAACCATGCATTCACTTCCGAGCGGAACTGAATCAGCTCGCTACGAAGGTCTCGGATTCCGGTATTCTGGCGATAGAGACCGATGATGAACACCACGAGCGGCAAACACAGCACGGTGAAGAACTGAGCATTGCTCATGCTCCATTGTACCTCAGGCTTGACGCGGGCTGCGGTGTGTGCGAGGTGGGTCTCGCGCTGGGCCTGCACAAGGCGGCATTAGAGTAATCATGCAATTTTCCCGGCACATGAACATCACCGGAGGCGCACTGCGGCGCTGGTTCATCGCACAATGCTACGACTCGCTGGCGGTGGGTGCGCTGTGGTGGTTTGGACTCGATTACCTGCACGTACCGTGGGCGCCGTTCTGGGCGATTCTCGCGGCCGGCCTGCAATTCATTCCGCATTTTGGGCCCGTGCTGGCATTCATGGGACCGGCGGTGGTGGCTTTGTTCGCCGGCAGCTTCGAGCAGTTTCTGTACGTCCTCATTCTCTATGGGATCATCGTTGTGATGGACGGATTGGTCTTGCAGCCGGTGATTATGCGCCGGACAGCCCGAGTGCCGATCTGGGCGTCGTTGATCGTTCCAATTTTTCTCAGCTTGATATTTGGCTTTTGGGGATTGCTGCTGGCTGCGCCGCTGCTCGCCGTGATCTTTGCGTATCGAGCACACGGCAAGCGAGCTGAATCGTCGCTTCCGCGCCAGACTCCTCCTGGCCAGGAGATCACCGGGGGCCGTTTGATTTCGCCCGGCACGCCGACCGGGCAGATTCCGCATCACGATGAAACGCTATAGACGCCAATTCCCCTGATTTCCACAAGCTCCACGCATACAACACGCATACAATATAAGAGAGAGCGAAGGCCCTAGTCCGAATGTCCCAATCGCAATTCGTACATCTCCATCTTCACACCGACTACTCCATGCTGGACGGCGCGTGCAACATCGAGCGCCTGGTCAAGCGCGTCAAAGAACTCGACATGCCCGCCGTCGCCATGACCGACCATGGCAACATCTTCGGCGCTGTGGCGTTCGTCAATGCCGCCAGGGAAGCAGGCGTTAAGCCGATCCTGGGTTGCGAGCTTTACATCTGCAAGAAGGAAGACCATCGCACCGCGCCGGAGGGCGACAGCTACAACCACCTCGTCGTGCTGGCCGAGAATGACGAAGGCTATCGCAACCTGGTCAAGATCGTTTCCGAGGCGTCGCTGCACGGCTTCTACTACAAGCCCCGCATAAGCAAGAAATTCTTGGCCGAGCACTCCAGGGGGCTGATCGGTTTGTCCGCGTGTCTGAAGGGTGAAGTCGCCGAGAGCCTCACGGAAGGGAAGTACGCCGCAGCCCGCGAAGCTGCCGTTACCTTTAGCGACATTTTCGGCAAAGGCAATTTCTATCTCGAAATCCAGGACCAGGGACTGCCGGAAGAAGCGCGCATCCAGTCGAACCTGCTGAAGCTGGAGAAGGAACTCGACATCCCGCTGGTGGCGACCAATGACAGCCACTATCTCTGCGAGGATGATTCTCACGCGCAGGACGTAATGCTCTGTATTCAGATGGGCAAGTCCATCCACGACACCAACCGCCTGAAGTTCAGTGGCAACCAGTTTTACGTGAAGAGCGCTGCCGAGATGCAGAAGGTATTTTCCGGATACGAGCACGTGCTGGCGCGGACGCTGGAGATCGCGGAGCGCTGCAACATCCGGCTGGAAAAAGTTCACGATCCATTTCCCAAGTTCGAGGTGCCGACAGGCTACTCTCTCCCCGATTACTTCGAGCACATCACGCGACAGGGCTTTGCCAACCGGCTTAACATTCTGCGCGAGCTCCAGGCCATGGGCCGCCTGAAGCATTCCCTGGAAGACTATGAGCAGCGCCTGTCACGCGAGATCGGCATCATCCGGCAGATGCAGTTTGCCGGCTACTTTCTCATCGTGTGGGATTTCATCCGCTACGCCAAGGAACGCAATATTCCAGTCGGGCCAGGCCGTGGATCGGCAGCAGGATCGTGCGTCGCCTACGCTCTAGGCATCACGGACATCGATCCATTGCAGAATGAGCTTCTGTTCGAGCGCTTCCTGAATCCTGAGCGCATCAGCTTGCCCGACATTGACATTGACTTTTGCATGAACCGCCGCGGCGAGGTCATCGACTACGTCACCCAGAAGTACGGACGCGACAACGTGGCGCAGATCATCACCTTCGGAACCATGGCGGCCAAGGCGGCGATCAAAGACTCCGGCCGGGCCATGGACATCCCTTATGCCGAAGTCGATCGCATTGGGAAGATGATTCCCACCACACTGAACATCACCATTGACCAGGCGTTGAAAGACTCGCCGCCGCTGGCTGCGGCGTATGCGAACGAACCGCAGACGAAGGAACTGATTGACACGGCCAAGCGGCTTGAGGGTCTGGTGCGCAACGCAGGGGTGCATGCCGCCGGAGTCGTGATTTCGCCGATCCCGCTTACCGACCTGGTTCCACTGCACCGCACTAAGAACGACGAAATCGTTACTGCCTACGACATGAAGGCGGTGGAGAAGCTGGGCCTGCTGAAGATGGACTTCCTCGGGCTAACCACGCTCACCATCATTGACGACGCGCTGCGCCTCATCGAACAGACCCGCGGTGAGCGCCTCGAGCTGCAGAAGCTCGCATTGGACGACAAAGAGACCTACGAGAGGGTCTTCCATACCGGGTTGACGTCGGGCGTCTTCCAGTTTGAATCGCATGGCATGCGCGACGTGTTGCGCCGCTACAAGCCGACCTGCGTCGAAGACCTGACCGCGTTGAACTCGCTGTATCGCCCAGGGCCGATCCAGGGCGGCATGATTGAAGACTTTGTCGAGCGCAAATGGGGGCGTAAGAAAGTCGAATACGACCTGCCCGAGTTGGAACCGCTCCTGAAGGAGACCTTCGGCGTCATCGTTTATCAGGAGCAGGTGATGCAGATCGCCAATCGCTTGGCCGGCTATTCGCTCGGTGAGGCCGACCTGCTTCGTCGCGCCATGGGCAAGAAAGATCCCGAGGCGATGGCCAAACAGCGCGAGCGGTTTGTTCGAGGCGCTACCGAGCGTGGCTTCCCGCCGAAAAAAATCGAAAAGCTTTTCGACTTGATGGAGCAGTTCGCGGGATACGGCTTCAACAAGTCGCATTCCGCTGCCTATGCATTGCTTGCATATCAGACGGCGTATCTGAAAACTCGCTATCCGGTCGAGTTCATGGCGGCCCTGCTCACCTCCGTCTCGGGAAGCACCGACGACGTGGTGAAGTACATCAACGAATGCCGCGAAATGGGGATTGCGGTCGAGCCTCCCGACGTCAATGTCAGCGATGCATATTTCACGCCACACGGCGAGGCCATCCGCTTTGGGCTCGCGGCGGTCAAGAATGTCGGCCACAACGCCATCGAGTCCATTGTGGCGGCGCGCAAAGAGGCGGGGGAATTCAAGTCGATCTTTCAGTTCTGCGAGAAGGTCGATCTGCACCTGCTCAACAAGCGGGTGATCGAGTCGCTGATCAAGAGCGGCGCCATGGACCGGCTCGGGCGTCGCGCGCAGTTGATGGCCGTTACTGACAGCGCGATGGAGCACGCCCAAAAGACACAAAAAGACGCGGCCCTTGGCCAGCATGGACTGTTCGGCGTCTTCCAGCAGGACGATGCACCGCAAGCCGAAAAACCGTTGCCCAACATTCCAGACTGGGATGAGCACCAGCGCCTGGGCCACGAGAAGGAAATCCTTGGCTTTTTCATTACCGGCCATCCGCTGGAGAAGTACCGAGAAAAGCTGCTCGACTTCAACGCCCTGTCCACCACCGAGGTTGCAGAATTGAAATCCTCAACGGGCAGGGATGAAGTGTTGATCGGAGGCATCCTCAAGAACATCCGCGTTGCCAAGTCAAAGAAGGGTGACCTCTACGCGCAAGGGCAGCTCGAAGACATGAACGGGTCGGTGGACGTCCTTTGTTTCGCGGACACCTACAAGCGGCTTGCGGACAAGCTGAAGCTTACGGTTCCCGTGCTGGCAAAGGGCGGAGTGCGCGTCGAAGATGGATCCAACTCCAAGCTCATGATTGGCGACATAACTCCGTTGGAGCAAGCCCAGCCCAAGCTGCCGCAGCATTTGCGCATCAAGATACCTGTCGACGACGTTTCCCCAGCCATCATCGACGAACTGCACGCACTTTGCCTGGAGCGCCGAGGCGCGGCGCGGGTGCTGTTCGACCTGGAACGCAAAGGCGACTTTACCGTGGTGATGGAAGCGGAAGGCTATAATGTTCTGCCAGACCGAACGTTCATCCATCGTGTGGAAGAGCTATGCGGCCGCGGCAGCGTTCGGGTTGTCGATTAACTGTGATGACCGTCGGAGCCAACGCAACCTGGTACTGCTG
>DATCCF010000099.1:0-16516 GCA_036511435.1 Terriglobales bacterium | reverse complement strand
CGACAAGATCCACGCGCGTTCGATCGGACCGTACTCGCTCATTACCCAGCAGCCGCTGGGCGGCAAGGCGCAGTTCGGCGGTCAGCGCTTCGGCGAAATGGAAGTGTGGGCCCTGGAAGCCTACGGCGCAGCCTACATCCTACAGGAACTGCTCACCGCGAAGTCCGATGACGTCTATGGCCGTACCAAGATTTACGAGGCCATCGTCAAAGGCGAAGCGGCCATTGAGCCGGGTGTGCCGGAATCCTTCAACGTGCTCATTCGTGAGTTGCAGTCGTTGTGCCTCGACGTGGAGTTGATCAAGACCAACGAGCGCAGGGTGCTCCCGGCAGCTCCGGTCGCAGCCGACTAGGTCCGACGTCGCTCTTTCCCCGGTGAGCGCAAAATCGGCGCTCGCCGGGACCCCGAAGATTGGGGTAACTGCCTCTCTCGCTCCCGCGGGAGGCAGCACCCAGGGAAACTGGAAATACTGGGAGCCGCCAGCGGCCGCGCAAGGGCCGCAGGTCCCTGCAGCCCGCCACGGCGGGCCCCGCAGGGAAGGAGGACATTTTGTACCGTTCGAGCCCATTTGATCTCGGAAACGCCATCGCCGACTTCGACGCCATCCGCATCAGCCTGGCTTCGCCGGAAAAGATCCGCAGTTGGTCTCACGGCGAAGTCACCAAGCCGGAGACGATCAACTACCGCACCTTCAAGCCGGAGCGCGATGGGCTGTTCTGTGCGCGCATTTTCGGTCCGGTAACCGACTGGGAGTGTCTCTGCGGCAAATACAAGCGCATGAAGCACCGCGGCGTGATCTGCGATAAGTGCGGCGTGGAGGTGACCCTCTCCAAGGTCCGCCGTGAGCGCCTCGGCCACATCGAGCTGGCTTCGCCCTGCTCGCATGTGTGGTTCTTCAAGGGACTGCCCAGCCGTATCGGGCACATTCTCGACATTTCGCTGCGCGACTTGGAATCGGTGCTGTATTTCGAAGCCTACGTCGTGGTCGAGGCCGGCGAGGCTCCGGTCAAAGACCGCGAAGTCATCAAGGACGAAACCAAGTACCGCGAACTCGACCAGGCGCATCGCGCCAGCGGCTTCAAGGCCATGATGGGCGCGGAGGCCATCAAGGAACTGCTGAAGCGGGTTGAGGTGGAGAGTCTTTCCGGCGAACTGCGCGAAAAGATGCGCAGCGAGACTTCGGTGCAGAAGCGTCTGAAGTATGCCAAGCGCCTGAAAGTGGTCGAGGCATTCCGCCGGAGCGGCAACAAGCCGCAATGGATGATCCTGGACGTGATTCCGGTGATCCCGCCGGAGCTGCGTCCCCTGGTTCCTCTCGATGGCGGCCGCTTTGCGACTTCAGACTTGAACGATCTGTATCGCCGCGTCATCAATCGCAACAACCGCTTGAAGAAGTTGATGGATCTGCACGCCCCGGAAGTCATCGTGCGTAACGAAAAGCGCATGTTGCAGGAGGCAGTGGACGCACTGTTCGACAACGGACGCCGTGGCCGCGTGCTGCGTGGCGCCAACAATCGCCCGCTCAAGTCGCTGTCCGATACGCTGAAGGGCAAGCAGGGCCGCTTCCGCCAGAACCTGCTGGGCAAGCGCGTGGACTATTCCGGACGTTCCGTCATCGTGGTCGGGCCCGACCTCAAGCTGCACCAGTGCGGCCTGCCCAAGAAGATGGCGCTGGAACTGTTTAAGCCGTTCATCTATCACCGTCTGGAGCAGACCGGACACTGCACTACCATCAAGCAGGCCAAGGAAATGGTGGAGCAACAGGAGCCCATCGTATGGGACATCCTGGAAGAGGTGATTAAAGACCACCCCGTCCTGCTGAATCGCGCGCCCACGCTTCACCGCTTGGGCATTCAGGCATTCGAGCCGGTGCTGGTGGAAGGCAAGGCCATCAAGATTCATCCCCTGGTTTGCACCGCATTCAACGCCGACTTCGACGGTGACCAGATGGCGGTGCACATTCCCTTGTCGCCGGAAGCGCAGGTGGAAGCCAGCGTGTTGATGCTGGCCTCGCATAACATCCTGTCGCCGGCGTCGGGACAGCCGATCACCGTACCTACGCAGGACATGGTGCTGGGCATTTACTACCTGACCAGAGGTAAGCCGGGTGCAAAGGGTGAAGGACGCGCGTTCGCCAACATCGATGAAGTGATCCTGGCGAAGGAAGCGGGCGAAGTGGAAACGCTGACCCCGATTCGTTTGCGCTACTCGGGCGAGGTGATCGATCTGACCATCGCATACGACGATCAGGACGTGATCCATACCGAGCCTACCAACTTCGAGCGGCAGTTCATCTCGACCACGGTGGGCCGCGCCATCATGAACGACCACCTGAAGCGCGGCGCCTCTGAGATGCCCTACATCAATGGCTTGCTCAAGAAGAAGGGCGTGGGCAACCTGGTGAACTACTGCTACCTGCGCTTTGGTTTGGAAACCACGGTGCGGATGCTCGACGACATCAAGCAGCTCGGTTTCCACTACGCCACCATGGCGGGCCTCTCGATCGGAATTGACGACATGGTCATTCCGCCGGGCAAGGCGGGCCTGGTGCGCGACGCCGAAAAGCAGGCTATCGCCGTGCAGCAGCAGTATCTCGACGGCGCCATCACCAACGGCGAACGCTACAACAAGGTTGTCGAAATCTGGTCAGCCATCACGGAGAAAGTCGCGGACGAGATGTTCGGCGCCATGCAGCAAGACGACAAGGCCGGCGACATCAATCCGATTTACGTCATGGCTGACTCCGGCGCTCGCGGTTCGAAGCAGCAGATTCGTCAGCTCTCCGGGATGCGTGGCTTGATGGCCAAGCCCTCGGGCGAAATCATCGAGACCCCGATCACGGCGAACTTCCGCGAAGGCCTCACCGTGTTGGAGTACTTCATCTCCACTCACGGCGCCCGCAAGGGACTGGCCGATACCGCGCTCAAGACGGCGGATTCGGGCTACCTGACCCGCCGTTTGGTGGACGTGGCGCAGGACGTGATCATCAGCGAATACGATTGCGGCACGGTCGATGGCATCTACGTCACCTCCATCGTGGAGTCGGGCGAGATCATCGAACCGTTGCGCGACCGTATCGTGGGCCGCGTCTCGCTGGAGAAAATCAAGGACTACGAAGGCAACATCATCGTTGACATCAACCAGGAGGTCACCGAAGACCTGGCGGGTGCGGTGCAGGCGGCCGGTATCGAGCGCGTCAAGATCCGCTCCGTGCTCACCTGCGAGTCGAAGCGGGGCGTGTGCGTGATGTGCTACGGGCGCAACCTGGCTTCCGGCCGGTTGGTCGAGTTGGGCGAAGCCACCGGCGTTATCGCGGCGCAGTCCATCGGCGAGCCTGGAACCCAGCTCACCATGCGTACCTTCCACATCGGCGGTACGGCTTCGCGAGTCAGCGAACAGTCGCGCCTCGATGCCAAAACTAACGGCAGTGTGCGATTCGTCAACCTGGTGACGGTGCGCGCCAAGGAAGGCCACCTGGTGGTGATGAACCGCAACGGCTCCATCGCCATCCTGGACGACAAGGGCCGCGAAAAAGAGCGCTACGCCGTGGTTTACGGCGCCAAGGTCAAGGTGGAGGATGGGCAACAGGTCGGCTTGGGCGATGTCCTGGTCGAGTGGGACCCGTACACCTTCGCCATCCTGACCGAAATTGGCGGGACCGTGCAGTTCAAGGACCTGCAGGAAGGCATGACCCTGCATGAAGAAGTGGACGAGGTCACGGGTCTGTCGCGCCATGTCGTGGTTGACTCGCCGGATGAGAAGCGGCAGCCGACCATGATCATCAAGGGAGGCAAGAGCAGCAAACGCTACCTGATGCCTTCCCGCGCTCACCTGATGGTGCAGGATGGCGAGACGGTGACTCCCGGCGATGTGCTGGCGAAGATCCCGCGCGAAACCACCAAGACCAAGGACATCACGGGCGGTCTGCCGCGCGTGGTGGAATTGTTCGAAGCCCGCAAGCCGCGCGAGACCGCGGTCATCAGCGAGATCGATGGCGTGGTGAAGTTTGGCGACGTGGCCAAAGGCCAGCGCAAGATCTACGTGGTGGCCGACAACGGCACCGAGAAGGAGTACCAGGTGCCGCGTGGCGTTCACATCAATGTGCAGGAAGGCGAGCGCATCCGCGCTGGCGAGCCGCTCATGGACGGTCCTCTGAACCCGCACGACATTCTTGCCGTGCTGGGCGAGAAGGAATTGCAAGCCTACCTGGTGAATGAAATCCAGGAAGTTTACCGCTTGCAGGGTGTCAACATCAGCGACAAGCACATCGAGGTGATCGTTCGCCAGATGATGCGCTGGGTGAAAGTGGAAGACGTGGGCGATACCTCGTTCCTACTGGAACAGCAGATCGACAAGTTCCGCTTCCGCGAAGAGAACGAGAAGACGATCGCCAATGGCGGCAAACCGGCCACCGGCCGTCCGCTGTTGCTCGGCATCACCAAGGCCTCGCTCTCCACCGATTCGTTCATCTCGGCGGCGTCGTTCCAGGAAACCACGCGCGTGCTCACGGAAGCCTCCATCCAGGGCGCCGTCGATCACCTGCGTGGCTTGAAGGAAAACGTCATCGTGGGCCGTCTCATCCCCGCAGGCACCGGAATGGAGTACTACCGCAACGTCCGGCTCTCGCAGGAGATGGAAGAGGCCGCATCCAAGGTGCAGGAGGAGGTCACGGCCGCGTACGAAGAAGCTGAACGCGCACTGGAACTGCTCCGCCACGAAGGCGAAAACGAGGCCGAGGAACTGACGACGGAGTAACCACCTTGTTCGAAAGTAACGAGCTTTAGGCGCATGCTGCCCCCAGAACAACGATGGGCCGCCGAGATAAATCTTGGCGGCCCTTTTCATTGGCAAGAACCGCATCTAGCCGAATTCTTAATCGCGATGAACCTTGAAGATCACCGGCTGCGCTGAATTCGGGTTCTTATCTCACCGATATCTGCAGCTTTGGAGAACGACCTGCCTCTGAGACCGTATGCGGGCATGAGCGCGTAATTAGGAAATTGCTTTCACTTCGACGTTGTAGCGACGTCCAAATATGTCCTGAAATTCTACCTCCACATCCATCTCGTATGGTTGTTTTATCTTTGCAAACGCGAGCACGCGAATCTCTACGCCGGAGTATGGAGGGACGACGATTGGTGTGTGGTTGCTGATTTCGAGATCATCCGTGTCCCCGGTGGACGCTCTGTACCGTTCGCTGTCCATCGGCTCCCATTTTCCTTTCGGATCCTTCCGCCAAAAGTCATACCCTTGTATCGCATTTGCCCGCGCGCTCACGTTGTATACCTCGACTATGCCGGAGAATACCGTTTCCCTGCGATCAAGCGTCGTTTTCAGCTTGTACCAATCGCCTTTCCTTGCTTTCAGATCCAAGCGCGGCCTCCGGTCTTTCAGCGCAACCCACAAGGCAATCAGCGAAATGATGATGGGCACAGATACCTTCAGAAAGCCAAAAAGCGCCCACACATGTCCATACGCTTCGAGGTACAGCGTCTTCCAGTTCATAAACGCCCTATTCTACGACCCATTCCCGTTTCAAGACGGCTCGCCGGGTGCCCCACTCATTCGTGGTTTTCGAATGAGTGGGATCCCCGCGGGTCCCCTTCAATGCCTTCATTTGGCCTTGAGCGGGGATTTTCGTCCGCACTAGCGAAAGACCCGCTCAAGGGAAGCCCCTGCTAGCCAAGAGCTGATTAACCGCGTCAGCCAGCCCGGGCGCTTCCGTCCTCGATTCCCGTAGCGGGTTGACAAGGTGCTTTTGCAAAAAATCAGTGGTCGCATCAGCTCTGTTTTTGATGATGGAGGCAACTTCTGCATCATGCAGCCGAGTTCGGTAGACCTTAGCTACGGTGGTCAGCGTTAGAACGGTGCTCAAGATGCAAGAAGACACCGCTAAGTCGACCTCTTGGTCCCAAGCCACACCGCCTAACCACATCGCAACGCTTGGATTACCCCTTGATCTTTCGCGCTGGACAGCACGTTGACGGACGGCTCCAAAGGTCCCGTGCATTCCCCGCTCGGTGAAAAAATCGTAAATGGGATCAAACTTCGGTTTTCCAAGTTTCGTTCGCACCGCTCCCGGTTGTAGTTCCTTCAGTATCTTCCTTTTGTCTGCACCACTCCACACTTCTGCCAATTGCGGCTCTTGAAAAAACAGCTCCGCCTTGTCCAGTAGGTCATACACGGTGCGGAGGTGGCTGTACGCTTGAGTTGTGTACTTCCGCTCCGCCAGATAAAAGGCAACCGTCAGCTCATCCACGGTCCAATACAACATGCTCAATGACGCAAATTGAGCCGCGCCGTGTTGGTCTTCACGGGTTGCATCGAAGAGGAAGTCCAAAACGGATTGAAGTGTATCCAGGAAAATGGGCTTCCCAGCTTCGGCAACGGCGAAGGGGACGGGCAGTGGCTTGCCCAATCCTTTCAAGAAATTCTCGGCACGATGATGCTTCCGTTTCGTCAATGCCACTAACCGGAGCATCCTTCTTTTGTCCGGGCTGTCAGCCACTCCGGCTAGCCCTTGCTCAAACATCGTGGAAACGCCATCCAACAGCTTGTCGTAATACGCTTTTGCTCCATCGTCCAGGGAGGATTTGTTTGCCACAGCAAAATCGAGAACTTCCTTCAGGCGTTCACCGAAAAGGGAAGGCGTGACGAATGCGTCGCTCAAGCGCTGCTGTGCGAACTCTTGAAAGTCTCTTGCAGTGATTGTCACCCTCCGATGATAGGAACTTACGCCTGCGGAAACAAGATGCGGAGGCGGGTGGCCTAGCTGTTATCTGACTGTCTCAAATTACTCGCCTGGCGAGCCCCTCCTCCTCGCGCTCTTTTGGCGAGAGGGTGGGCACGGTTTGGTCTGAGGTGATCCCCACCCTGTCCGCAAAGGCAGCGGACAAGGGTGGGGCACCCGCGATGGGGCGCACGGAACCCACGTTCCTAACGTGACTCCCGTCCTCGAAGGGGACAGCATATCTCAGCCCAGCGTTTCAACGCTGGGTAGGCATGTTGTTAGACTCCGAGTCCCGCCAGGGACGACATATGCCTCACCCGAACACGTACCGCGGATCGTAGGTCGCGCCGGATTTGCGTAACAACGTCATGAACTCCTGCTCGAAGCTCCACTTTCGATGATGTTCAGCCTGACGCTCAATGTAATTGGCTACAACCTGCTTTTGCGACTGGCTGACGCTGAAGGCTCCGTACCCTTCCTGCCACTCGAACCGCACTCCGTGCTCGTGAAACCATCGCGAGCTGTTGCCCTTCAACTCCTGAATGGCCTTGGCCAACGGAATGGCGGGAGGAACGGCGATCAGAAGATGGATGTGGTTGGCCGTGCCCCCGGCGGCAACCAGTGTGATCTTCTTCGCGCGAGCCACCCCGGTCAGATATCGACAAAGCTCGACCGGATCGGGTATGAGGTCGGCGCGCTCTTTCGTGCTGAATATGCAATGCACGAGCACCCAGGCATGAGTGTGGGACATAAGATGAGGTTATCCGCGCGCGTATTGTGGTTCAGTGATGTTCAACACACAACCTGGTTCATATGCCGTCCCTCCGGGACTCGGCATCGTTCTAACCCGTCACCCAGCGTTGAAACGCTGGGCTGAGATATGCTGTCCCCTTCGGGGACGGGAGCTACGTCAGCAGTCGCAATCCCGTCAAGCGTGGCCTGGTGAGTGCGCCCGAAGGGTGAAAATGGAGTAGCTTTAAGGCCTGCGCGTTCCAGGAGGAGGGTCCGGTGCGGGACAACTGTCAGGAATGGCCGTTGAAGATCACTTATTCCGCCTCGCGGTTCCACTCCTTCGAAAACCGCGAATGAGTGGGGCACCCAGGACGAGCGACAACGGCATCCCTCATACACCAATTTCCCGCGAAATGGTGTATCCTATTCATATGTCCCGGACCAACATCGATATTGACGAGAACTTGATTCGCAAGGCGCGCAAACTCACCCGTCTCAAAACCAAGCGCCAGATTGTGGACAAGGCGCTCGAGTTGCTCGTCCGTTCGGAGAGCCGCAAAGGGATTCTCCGCTATTACGGAAGCGGCATCTGGAAGGGCGACCTTAAGTCTTCCCGGAGAAATCGGGCTTGATTCTGGTGGACAGCTCCGTCTGGATTGACTTTTTCAGTTCCTCTCCTGGCCGGGCCGGTGGCCAACTACGCCGGATGATCGAAGACAGCGAACCTCTCGCGCTCACTGGAGTAGTGGTAGCCGAGGTCTTGCAAGGCCTCACCAGGGACGCCGATGCTATTGGCCTGTTTCTCGCTCAATGGGACATGCTGGAGCCCAGGGGCTTTGAAACCTATCATACCGCGGCTGCAATCTATCGCACAGCGCGCGGAAAAGGCGTATCGCTCACCACCATTGACACCCTGATCGCAGCCGTTGCTCTTGAACATAAGGCTAGCGTTTTCACCCTGGACCATGACTTCTCCAGAATCGCGCTTATAACTGGCTTGGTGCTCCACCGCTTCTGATACCGCCGAGTGCCCGCGCATCCCCACTGACCACTGTTTTCCGCTCGCCCCTTCCTGCTCGGGTGTGTAAACTTCCCTTTCCAGTCCAATGCCGGCGTTTGCCTCTATGCGGCGGTTCTTTCTACACTTTCGGGTCGCGCTGTGGCGTGCCTTTCAGCACGACGCGTTCGCTGTGGCCAAGGGAGCGGCCTTCTCCGCCATCTTCACTTTATTTCCCGCCGTACTTCTGGTGGCCTCGATCCTCTCCGAGTCGCACAAAACATCTGCATTCATTCGCGAGATCGCCCGCGCCGTAGGGCGGATTCTGCCGGAAGGGACAAGCACAGCCGTTCTGCAATACTTCAGCGGCACCAACCCCGCCAGTGTGAGGTCGTTAATCACCCTGGCAGTCATCACTCTGTGGACAGGATCGGGCACGATGATCTCCTGGATGGAGGGCTTCCGCAATGCCTACCAGATGCCGAAGGTCTGGGGGCTGGTGAAGGAGAGAATGATCGCCTTCCTGCTGGTGGTGCTGGCCGGGGTCCCGATGGCCTTCTCGTCCTTCCTGCTGGTGTTTGGCAATCAGATCGAAAACTGGATCGCGTACCATGTGGGCCACGAATTTGGACCTTACATTGTGGGACTGTGGACGGCGTTGCGCTGGATCATTGCGGCGCTCACCAGCATTGCCGTGATCGGGCTCATTTATCACCATGGAGTGCCCCGCACCCAGCCGTGGCATCGCGTGCTGCCCGGCGCGGCGCTAGCCACCGTGATGTGGTTCGTCTCCACCGTATTGTTTGGCGTCTATCTTCGCCACTTCGCGAACTACGATGTCATTTATGGCTCCGTGACAACGGCAATCGCCTTGCTGATCTGGCTGTACATCGTTTCGATGGTGGTCCTCATCGGCGCCGAATTCAATGCTCTGCGCTATCCGCGGTTCCTCTTTGGAGCTCATTCCGATATCGCTTCCGAGCGGAAGCGAGCTTCGGCGTCGTGATGCAGTTTCACGCTTGGTAGATGGGGTGGAGTGCCGCACTTGCTCAGGATGACAGCGCTTAGGTGCTCGCTCTGGATCTCGCTTGATTGCTAAGTGCTAAGTGCTAATTGGTAATTGCTAATCGTTAGTTGCTATGCTAATCAAGGACTTCTCATGACAGAAAAGCGCAAAGTTCTTGGCCGCGGCCTGGAGACCCTGCTTCCGCCACGGCAAGTGCCTCATGCTCCGGCCACGGTTTCGCCCGCAGGGCACAGCCCGGTGCCGAACCTTGCCCCTGGAGAGGCGCTGCATCAGATTCCGCTCGACCACCTCGACCGCAACCCTTACCAGACGCGCACCGTGTCTCTCGACCCGGTCGCGCTCAACGAACTGGCGGCTTCCATCCAAGCCGTGGGCGTGTTGCAGCCCATCGTGGTACGGCCAGTGGCGGGCGGACGCTATCAGGTCATCGCCGGCGAGCGCCGCTGTGAAGCCGCACGCACGCTCCACCATCAAACCATCCCCGCCGTGGTGCGCCCGGTCTCCAACCAGCAGGCCATGGAGATGACCATCGTCGAAAACCTCCAGCGCCTCGACCTGACCTGCATGGAGGAAGCCCGAGGCTACGACCGGCTGGCGCGCGAGTTCGGCCTCACCCAGGAGCAGATGGCGCAGCGCACCGGTAAGGAACGCTCCTCGGTGGCCAACTTCCTGCGCCTGTTGAAGTTGCCGCCCAGTGTGCAGGCCATGCTCGACAAAGGCCAGCTCAGCTTCGGCCACGCCAAGGTGCTGATGGCGCTGGAATCGCCCGAAGCTATCGAGAAGCTGGCCCAGCGCATTGCCACACATTCGCTTTCGGTTCGCCAGACCGAGCAGGCCGTTACTAATCTGGTTCACCCCCCGGAAAAGGCCGAAAAGGTCCGCATAGTGGACCCAAACGTCAAAGAAGCCGAGCAAGAGCTGCAACGCGCGCTGGGCGTGCGCGTCACCATTACCGATCGCAACGGCAAAGGCAAGATCCTCCTCGAGTACTCCTCCCTGGAGGACTTCGACCGCATTCTCGAGGTAATGAAGGCGAAGTGACGGGTTGCGAGCCAGCAAGGCGCCGGGCTCCGGCTGGGCTATCTGACGTTGTGGCCGGACGGCACCAACCAGCCCGTGGTCTCGACGCTAAATGCCTTCGATGGATCGATCACTAACAACATGGCAATCGTGCCCAGCACCAACGGAAAGGTCGATGCCTATGCTGGTTCCGGGATCACCCAATTGATCCTGGACATCTCCAGCTACTTCGCGCCGTGAATTGCTGTTGGTGCCTGGGAACCAGAACTGGAATCACTCGATGGGTGATACAGATCATAGACAAGCCACCAGTGGACGGATATAAGATTTGGGCTGCGGGAATCTCGGCTAAACCCGTCCAAGCGGCCAGAGGACGAATTCGGGCACAATCGGTGCTCTTTCGCGGCTACTCAAGCGGATGAGTAGCTTCTCACGGCAATCCGGGGCATCGTTTCGCCATTGAAATCCCGCGATCGGATCCTTGGAGGTGACGGTATGCACGGAACTCTCCTTCGGTCCTTGTCCAGCAGCAAAGCCGGTTCCGTGCTTTGCTTGCTTGTGCTTCTGCTGTCAGCCAGCCCCGCCGCAATGGGGCAGGAAAAACTTATAGCGCCGGTCGCGTACGGCACCATCAGCGTGGTGGACCTCACAACTCTCAATGCTAACGAAGTGGTGACGGCGGGTGCGTATCAGGGCTTTGCCCTGGTTGGCGCCAATCCGCGGCTTGGCTTCGTGGGAACCGACGATTACCTATCCGTGATTGATTTCAGTCTCGGGCGCGAGGTGAACCGGATTTACGGTGTTTGCCCCTACCAGTCTGCCGCCTTTACCTCCGACCAGAAATACCTCCTTGTGGAAGACGGATGCGGTTACGGCTATTTCTACGGCCTGACCATGGTCAATGCAACCACGGGGAGGGTGGTGCGGCGAGTCAATCTGTCCAGGGTGCTTGGCTCCGGCACCTATTCCCTGGGTTCGGTTGTTGTGGCGGGGAAAAAGGCTTATGTGACATCGCAGTCTGGTGATCCGGCCCTTCCCCCGATCGCAGTGCTGGACCTTCGAACTTTTAGACTCAGGCGGGTCAACGTCCCCAGCGGCTACCTCAATTATGGCGGCTTTTACACTCCGAATGCCGCGGTGACACCCGATCAGAAGTATCTGGTGATGGTCGAGGATTTGAACTCGGATGGCAGCTTTCACCTGTATGTCATCAGCACCGCCACCGATCAGGTTGTTCTGGACCAGCCTCTGAGCTTCGATCCTGTGGGGCTGGTAATTACTCCGGTCAACGCTGCCGGCAAGGTATATGGCTATTTGCTGGCAACCGACACGAGCCAAGGGTACGAGTTCTCGGCCACGGTCGTTGACCTAAACGAGGGATCTCCTACCTTCGGCCAACCGCTGCCCCAGACCGAGGTTTTGCTAAACACCTATTTTGGGTACTCGTCAGCCGCTGCCATCAATAGCGACGGCAGCCGGCTAGTGGTCGGGGGATACAAGGCCAGCAACGGGAGCTCGCCCAATCCCAACGTGGTGGAGCTTAACACTGCCCAGATGCTGATTGACCCCAGTAAGGCCATTGTGGGCAGCGCAACCCTGGGTGGCGGAGGCGAGCCCCATGGGTTCAGCATCGCGACCATCAGCACGACTTCACCGCCTACGGCCCCCACCGTGACCAGGGTGTCGCCTGCCACCATCACCAACGATACCGACAACCCCCTCATCGTCACCGGCACCAACTTCGCCAGTGGCGCCACTGTCCGGATCGGGACCTTTCCGGCGCTACCCGCGACGGTGAACAGTTCCACCAGCCTGCAAGTGACCGTCCCAAAAAACTTTCCCGCACAGGCCAGGCTTGACATAGTGGTAACCAATCCGCGGACCAACGGCTTGCCCAGCCAGCAGTACCAGAGCGGAATTCTTCCCGCCTCTCTGACCGTCGATCCCAACTCACTGTTCCAACCCAAGAACCAGTTTGCCGCGCTTAACCTGAGCACCTATTCTGTCTCCGTCTATGAGCCCGGGCAGCAAACCATGATCAACGTCCCCAATGCGATTGTGCCTTACGGGATTGCCTTCAGCACAGATGGGGCGGGTATCTATGCCCCCAGCAACGGCCCGCGCGGGGTGAACTCCAAGCAGGTGGCCGAGTGGAGCCCGCTGGATGACAGCCTGAAGGCGCAAGTCCCGATCTCAGGCGTTCAGAGGCTTATCGCGGCAATCGGCGAACTGGCCCTTGCTCCCAGCATCGATCCCAGCAGCGGCGACCCCGTTGTCTTTGTACCGGTGAGCACTTACAACAACAACGGCAATTGGGATATCGGCGTCCAGATGGTGGACACCAAATCCAACATGGTGACCAAGACCTTGGCCGCCGGCTTGAACGCCGACTTCGCATACGCGACCGGACTGGTGGCGACCCCTGACGGGAAATACGTGTATGTCAACGGCTATTATCAGTCGGGGCAAAACTATGGCTACTTGATCATCGTTTTTGACGTTGTGCACGGCACGGCCACCTCCCTCGACACTCAAACCCTCGGGGTTTGGTCTCAACTAATCGAAATGACGGTTTCGCCCGATGGGCAATCGCTGCTACTCAACGCTCTAAGCGCTAATGGCTCGCCCATTGCGGTGTTCGACATCGGCGCCAACCCGAAGAATCCGACGCTGGTGACTACCATTACCGGCACCCCGCCAGCGGGATCTCCTGCGTTTGCCTTCTACAGTTGGAAGGTGGCTGCGGGCCAGTTGTTCGCCCTCGATTTCACTCAGAATACCCTTGTCGCCTTCAACTTCGATCGCGCCCACGACAACTTCCAACAGCTAAATTACTATCTGGTGCCTTTGCAGTACTACACACTCTTTATGGCAGTCTCTCCGGATGGCAAGCTGATCTACATCCCGATCTCGAATTACGATTTCATCACCGTGCTCGACGCCAATGCGCTGGTCAATGGCCAGGACCCGCTCATCACCAACATTGGCGCTTTCGTCAATCCCTATCAGGTGATCGTCAGCCCGGCGGCGCAACTCGACAAGAACCACCCATCCGGAACTTTCGGCGGCCATGGACGTCCGGTCAGAGGCGAGCTACAACAGCCCGCCCGCGAGGTCGATGGGCACAACGCTGCTGAAGTGCAATGACACCCATGAGTGGATTTCACTATGTTTTTGCGCTAATCGTATCCGAAGATATTTCAGGTTTTCAGGCATGATTTTCCGGGAGGGACCCATGACGCGCGCACGCTGTTTCCAGTTTGTTCTCCTGCTCTTCAGTCTTGCCGCGGCATTACCGTCCGCGGTCGCCCAGGTTACGGTTGCTACGGTGCCCGCAGGGAACAGCCCCTTTGGCGTGGCGGTGAACTCCATCACCAATAAGACCTATGTCGCAAACTTCGACGACAATACGGTTACGGTCATCGACGGCACGACCAATAACACCACGACCGTCCCCGTGGGCGTCTACCCGTACGCGGTCGCAGTGGATTCGGCGACCAACAAGATCTACGTGGCCAACAACTGTGGCAACGATCCCAACTGCGCCAATTTTGGGACGGTAACCGTGATCGACGGCACCACCAATAACACCACCAACGTTACTGTGGGTGCGTATCCTGACGCCGTCGCAGTCAACTCGGTAACCAACAAGATCTACGTGTCAAACTATTGTGGCAGCGACCTGACATGCTTCAGTTCGGGGACGGTAACGGTCATCGACGGGGCCACCAACAATACCGTAACCGTCAACGTGGGGTTTCTCCCGGAAGACGTGGAGGTCAACGCCGTTACCAACCAGATCTACGCGGTCAATAACTGCGGCAGCGATAACAGTTGCAGCAGTGCTGGGACCGTGAGCGTGATCGACGGGGCCACCAATAACGTCGTTAACACGGTAATCGTTGGGTTCTTCCCCTATTTCGCGGCGGTCAACTCGGCGACCAACCAGATCTATGTGGCAAACAGCTGTGGTAATGATGTCAACTGCCAAAGTCTTGGGACGGTGACGGATATCGATGGAGCCACCGACAACACCACTACCGTCAATGCGGAGGCTTTCCCTTATGGCATCGCGGTCAATGCTATTACCAACCAGATCTATGTCGCAAATCAATGCGGCAACGATCTCACTTGCAACAGTGTCGGCACGGTGACAGTAATCGACGGGTCCACCCATAACACCACCACCGTTAACGTTGGGGCCTTTCCCAATTTCGTAGCTGTGGACTTGGTGACCAATGAGGTTTACGTCCCGAATTACTGCGGCAGCGACCTTACCTGCAACAGCGCTGGGACAGTAACGGTCATCAACGGGGCCACCCACCACACCGTTCCAGTCGCCGTCGGAGATAATCCGCAAACTCTCGCCGTCAACGCGACCACCGACAGGATCTATGTTCCCAATTCGGCGGACGCCACCGTTTCCGTAATCGCTGGCGATACAGCGCTGCAATTCGTCAGCGTCACCCCCTGCCGGTTGGTGGATACGCGGCCGCAGTACGGCGGCAACGGCCCGATTCAGGGCGGAACTTTCCGAAGCTTCCCCATACTGCAAGAGGGCGGCTGCAACATTCCCACCACGGCAGCCGCCTATTCGCTCAACGTCACGGTGGTTCCGCAGGCAATTTTGGGCTACTTGACGATATGGCCTGCCGGACAATCGCGGCCGGTGGTTTCCACGTTGAACTCGCTGGACGGCCGCATCAAGGCCGACGCCGCCATTGTGCCGGCGGGCGCCAGCGGAGCCATCAGCGTTTACGTCACCGACACCACCAATGTGATTCTCGACATCGATGGCTACTTCGCCCCCGTATCGGGCTCCACGCTGGCCTTCTATCCGCTGCCGCCGTGCCGGGTCGCCGACACGCGCAAATCCACCTTTCCGCAGGGCTTGGGCCCGCCGCACCTCTCCGGCGGCGCGGAGCGCGATTTCCCGGTGCTGTTGAGCCCGTGCATACCCGCCGGCGTCAACGCGCAGGCCTACTCGTTCAATTTCACGGCGGTGCCTTACCCGGCATTGGGGAATCCGTTGGGCTATCTGGAGGTCTGGCCAAAGGACCAGAAGCCGCAGCATCCGGTCTCCACGCTCAATAATCTTAGGGGAACGATCGTGGCCAATGCGGCCATTGTGCCCGCGGGCACGGGCGGAGAGATCACCGCCTTTGCCAACAACGACACCGACTTGGTGATCGATATCAACGGCTACTTCGCACCGGCTGGATCAGGCGGACTGTCGCTGTATCCGGCGGCGCCTTGCCGGGTCATCGACACCCGTCACGTGGGCAACGGTCAGCCCTTCAGCGGAACCCTGACTCCTCCGGTGGATGTCTCCAATGGCCCGTGCGGACCGCCGGCCGCGGCGCGGGCGTACGTCTTTAACGCGACGGTTGTCCCGCAAGGCGCGCTGGGCTACCTGACGTTGTGGCCGGACGGCACCGGCCAGCCTGTGGTCTCGACGCTAAATGCCTTCGATGGATCCCTCACCAACAACATGGCCATCGTGCCCAGCACCAACGGAAAGGTCGATGCGTATGCTGGTTCCGGGCTCACCCAATTGATCCTGGACATCTCCAGCTACTTCGCGCCGTAGCTGGAAGTCGCGGTTCGGTCGGCCGATTCACGAAGGCAGGTGGAAGCATCAAAGCTCCGCCTGCGATTTTCACATCGCGTAGTCTGCGCATGTCCTTGATTCACTACCTTGTCATCCCGAGCGAGGGCTTCAGCCCGAGTCGAGGGACCTGCGGTTTCTTTGTGGCGCTCCGCGCCGACCTTCGACAGGGACGAACGTAGGATGTGCCGTCCCTGCGGGACTCGGATCAATTTTCCACTTTACCCAGCACTCCGCCTGCGGCTCCGTACTGGGCTAGGTCCTGTTAACACTAATTCGTAATTCTGTGATATGCTGCGATGCATGGAGATCACCGAAGCGCAGTACCAGCATATTGCCTCCAGTCTTCCCCGGCAGCGCGGTAACGTGAAGCTGCCCAACCTGCAACTGCTAAACGCACTG
>DATCCF010000098.1:0-14134 GCA_036511435.1 Terriglobales bacterium | reverse complement strand
TACCGGTTTTTGAAGTGAAGAGCGTGAAGCAGATAGCGGACACGTGCAAGTAAGGTGGGAAGGGATCGAATTCGAGTCGTGTTAATTGGTTTGGATTTTTTCGGTCGCTTTGAAGGGGCACGGCTTCAGCCGTGCCGTTATGAGCGTAGAGAGTTGGGCTTCAGCCCCTGAAGGAATTCGCCCGCCGCGGCGGGTGTCAACACCGAAGTCCCTCAGTGGCTAAAGCCACCATAAATGACAGCAGGGTACGGCACGGCTGAAGCCGTGCCCCTTCAAAAAGCGTGAGATGCTCATGAATAATGCAGCAGTGAAACGCTGCGCGAGCCACACTCTAAAGGTGGGACTGCTCTAATCAGCGAAATCGAATTCGCTTTGAGCGCAAGATGCGGGGTGACGCTCGGAAGAGTCAAGACTAGAGTCTGAACAAGGACGCGCTGAAAAGAGCGAACCGCAGATCCTTCGGCTCCGGCGGCGCAAACCCGGCGCCGCCTACGCTCAGGATGACAGACAAGATAGTCAGGCGAAAAAGACTGCATCCGGCGGTTGTCTATAACCCTCTAAACGATATAAGGTGGTTAGCCATGGCGATGGGAGAAACGATTTACGCGAACACCGTCCGGGAGCAGTTGCTGGCCGGGCGCGAGCGGCTGAGCGATGTGCTCGCCGGCAACGAGAGCGAACAGATGCTTCGCCTGCTGGCGGAAGTGGACAGCGCGTTGCATCGCATTGAGCATGGCGCTTTCGGGGTGTGCGAAGTGTGCCAGGGTACCGTCCCGGCAGGAGATCTGCTGGAAAATCCGCTGCTTAGGGTTTGCCTGGATTGCCTCACGCCTAAGCAGCAGCGCGCGCTGGAGTACGACCTGGAACTGGCCGCGCAGATCCAGAAAGGATTGTTGCCGCCTACGGATCTCGCCATCGCGGGCTGGGAAATCTCCTATCACTATCAGCCTGCGGGAATGGTGAGCGGGGATTATTGCGACGTGATCAAGGACGACGGCCATCTCAACTTCATCATGGCCGACGTTTCCGGCAAGGGTGTCGCTGCCGCCATGCTGGCCTCGAACCTGCGTGCGGTGTTCCGCTCGCTGATACCGCTGCACCTGTCGGTTGAAGAACTGATGGTGCGCGCCAATCGTCTCTTCCACGAGAGCGCGCTGCCCAATCAATACGCCACCCTGGTGTTTGGACGTACTTCGAACCATGGCGAGCTGGAGCTAGCCAACGCCGGTCACCTGCCGGTGTTACTGGCCGGCAAAGCTGGCGTGACGACGTTCGAAAGTAACTGCAAGCCGCTGGGCTTCTTCTCCGACGAAAAAGTGGATGTGGTGAGGGCCGTCTTGTCGCCTGGCGATACAGTCGTTCTGTACACCGATGGAGTCAGCGAGGCCAGCAATGCCGATGGCGAGGAATACGGCGTCGAAGCCTTGCAGAAGCTCGTTGCGGAACAGCATCCAACGTGCTGCCCGGCCGCGCTGGTGCAGGCCTGCAAGCAGCGGCTGGCGGCATTCCGTGGAACAGTGGAGCGCGCCGATGACGAAACGCTGCTGGCGATTCAGTATGCGCCGGCGAGGGCGGGATCTGCGATGTCGGAAACGCGGCTCGTCTGAATCATCGGTGTAGCGAGAGCGGAAAATATTTCGCGTAGCGTTCGACGTGGCGAGCACTGCTGCAGATACTTCGGCTTCTGCGTCAGGCCACGGAGATCGTGCATACCATCATGCGCGTTTGCGCCGCCGTGCCGCCTTGTGCAAGCGAGGGGGAGCAGAGAAAAATCGCCAAGAGGAATGTTCTGGTGATGAGAAAGACTTGGTGCCGAAGAAGGGACTCGAACTTGAGCCGTCTTGCGGGCGTGAGCGAAGCGGGAGTCCGCAGGCGAAATCCTGAGCGAAGCGAAGGACCTCGCGAAATATCATGGTGCCGGAGGGGGGACTCGAACCCCCACACCCTTGCGGGTACATGGACCTGAACCATGCGCGTCTGCCAATTCCGCCACTTCGGCACGAGTGGATGCGAGTCAGAGACTCAACTCGCTAATCAGGAAGCATGATTATTGTAAAGGCGGGATTGGGGAATTAGCAATTAGCAGCTAGCAATTAGCTGTTACCTTTAGCAGCGTCCCACTGATCCTCTAGCGAATAGTGAATAACGAATTGCTAACTGCTGCTTCCCTCAGCTCGCCGCTTCGGCGGCGTCGCTGGCGTCCTGGGCTCCGTATTCCTTCAACTTATTGTGCAGAGTTTTCAGGCTGATGCCGAGGATCTCGGCGGCGCGCGTCTTATTGTTGTTGGTAGCTTCCAGAGTTTTCAGGATGAGCAGGCGCTCAGCTTCGCCCACGGTGGTGCCGACGCCGAGACGCACCGCGTTGGCCTCCTGCACGGGAGCGCGTGGGGCCACGTGGCCGAATCCCGGCGGCAAGTGCTTGGTTTCGATCAGCGCGCCATCGCATACGATGACGGCGCGCTCGAGGGTGTTGCGCAATTCGCGAACATTGCCGGGCCAGGCATGCGCCTGGAAAGCACTGGTCACGGCATCGCTGATGCCGGCGACGGTGCGCTTGTGTTTCTCGTTCATGTCGGCGAGCAACGACTGCACCAGGTCGGGCAGGTCGTCCTTGTGCTCGCGCAATGGCGGCAAGTGGATATTGAAGACGTTTAAACGATAATAGAGATCGTTGCGTAAACTGCCGCGCGCCACCGCTTCTTCTGGAGGCTTGTTGGTGGCGGCGAGGACGCGCACGTCGACGGTCGTCTCGCTCTTGCTGCCCAGGCGGCGCAGCTTGCGGTCTTCCAGCACCCGCAACAACTTGGCCTGAGTTCCAATCGGCATCTCGCCGATTTCGTCGAGCAGCAACGAGCCGCCTTCCGCCAATTCGAAGCAGCCAGTGCGGCGTTCGAGTGCGCCCGTGAAGGCGCCTTTTTCATGTCCGAAAATTTCACTCTCGATGAGCGTCTCGGGGATTGCGGCGCAGTTGATGGCGACAAACGGCTTGGGCTTGCGGTTGCTGAGCGAGTGGATGGTGCGGGCCACCAGTTCCTTGCCAGTGCCGCTCTCCCCGGTGATGAGGACCGATGCGGTGCTGGGCGCCACCATCTCGATTAAGCGGAAGACTTCCTGCATCTTCTTGGAGGGGCCGACCAGCGAGCCCAGTACGCCGACGTCTCGCAGCTTGCGGCGGCTGGCTTCCAGTTCGCGCTCGGTGCCGCGAATGCGCGAAGCATTCTGCAGAATGTTGCGCAGGCGGGTGGGATTCACCGGCTTCTCGATAAAGTCGAAGGCGCCGATCTTCATGGCGCTGACTGCGGCGTCCACGCTACCTTGAGCGGTGAGCAGGATGACGGCGACGGCCTGCGGTTGAGCCGCGATCTGCTGCAGCAGTTCCATGCCATCCATGCGAGGCATTTTCAGGTCGGTGAGCACGATTCCCGGATTCCAAGATTCGACCTTCGCCAGTCCTTCCACCCCATCCTCGGCGGTTTCGGTGTCATAGCCCCAGGCGCGGAGCAGTTCCGCCATACCGGTTCGCTCGTTTTCCTCGTCCTCTACGATCAAGATTTTTTCATGCAGCATGGGGAACAGACACCTCTTGCAACTCCGATGACAAAGTTACAGCGTACCGATAAGTCGATGAAACGCGAAGTCGATGAAACGCGAGTTTTAGATGCGAAACAGCGGCTCTAGGTCGAAACGCGAACCGGCACAGCTCAACTGGAAAGCAGTGCGATCACGAGGAGCTGCCAATAAAGTAACACCTTTGAACCACTTTCGCTCAGACTGGGTAGCCTAGAAGCGCGGATTCTAGGAGGCTCAAACAGGGCGATGAGGTGGTCGCCAAAACCAATGTGCAAATGCGTGTCGGCGCTGGCCCGGGACTCTGCTGGGCCCAAAAGTCGCGGGCACTGTTGTCGAATCTATACTCGTTCTCATGACGATTCCCGAATCGGTACGGGGATGGTTTTGGGTGGATCCGCTCTAGAGGGCAGGCTAAACACATTGCAGGCAGCGGTCAGAACGGTGCATCTGGACGGGTGAGGCGGATGATTCCGAGGGTGCAAAATCAGTAAACGCCCCCGAATATGTAGCAGACAAAACAAGAGAAGCTTTGTTAATCTTTGGCATTGCTGTACAATCAGTTACGGTTGCGAGCAGGATGATTGGCTGCACTTGTACCAAGACAATTGAAATTGAACCCGGCTGGGCCACTTTGCTTACGGTACTGCTAGGAGTTCCGGAGGATTAGCAATGTCTTCTCATATTGGAGTAGTCCCAACACGTTTTGTTGCGACATCGATTGCGCTGGCGTTCGCGCTGTGTCTGTTGGGCGTGCTTGCTTCAGCGCAAACTGATATTCAACCCAAAGATGAAGTCTTTGGTGGTTACTCGTGGTTACATCCCAACGGCAGGGCTGACTTTGGTTACAAAGTCCCAGATATAGTGAAGGGCTTTGACTTTTCGAACGTATACTATCTGCCCGCTGCGCACAATCTGGGCATACTGGTTGATGGGAGCGGCCATTTCGGTAGCCATCAACGCGCGGTCAATTCCTCAAACGGCGTCGGTTACATCTTGGGAGGGTTGCAGTACAAGTATCATACCGACACCTTCTCCCCGTTTGTTCGGGCATTTGTCGGCGCCGCAAGAATCGACCCGGCGGTTTCCGTATCTGAATGGAAGGTCGCAGTGGGCGGGGGCGGCGGTTTCGACATAAACGTAACCCATAATTTCGCGATCCGCCTCGCGCAGGTAGATTACATTTACAGCAACTATCACGCGCAAGTTCTCGGTACCAATAATCAGTGGAATAGCATTCGCTTGGCGGCAGGCGTGGTTATCAACCTGGGCGATTACTACGCCCCAGCGCTGTCCGCGGCCTGCTCGGCCCAGCCTACCGAAGTGACGGAAGGCGAGCCGATAACGGTTACGGCGACGGGAACCAACTTCAATCCCAAGCACACCGTGACCTATGCCTGGACGACTGACGGTGGCAAGATGGACGCGGCCAATGCGCAGTCGGTGCATATTGACACCACGGGCGCATCCGCGGGCCCGCACACCGCCAACGCGACGCTCAGCGACGCCAAGATGAGGAAGCTGAACTCGGCGACGTGCAGCGCGGCGTTCACGGTCAAGGCGAAGCCGATGAATCCGCCGCAGGTGACCTGCTCGGCGAATCCGACCACCGTACAGGCGGGAAGTCCGTCCACCATCACGGCCAACGCGACCAGTCCGGATCCAGGCGTAACCATCTCCGGCTACTCGTATCAGGCTTCGGCCGGAACAGTCAGCGGAACCGGTACCACCGCGACGCTTGACACCACCGGTGCACCAGGTGGGCCGATCAACGTCAACGTGACGGCGACGGATTCACGCGGAACGACCGGAAACTGCACCACCACGGTCACGGTCGAGGCTCCGCCTGCGGCCCCGCAGGTGACTGCGCGTACGCCGATTCAGTTCATACAACGCCCGAATCAGAAGTACATTCCGTGGCGCGTTGACAATGAAGCCAAGGCCATATTGGACGACGACGCCTCCGCATTGAAGAACGATCCCAATGCGAAGCTGGTCATCGTCGGCTACGCCGATGGCGAACCCGAGCCGATGCTCGGTAAGGGCAAGAAGAAACACGCGATGGACCTGGCTGCGCAGCGGGCGGTAAACGCCAAGGCTTACCTGGTACAGCAACAGGGTATCGACCCCGGCCGTATCGAGGTACGCAAGGGCACGGGCAAGGACCACCTTGCGGATATCTTCTGGGTACCGCAGGGCGCGAACACCGCCACCGCCTCCGTACTGCAAGGCGCGACGCCCGTTGACGAGGCCGTGGTGATGCCGAGCGAGAACGCCTATCCGAAACCGAAGACGGCGGCTCCGATGCATCATCACAAGAAGGCAGCGGCAGCGGCCACAGGCAATGAGGCGGAATCTGCCGGTCACGCTGTGGCGCAGGGCACCGAGACTGCAGCCAAGGACGTGGGCAAGGTGGCCAAAAAGACTGGCCACGCTGTCAAGAAGGGCGCCAAGGCGACAAAAGACGCAGTAACGCCTAACTAAGCGAGTAATTGGCTGGAACTCTACACCGGTGAGAGCGCAATGCTCTCACCGGTTTTTTTGTGCAAGAGGACGACGCCGGGCGGACCAGGGAGATGCCACACAACGACGGTTGAGCAGGGAGTTTCGCGCAGCCGGGCTGAACGGAAAGTTAGTCAACCACGGATGCACACGGATTTTCACGGGTCTTCCCTTGATGGATGGCGGCCCATATCAGCCTCCCCATCGTTGCAACCGTGGAGCCTCCCACTCGGCGAAGACCTCGACCACGCCATGAATGCGCGGTGCGCGCCACAGAGGATTCGCCCGAGCCATGGTCTGAATCACCTTCGCGGCGGAAACAGGAACTTCAGCATGGGGGCTACGCGTTGCGCCCAGGCAACCTCGTCGTGGTGCCCGCCTTCGACTTCGGTGTAGCAGAGGTCTTCGCCAAGCTTCCATCCTTGCTTGACCAAGGCCGTCTTCAAGGCCCAGACGTCAGGCAGCGCTCGCGGGCTCTCCTGAGTACCAATATCGAGCCAGATTCGCAGCTCCGGCTTCTGCTTGATCTGGGCCACTGTTTTCAGGATCGCCCGATTCCGCCACCACACCGAGGGTGACATCGCCGCCAGCTTGCCGAACACCCACGTGTAGCGCAGCGCGAGGTACATCGAAACCAGTCCCCCCAGCGACGATCCGCCCAGGCCGCAGTTCTCGATACCGGGAAGCGTGCGGTAGTGGTGATCAACCAACGGCTTCAGCTCTTCCACCAGCATTTGTCCGTAAGCGTCGGCCCGCCCGCCACCCAGGCACTTGTCTTCGACGTGAGTGTATTCGTTGATGCGATACCTACCGGTGTTGTAAATGCCGACGATGACCAGCGGCTCGATCGCGCCGCTCACGATTAACTCGTCGGCCGTTTCGCCTACACGCCAATACTTGCCGTGGATGAAGGAAGTATCGGGATCGAACAGGTTCTGGCCGTCTTGCAGGTACAGCACCGGATAGCGCCGGTCGGGCTCAGCCTCGTACTGTGGCGGAAGGTAAACCACGAAGTCGCGCTTCTCGTCCATCAACTGAGAAGCGAATTGCGGATGCAGGCGCAGACGCGACTTCAGGCTGCCGAACTCCGGCGCGGGCGTAATTGGCTGGTCAGTTAGGATCGGATTCGTGCTCATTCTGTAGAATTGTGGTTCCTTAGATTACCAAATACGGTTTTGATCCAACCCTATCTCCCGACGGAAGAGGTTTAAACAACGTGAATCGTGAATATCATCGTTGGTGGTCACACGACCTGCAACGCGACATGGAACTGCTCGTCTTCGGCCACGCCGGCACCAAGGTCCTGGTCTTCCCCACTTCGATGGGACGTTACTTTGAATACGAAGACAACCAGATGGTTGCCGCGGTGGCCGACCGCGTGGAAGCCGGGCAACTGCAGATCTACTGCGTCGATAGCGTGGACAGCGAAAGCTGGTACAACAAACAGGCGCATCCCTATTGGCGCGTACAACGGCATCTGCAATACGAGCGCTACATCCTCAACGACGTGCTGCCGCTAATGTGGAACAAGAATTGGACCCCGCGCACCATCGTGACCGGCTGCAGCTTCGGCGCCTATCATGCCGCGAACTTTGCCTTCCGCCATCCCGACAAGGTCACCGGCTGCGTCACCATGGGCGGCTCCTTCAACATCAAGAGCTTCCTCGACGGCTGGTATAGCGAGGACGCGTACTTCAACAACCCGCCCGATTACCTGGCGAATTGCACCGACGGCTGGCATTATAACCATATACGGACCGTGCTCGCCACCGGCGAGTGGGACATGTGCTGGCAAAAGAACGAGGGGTTCGCGGCGATTCTAAGAGCGCGCGGCATCCGGCATGAACTTTATGTGTGGGGCGACCAAAGCTATCACGATTGGCCGTGGTGGCGGCCGATGGCACGGACGTATCTGGAGTAAGCGGTTCGCGGATACGACGACATTCCCGTCAGATTTGTCATTGTTGAAATTCTATTTGAAGGGGCGCGGCTTCACAGGCTGCGGGAAAACTTCGAGCATGACTCGTGGAATGTACTTGTTGGTCGGAGCCCCCGCATTTATGTGGGGGAAGGAGCGCTTCAGCGCTCCGGAAAAAGTTTTGACTTTGATCATGCGCTTTAGCGCTGGCCTCGGGAAATCCCGCGGCTAAAGCTCATTTTTAGGAGCGAACGCTTTTCCGCTGGACTAAAGTCCAGCTCCCTCTGCTGAAGCAGGGGGCTCCCACCAAAACTTCAAACCTCGCCATCGCTATTTCGTTCCCGCCGGAGTTCGAGCTTGCACCCGGTGGCGATGGCCCTCGACCGCTTCCTGCGCCAGGCGAAGAAAATCGGGCATGCGACGCGTGGCAATCTGCGACATCTTCTGCCCGAGTTCGAACGACCATCCCGCCATGGTGATGCTCATCGCAAATGGAGCGTCACCGTAAAGCTGTTCGGCAGCGGTGAGCAGCGACGACGGATTGAGGTGGTGAGTCAAGCTGCCGGGGCCGGGTTCCGGCGAAACCGTGGTCCGCAGAATGGTTCCGGGCGACTCCCCGAAGGAGGCATCGAGAAACAGCACGAAGTCCCGCTGCAAAATGTCGTCCACCATCTCCGGGGTGAGCTGCTGGGCGGCGATCACTTCCACGTCCGGATCGTTCCAGAAATGTTGTTCCAAGGCGCGCGCGGCATGACAGCCGATGGCGTCATCTCCGCGCATGGGATTTCCATAGCCGATGATCAGGGTTCCGGGCACTTCGTGTTCTCCAGGGGTTACTAATAGGCATAATCCTTTTCCGCAAGGAAGGATGTGAGACGCCTCACCTTCCGACGTGATGCGCAGTTGGCTGCGGGACAGCAGATCCCTTGCCGGCTGAAGCCGGCTCGTGATGACAACAATGATGCAGCATTCATTTCTTTTTCCCCGGCAGACCAGCCGGGTTCTCGTGCGTGCGTTCGCGGAAACGCGCCTTCATGCCGGTCGCCATCGAGATGGCATTCTCTCCGAACTTCTCGCGCATCCGGTCGGCGGCGGAGAGCGCCTGGTTCCACTTTTCATGCGTGGTCCTGCCTTCCAGGCTGAGCTGCTCACTCTCGGCCTCGAAGTGTGACGCACATACGCCGAGCAGCCGCACCGCGTCGCCATTCCAGTTTGCCCGAAAGAGTTCACGGATCGTGGCCAGCACCTCCGAGTCCACGGAGCTCGGCTGCTCCAGAGTGCGAGCGCGCGTGAGGGTGCGGAAATCGGAATAGCGCAGCTTCAATTGCAGAGTCCGGGCGTGCAGCTTCTGTTCGCGTAGACGGCGGCACACCATCTCCGTCAGCCGCGCCAGCATCGCTTCCAGGCTTTGCGCGTCATTGGTGTCGACGGAGTACGTATGCTCGTGACTGATCGAGCGCGGCCCATCGTCCTCGCCAATATCGCTGTCGAACCAAGCGCCGGCGTCCAGACCGCGGGACTTGCCGGCAAGCGCCACGCCCAGCGCGCCGAAGTTCGCCTCCAGCCAGCGCTCCTCATGCCGGGCAAGATCGCCAATTTTCTGGATGCCCTGTTCGAGCAGGCGCTTCTCCATCACCTTGCCGACGCCCGGAATCTTGCGTACATCCAACGGCGCGAGAAACTCCGCTTCGCCGCCCGGCACAATCCACAGCACGCCGTTGGGCTTGGCCTGGTCGGAACAGATCTTGGCCAGCAGCCGCGACGTTCCAATTCCGATGGAGCAATTCAGTTGCGTCTCCGCCTTCATCGCCTCATGCAGCGCATGGGCGGCGCGCATCGGCGGACCGTGCAGGCGCTCGGTGCCGGTCATGTCCACGTAGGCCTCGTCGATGGAAACCATCTCCAGCGTGGGAGAGAACCGGTCCAGCACCTGGTAAACCTTGGCGGAGTAATCGCGATAGCGCTCGGGATGTCCGTCCACGAAGATGGCCTGTGGACACAGTTTGGCGGCGGTGCGCAGCGGCATGGCCGAATGCACGCCGAACTTGCGCGCCTCGTAGGAGGCGGCCGACACCACGCCGCGCTCGTGGCGCTGCCCGCCAACCACCACGGCCTTGCCCTTCAGCGCCGGGTCGAACAGCTCTTCGACCGAGACGAAGAATGCGTCCATGTCGACGTGAAAGATGGTGCGCTGAGCCGCGGACATGCTGTGCGCGATTTTATTCCACCTGGCGGTTTCTGGCTCGTGATCGAACCTAGTGCCCCATCCTTCTCGCCCGCCTTCGGCGTCGTTTGAGGCGCCGCGCGAAAGATAGATCGCTCGCGAATTGAACCGCGGTCCTCACGAGAAGCCTCACGGCAAACTTCAGCCCACGCGCCGCGCCGTCGGCTTGATGTTCGGCACCCGCTCCAGCCATTGCCGGTCACGCGCATCCACCTGCTGCACGGCCCCGGGCCGCTCGAAGCGGTACTGCCGCCCCGTAGCCGGACTCACCACGGTCAGCGCCGTGCGCCCCACGTATTGGTATTGCAGCATCGCGGTCGAACTGCGAGCGATAGGCGGGCCCGCCGGTCTAGTGGCCGCCATGGTGGGACGTATTCTGCTGCTGCCACTCGGCTGCATCGCTCCCGTCAGTTGTTGTCTCCCTCTGCCGCAACACATCGTGCTTCTCCTCGTCTTCGACATAGTACGTCGGTGTGGGACTCGGTGTTTCTGGCCGTGCCGTTGCGCGCTCCAGCAGACACGCCGCTCCCGATAAAGCAGGCCACAACAGCAACCGCTCTTTCCATCCCTGTCCGAACACCAGGGCAAACGGAGCGGCAACCCAGAGGCTCAGGCAGTAGAAGCAGTCCAGAAGGCCGCCCCAGAAGCCGTTGCCCACGCGTCGCCGCAAGCGCACCAGCAAGTCCCAGGGTCCGTCCTCCGCGTTTAGCAGATGGGTCACGCGCCACACGCACAGGATGCCCAGCACCAGCCAGTAGAACTTCATCGCTCAGCCTTACAAATTACCAGGAAGAGGGCCGTACCCGGCTCATTCGAAGATCGGCCACGGCCCTCATCCATTGTTACTACACTGCCGCGGGCGGGCAGCCAACCTGAATCGTGAAGCTCTCAAAGCTGACGTTAGCTTGCTCGTAGTTGATCCCATCACAGTTCACAATTGGCCGCTTATACACATCCAGCTGCAGCAGGTAAGCACAGGTTACCGGAAATGCCGCCGATGCGTTAACGGTCAACCGCATCGAGCCGCCATTCCAGGCCGGAGACGCCGCGCCCTCAAGCAATGCCGCAGCGTACGCTGGACCCACTTGCGCCGCTCCCGGAGCCCACACCGGCGCCATCGGACTGGCCACCAGCGACCAGCTCGTGAAGGCGCCGGAGTCCAACAAGTCGATGGACAAATCCAGCCCGTACAGCAAGTACATGGAATACGACTGCAGGAAAGCGTCCGGATCATAGGCCGCGAAGTCGATCTGCAGCGAGTCGGTTGGCTCAATGCAGATACTATCGCAACCCTGGATGATCGTGGTTCCTCCACCCTGGTGCACGATGGCCACCTGCATGATCGCCGCGATGGGCTGATCGGTACACAGGTGCAGGCCGCATGGCTGGCCGCTGGGATCGGTGTTGCCGGGCGCCCGGTTGTCGATGGTAACCGCCCACCAGTTGTCCACCTTGGGATCCTGTACGTTGGGATCGCATACCGGCAGGACTTGCTGGTTGGTCAGGTTACCGGCGTAGCCGGGCCGTTGATACCCGACCAGACGCAGCCAGTAGGTGCCATTCGCCAGCGTGTTCAGCGTGTTGAACACAATCAGCAGGTCGTGGGTGAATGAGTCCCACAACTGCGCTCCGTTATTGGCTTCGTAGTGGGCGATGGTCTCGATGACGTTGTGGTTCTGCGCACCATCGCTGATCTGCGTCACCGGGAACGGAATTGCCGGCCAGGTGAAGATGGGGCCGGGCAGCACCACGAGGTGCTGACGGGGAAATCCTCCGGCGGCGGCGAGAGGCAGCGGAACGTACGGGCCATTCTGACCCGCGGTGGAATACTCGAACTCGTAGTAGTCCACATTCACGCTGTCGCCGAAGACCCCGAACAAGTCGACGGCGCCGGCGAACGGGCGGTCCTGCACGCCGGGATCGAACAATCCGGTCTGCGGCGCGGTATTGCCGACGTTGCCGCCGACGGAGCCGACGTTGATGTTGCAAATGTCGGTCGGCACAATACAGTTGCCTTCCGGGCACTGCGCCGGATCGTCGCAACTGAAGGCACAACAAGCCTGATCGTTGGCCGTCAGCGTGACGTTGAGGTGATTGGGTATGTTCCAACGCGTGTCGAAGATGCTTTCGTTGACGATGGTCTGCACCTGTCCACCGCACAGTTGCGTGGCTTTGAAGATGATGTCGGGATCGCAATCCGACCAGGGGTACCACGGATACCACGGCCAGATGCGGATGGGGAAGTCCCTGGGCAGCACCTCGAGAAGCCGCTGGCGCACGCTGTCCAGGCCGTTGGCATCGATCTCGGAAGTAAGTGCGAGCGGGCTGCCTTGCGGAGCCTTGGCGGCGCCAAGCCTCGCGCGCGAACCGCCAGCCGCGCCCTGCAGCAATTGCTGAAAGACTTCCATGCTGGGCTTGGGCGTAGGCCGCGGCAGACGAGCGAACCTGGGCTCTTCCTTCAGGAAATCGGAAATGCGGTCGACCAGGACGGGGTCGAGCAGCCACTCGCGACCGAGCCACCACCACCACGGCCACCAGCCGCAACAGCGGGTGAAGGTCATCGAGAATGCGCCGTTGGCGTCGGTCGTGGCGCAGCCCACCTGCTCTTGCGAAGTCCACCACCACCACCAATCGACGTCGTAAGCGCACACCGTGGCGCCCACCACGGGCTGTCCATCGGCGCAGATCAGGCGGCCGGTAATGGTGAATTCGCGGCACCACCGCCACCACCACCACCAGTAATGCTCGGTGATCAAGACTGGTGAAAGCTTTACCGTTTTGCCCTCGCGCCATCGCGTGGAAGGAACGTTGACGCTGATCGTCTGCAGTCCTCTAAGCTCTGCGTCGCTTGCGGTGGCTGGGCCGAGAGCAACTTGGACCGCTCCGGGGTTCTCGTCGAAGCTAAGCGTTGCGTGGCCCTTTCCCTTGGCGTCCAGTCGAGCCTCGGTCGAACTGACGGGTTTGCCGTGACGGTCGTAGGCCACGACCTTCACCGGACGTTCGGGCTTGAAGTCTTTGATCCCGGATGCATCGAGCGGGACCTCTAGAGTGAATTTGCGCGATTCTTGCGGCATGGATAACCTCCGATAGAAACTGAGTACGGGTTTTCTGTTGCGGGACGTCCTATCGCTTGCAAACCGCGACCGCCAGATTAGCTGGCATAGGAAGACGTCTCAGGTCGTGATGCTGATTACTTGTCCTAGCTGGTCACAAGAAGGCTCGTAAACGGCCCGCTTCTTCGCATCCTTTGAGTCCAGAAGCTGGGTGCTCGCATATCTAAAGTCTTTGCACTTCGAAGTCCATCCGCGCGCTGGGAAGAGTTTGACTCCATCGCAGTGTCGGATTGGAATTTAGCTCGCACAACCCATATTTGAACAAGCCACAACCGCGTCGTTCTTATATCCGAAGAGATAGTCGTGCTATCCCAGCGGATAGACACGTACGAGCTTGCCAAATGAAAAACTTAATAGCGTTCTGAGATGTACGGCCGTTAACCGTCTTCCGATACCATCGGGCGCAGCGAGGTCTTCAGCTGAGCTGCGGGTGCCTCTAGATACGGAACGTAGAGAGCAGGTCTTGGAGAGAATGTAGGTGGCGTTGAGTTAGTTTCGGCGCCAGCTCGAGCACCAGACTCCTGACACGGCGGCCTGCGCAGTAGAGCCGCAGCCTCGGCAAGATGATTGGATCGCCAGCAGGGCGGGTGAACTTGATGCGAGGTACTACAGGAGGAGCCAAATTCACAGGTGCATCGACCTCATTGAACTCGGTTTCTGGCAGGTCCTCTAGGCCGAAGTTCCGCTAAGAATTAGGACTAAATTTTCCGGCAACTGCCTCATTTTCAAGCCTGTAGCGCGCAAGTATCAGCCATAATCAGTGGCAATATGTTCCCATGTAATTAACATTATTGTTCTTTACTTATATGC
>DATCCF010000097.1:0-30438 GCA_036511435.1 Terriglobales bacterium | reverse complement strand
TGGTGCAGCAGTGAATTGGCACCAGATGAGTGGAGGGCGATGACTGTAAGTGATAGGAAAGAATGGTGGCCAGGGACGGAGTTGAACCGCCGACGCCAGCCTTTTCAGGGCTGGAATAAGCTGTATTCTTAACGACTTAACTGGTCTCGGTGGGCTGCGTAAGTATTTCAAAGGTCGTGAGAGACGCGGTTATCTTGGGTGGAATTCTTGGGTGTGAATGCCTCCACATCCCTTAATTCTTATGCTGCTGTTTCTTGGCGGATAACGCCAATTGCCCGTAGCGCGCAGAGTGTCCGGTTAACAGCCGGGAAGTACGCAAGCTGCTCATTGATTCTAAAGGCTTTTCTAGCGGTTCAAGGGGGTCATAACCGCTGTACCTGAGGGGTTTTGCTCGACAATTTGCACGACAAACTTTCACTTCACTTCGCGGATCAGAATCGATCCCGCCACAGCACGATGGCTCACTTCGCAGGGTACTCGGCGTTGCCGAAGAATCCTTGCTTCACAATTATCCAGTTTTCCACGTGCTGAGCAACACAGAATTCACCTGCGTGTCCTGAATATCAGGGCGAGAGCGATGATCAGCACCACTCCGAACAAACAAATCCAGACCACATTCCCACCCATGTTCCGACCTTGCATGCCATTTCCGTGCACGGGACCTCCTCCAGAACTGCTGTTTGGGATACGGAACGCTGTCAGACTCACTTCTTCTGCTCGTCCATCATCCCTTTGTTTTTCTTCATCTTCTGCATGTGATCCGTCATAGCTTGCAGATATGTCTTTTGGACAATACCGCTCGGGCTCGGTGGAGATATTCATGATGGCACCGAGCTTGCGGTTGCCACGACTGATAGTGACGCGTTGCTTGCTTTGCATTTGATTTCTCCTTGGATTGGACCGAGGCTTACCTCAAGTGGCGAGTGCCCAGTGGCTGCTCGGCGAGTTGGAGCACGGTCGTTGGTGAGAAAAGGGACGAGGGCGGCACGGACCGCCCTCAAGCAGGGTGGTAATTACGAGTCGGGGAATTCGCAGATCGGCAGAACGCGGGAGATCGTCAGTGGGTCGACGATGGCTCCGCCGGCGGAGCTAGGGGATGCTCAGTGGAAGGCTTTTTCGGAGAAGTCAAGCGATTTGGAATCGCTTTCGATGGGTCAACTTCTTGGTGTTCGATTTTGGGGAGCTGGGAGTGGTTGGGATCAGATGTAATTCTTTCATCTGGTTGGGAGCAACCCAGCGCTACTGGTTGGGCGCGTCGTATTCTGCAGGGCTGCGGTACCCTTTACGGCTGCAGATGCGCAGGCCTTTCTGGTTCTGCGCTTGAACTTTGATGGTGCGGTAATGGCCATCGGTCCTGAACGCCGCCGGCTTGTAAGACACCGCGTACTGGCTGCGCAACTCTTCCTGAATGGCGGTGAACGCGTTGGCTACTTCGGTGATCTGGGAGGGCACGTACGATCTCCCGCCGGTTGCTTCGGCAATGCGTTCCAAGGTCTTGTTGCCGTGTCCGCCGGAGCCCGTCGGGTTGGTGCTGATGGTATACACGGAGACCTCGGCCCGTTGTGCCATCTCGATGGCTTTTTCGCGGGTCACGGAGCTTGCGTTGTCATTGCCGTCGCTCAACAGGATGATGGCGCGCCGGACGGGGCCAGCCTGTGGTTGCTTCAGCAGCTTGTCTCGACATGCATAGTAGAGAGCATCGTACATTGCCGTGAGGCTGCCCGGTCGCAGCGTGCGAATGCCGACCGAAAGCTTCTCGGTGTCGTCGGTGAAGTCCTGCGTGACCTTGGGAGTCAGGTCAAAGCCGATGACAAGGGCCTGGTCGTACTTCCGCCGGATCGTCTGTTTCAAAAACTCGATGGCCGCTTCCTGCTCGAACTTGAAGCGAACGCTCACCGATTCGCTGGCGTCGATCAACAGGCCGACTTGCAGGGGCAGATCCGTCTCGCTGCTGAAGCTGAGGATCTCTTCCGGCGGCTTGCTGTCGTCCAGAATTTTGAAATCGTTTTTCTTCAGGTCCTTGATGTAGTGGCCGTGCTTGTCGGTGACGGTGAAAACCAGGTCGACTTCGTTCACCGTCTTGCGCACCGTGAAGACCGATCCATCCGGTTCCGCTGGCGCGCCGGAGCCAGGGCTCTTTGCAGCCGCATTCTGTGATTGCTCTGTTTGAGCCGAAGCCACCCTGGCCGCTCCACTCTGGGCCGGCTTGGTAACCGATGCATGAGCGCTGATTATCTTCGGCGGAGAAAAAGCTTCGGGCTGAGAACCTGCGGGTTGTGGCGCCGCAGGCTGAGGCCGACTGTTCGGTTGCGCGGCGGAGGATGCCGACGTCAATTCCTGCCCCGGGTTCTGCGCCCAGACCGGGGGCAGGAACAGAGCAATACCGACTAGCAAGGAAGTGATGGGGAGGAACTTCACAGTTTTCGCGATTATAGCTGCTGGCCTCTTTCGTCACAGATTAGATGCGATATCCGATTACGCGCCCGATGTTGAAGGTGGCTGATTCAGAACCAAGTCTGCAGCCTTCTGGGCCTGCCCGGCAGCAACCAGCACCAGCCGAGAGTCCTGCTTGAGCACCTCCAGCCAAGACTGCAGGGAATCTAATGGATTTACGCGGCTCGACGACGTGTCCAACCAGCTTGGCGCAGCTCGAACTCGCATCAGTGAAGACAGCGAAACGTCTTGCATAGCTCTTGCTTCGATTTTCTGCCCAACCGTGGCTTTTCTGGCGCCCAGCGTTGTCTGCCGAGTGCTGAAGGATTTGGTGTACGCATACCATCCCCTTTTTTTCAGCCAAGGCCGAGAACGCGACAGACCGTCTTGGCTATCATGTGTTCTTCGTCCGTGCGAATGACGCGAACCGCAACCCGGCTTGCAGCCGCGGAAATGACGGCCTCATTCGCTGCGTTTCGCTTTGCCTCGAGTTCAATTCCAAGGAATCCCAGACCATCGCAAATGCGGGCACGGACCGTGGGCGCATTCTCTCCGATGCCACCAGCGAACACCAGTGTGTCCAGTCCGCCCAACGCCGCCGCGAATGCGCCGACCCATTTCTTGACCTGGTAGCAAAACAGCGCGACCGCTTCAGCCGCCCGCACGTCCTGCGTTTCACGGTCGAGCAAGTCACGCATGTCGGAACTGGTCTCCGACACGCCGAGCAGCCCGGAATGGAAATTGACCATTTCGTCGAATTGCTTGGCGCTCATTTTTTCAGTGCGCGTCAGATACCAGACCAGTCCGGGATCGAGATCGCCTGAGCGGGTGCTCATCGGCACGCCGGCGGTCGGGGTGAAACTCATGCTTGTGTCCACGGATTTGCCGTTGCGCACCGCCGCGAGGCTCGCGCCGTTACCGAGATGGCCAAGGATGACCCGGCCGTTCGTTGCCGCCTGATCGCCGAGGCGGGCGAGTTCTTCCATTAAGAACGCGTACGACAAGCCGTGAAACCCGTAACGACGCACCCCCTGCGCTTCGTAGCGCCGCGGGATTGGCAGGAGTTGCGCAACGCGCGGCATATCATGGTGAAAGGCCGTGTCGAAGCACGCTACTTGGGGCAGATCGGGAAATCGGCGATGAAACGCCTCGGTCAATAGGATCTCCTCGGGCATATGGTCAGGATCGAACGCACTGAGCCGACGCAGCTCTTCAACCATTTCCGCAGTGATTCGCTGCGGCTCGTAATACTTCGGCCCGCCATCCACCACGCGATGCCCAACCGCGGCCAACGCGTCACGCCCGCTGCGTTCCTCGATCCAATCCATTAGAACGCCCACCGCTACGGTATGATCCGGCGCCGTCACTGCTTGCGAAAAGTTGTCTGCCTGATTCAAGCTTTTCACCCGCAGGGTGGCCTCCGGTAGCCCAATTCGCTCAATCCCGCCCTCCAGAATGCGTTGCAGAGAGTCACCCGCCTCGAACAGTGCAAACTTGATGCTCGACGATCCCCCATTGATCGTCAGGATGCGTTGGTTGGCTGGTTCCATGGATGATTCCTTCGTCATTTGTGCAATCCGAACGAAGCCAGTTTTGCGCACGTGGACTTGTAATCCGTGTGAAGGATGCTTCGAATCCCCAAACCTTCCGCGATCTGGACGAACATCGGTGTGTTCTCGATATACAGTACGTGGCGGGCTGGCGTCTGGGCGATGTCCAGCGCCAGCCGAAAGATGTCCGCGTCGGGCTTGCGGATGTGAACGAAGCAGGAGGAAATAAAAGAATCCACAACCCCGGCGAGTTTAAACTTGCGAATCCGATACGCATTCACCTCGCGCGATTCGTTACTGACCACGGCGATCTTCAGCTCGTGCCGGACCTTGAGCTGAGCGACCAGATCAAGCATCTCGGAGTAAGGTTTCGATTGCGCGAACATGAAGCTCCGAAACTGTGACCGGGTGAACGGTCGCTTTTTGTGGAAGACCACCCGACCTAAATATTCTTCGAACGTAATCTTCCCCTCCTCATGGGTTTCGAAGACAAGGCGGTGCCGATCCTCCATCTCAGTCCACTGCAGATTGAAGTACTTCGCCGCCCGTCTGCGGGCAAGGTGATCCCACCCGTTGGTGAGCAGGACACCGCCGACGTCCAGAAACAAACAGGTGATTGCAGAGGTTTTCTTCATCGCCTTTTCTTCCGTCGATCGGATCATCGCTGCCACAAGATTCGCGCGTCCCCCAGTGGGACCGCAACGCCGTCGTAGTGCGGCGTCACTCGCGCCGTGTAGTCTCCCGCTGGACGTGCAGCGGGTACCGTCGCGTGGTAGACGCAGCCGTCGGGTGCGCCAGGAAGCAGTCGCGCCCACTTCATTTCCTGCCGTACGGGATCGCCGCCGTTGATTCCGTCCGCATAAAGCTCAACTCGCACCGCATTGGGGTCGAGATCGTTCAGAAAGATTTCGACTTCAAACACTTGGTGGTCCGCGTTGGTTTCCACCCGCAGGTCTCCGAAGCGCAACGAGCCCCACTTCCGATCCACGGCATGCTGCCAATCGACTATTTGCCTGCCGATTGCACCTTTGTTGGCAATGCGCAAATGGTAGGCGGTAGCAGCGGGGAGGTAGTGTTGCTCGGTGTATTCGCGCACCGTACGGTCGGCCGAGAAGCGCGGTGTCAAGCGCGCCATGCTTTCCCGCATCCGCTTGACCCATGCGGTGGGAATGCCGCTCTGGTCTCGGGTATAAAACTCAGGGATCACCTCCCGTTCGAGCAGGTCGTAGAGCGCGTCGGCTTCGACCGCGTCCCAAGCGGGATCGTCGCCATGTTCCTGGCCGTCCCCCAACGCCCACCCCACTTCAGGTGTGTAGGCTTCCGCCCACCAGCCGTCCAATTCCGAGAGATTGATGCCGCCATTGACAAGCACTTTCATCCCGCTTGTCCCGCAAGCCTCCCAGGGCCGCCGCGGCGTGTTGATCCAGACGTCGACCCCCTGCACCAGGTGCTCCGTCAACAGCATGTCGTAGTCACTCAGGAAGACGACGTGGGGTCGAATCTCTGGTTGGCGGATGAAACTTATCCATTCATGGATCAGGGCTTGCCCCGCTCGGTCCTCTGGATGGGCCTTGCCGGCGATGATGAGTTGCACCGGACGCTGAGAATTGGTCAACAAACGAATGAGCCGCTGTGGGTCGTGCAGTAGCAGGTTCGGTCTCTTGTAAGTGGCGAAGCGGCGCGCAAAGCCTAGCGTCAGAGCGTTGGGATCAAACAGGTGCTTCGCATCGTCCACCTCCGCGTGCGGCGCGCCTGAGGCAGCCAATTGCCGGGACAGCCGTCCGCGAGCATATTCAACCAGAGACCTGCTTGCGGCGGTGCGAAACCTCCAGAGCACGGCGTCGGAGACTCGCCGAATCTCTTGCTCCATAGCTTCCGTTGTCCCCAGCCAACGCCCCTTACCACAGGCTTCCGTCCACAAATCGTCGGCCGGAGCCGAGTCCCAGGTCGGCATGTGGACTCCGTTGGTCACGTGGCCAACCGGAATCTCGTCCTCCGGCCAGTGCCGAAACAGGGATCGGAAGAGGTGTCGGCTCACCTTCCCATGCAAGCGACTCACGCCATTCACCGCCCCGCTGCCCCGGATCGCCAGATAGGCCATGTTGAAAGTCTCCGACGAGTCGTTCGGATTCTGGCGGCCAAGAGCTAGCAAGTCATGGAGCTTAATGCCGAGCTTCTGCGAGGCGTATCCACCGAGGTATTGCTCGATGAGGGCCGGAGCAAATCGGTCAAAACCGGCGGCCACTGCCGTGTGCGTGGTGAAGAGGTTGCCTGCTCGCGTGGCGGCCAGTGCGACTTCGAAGGGCTGTCCGGTTTCTTCCATGAAACTGCGGGCACGTTCCAGGACGGCGAACGCCGCATGTCCTTCATTCAGGTGACAGACTTCTGGTTCGATTTCGAGTTCGCGGAGTAGCCGCCATCCGCCGATTCCGAGAAGCAGTTCCTGCTTGAGGCGCAGCTCCGGGCCGCCGCCATACAGTTCGCTGGTAATGCCTCGATGAGCGGGGAAGTTCGCCGCATCATTGCTATCCAGCAGGTAAAGCTTCACCCTGCCGACTTGGACCTGCCAGGCGCGCAACCACACCGAGTAACCCGGTAGGGCGATTTCCAACCGCAACCACTCCCCATTTGGGTGGCGCAAAGGCGTGATCGGCAACTGTCCGGGGTCGTTGTACGGATACAAAGCCTGTTGCGCTCCGTCCTTGTCGATCACCTGGCGAAAATAGCCTTGTTGGTATAGCAGCCCTACGCCGACTACCGGCACACCCAAATCGCTGGCAGCTTTGAGCTGATCCCCGGCGACATTGCCAAGCCCCCCCGAATAGATCGGGAGCGCTTCGCTCAACATGAATTCCATGCTGAAATAGGCGACGCAGGTCAATGGAGCTTGCGGATGCTCTTGCTGGAACCATGCAGGACTCCCCGCCGCCTGACGCTTGGATCGAAGCCGGTCGTCAACGTTCTTGCGGAAGGCAGGATCGGCCAGCACACGCTCGAGTTGGTCCCGCGAGACCGTCAGCAGAACGACCCAAGGATTCTGAGTGAGGTCCCACAGTACTGGATCGAGCATGCGCCACAGTCCGTCGGTGGCATGATTCCACGACCAATGCACGTCCAAGGCGAGTTCCGCCAGGGAATCGAACCCCTCGACTTCCGTGGGCATTACCATGTGTTTCGGATTGCGAACATCTGTGTGTGTCTTCATTATCGCTCGTTCCGGCTTTCACCATTCCCCGTGGATGTCTGCGACGAGTGCCGGCTTGAGATTCATCAGTACGGCCGTCAGACACCTGGGCGGGGCAACGCGATTACATCTTCATGCACCAATCAGCATTGCCTTACTGTTGGACAAGCCAGTCCCGCGCCTCGGCGGCATGGGTGTGATCGAAGTAGCGGATTTTCGCCATAGTGAATGGCTTGCAGAATGCCGCCATTCCTTTTTCCCATTTATTCTCGCCAATGATCGCCAACCGTTCGATGTCAGTGAAGTGTTTCGCGTCGAACTTGATGTCCTCCCAACAGCGCGCTTCTTGTCCAACCAGGAAAGTCATTGAATTCCACAAGCATCAGGAGCTTGCCGTGCTGTTTGACCAACCGCTCCACCGCGGGCAAGAAGGTCTCGTAGTCTGTCTTAACCAGCTTGCCGGTCAGATGCACTTCGAGCAGTTTGCCGTTATCGAGTTCTTTCAGTTCCACTGACACCGTGTTTGGCCTTTCTTGGTTTTTTGATCGCTCAGCGGATGGAACTCCACTTAACGGGTTGAGGGCTGGCGTTAACGGCGCCGCCAGAGTATCGCTGACAATCGACTGTGCTTCCTCCATGAAGCGGCACACATGATCCGCTCCCCGGGATTCGGCTCTCCATGTTCGCCTAAGCGTCCACGGTTTCCAGAGGGCCACGTTGACCAATCTCCGGTCCGATGAGACCTCGACTTATTTCATGTCACGGTAGTCCGGGTTCTTGGTGCTGGCCCAGAACAGTCGCTGGACACGAGCGTCCTGAGCAGCCACCTGCCTTGCCATTCTCTTCGCGCCATCAAGGTAAATTCCAATTCTAACTATGGCATCGCACTCAAGACTAAGCTGTTCTGTATTGGACAAATACGCGTGAGGAATCATGCGCGCTCCCTGCGGCTCACCGTGACAAATTTCCGTTATGTCTGCATGAGTCAATTCGGGCTTGCTCAAAAAGAGAGAGACCTTCCGGCGGCGGTGGCGGCCACTAGGGCATGCGTGTGCGCCAGTGTTCCCCTTCTGCCGGAAGCCCGCAGTGAGCCATTCTGCACAGTATTTCGGGAGGGAATAAGCGAATCTATCGATGACTCAATAGCGCAGTTTATCCGGCAACCAGACGGTACATCTGTGGTGACGGACAGACTTACGGCCGCTGCGGTGAAGTTCGGCAACGGCAGCGCGCAGAGAATTTGTGCCACCCCCCAGACGAAGGCAGAACGAGGAGCGGTGGCGACATCCCGAAACGAGGCAATGCTGCAGACATTGCCCGAGCGAGCTGACGAATCTAGTGCTGCAGACTAAATTGATGGAGGCCGATATGGCAAAAACGGCAGTTGGTTTGTTTGAGAATCGGGGCTTGGTCGACGAGGTTGTTCGCGATCTCGAGGCCAGCGGTTTCCCTCGGAACGACGTCCGTATTTTAGGCGAACCACGGGAAATGGCGGGCACGGGAGTTATGGATATTCCACATACTGATTTTGAAGTGGACTTGATCCGGGAGCTTAAGACGATCGGCGCCACCGAAGCGGACGCGGAAGCTTACGTCCAGGGAGTACGACGTGGAGGAGTGATGGTTTTCGCCACGGATTCCGGCGAGAAGACGGACGCGGCTGCTGAGATTATGAACCGTCATCATGCCGTAGAGATCGAAGAACTGAGCGGCTCGGAACCGCACCTTCCTAGAACGGACGGCAATGACATGGCTCCCGGTCGTCAGAGCTCTGTCATGGCTGGCAGGATCCGTTCGTCTGGCGGTGGTGCTCGTCTATTCGTCTGGTAGGCCTTCCACAGAAAAGCCCGAGGTGCTGGGAGTCGCGACCAGACTTGCAATACACCGTGCGCGGTTACGAGCTTCGGGAGGTGACCACCGGGTTTTCTGAATAAAGTGCGGATTGTCGGTGTGGTACTGGCGCGAGCAACGCTGAAGCGACGATGAATCTTAAGGTTGCTGGGCTGTGTCCCGAGGATCACTGTTTAAGACCGGCTGGTTTGCCGAGGCGTTGATGCCGCAGACACTTATTATCCAAGTCATTCGCAGCAATTTTTGATGCCAACTCCTGAAATCCAGCTGGCTGCTGCGGGTGCCGCAACTCTAGTGCCAGCACTACTCGGGAGACGGGCCTGACATACCTAGCGTTGACGGCAACAATGCAGTGCAGAACTGCATAGGAGGGCAAAGGCAATGTTAACAAATGCTGCCTATTTGAAAGATATGGTGATCCGAGCGACGGACGGCGACATTGGAACTGTAGATCAGTTCTACTTCGACGATAAGGCGTGGGTCATCCGCTACCTCACGGTGGAAACCGGCGGCTGGCTTGGAGACCGCCAAGTGTTGATCTCGCCCATTTCTATTGTCCATGCGGATTGGCAATCCTGGCGGTTGGAAGTGGCGCTGACAAAACTGCAGGTGAAAAACAGCCCTGGCATTGATACCCATCAACCCGTCTCCCGGCAACACGAGGCGGCATACCTCGACTATTACGGATATTCCTACTATTGGATCGGTCCCAATATGTGGGGTCCCGTGCTGTATCCGTCGGGCTTGCCGATTCCGGCGGCTGCTATTAAGGAGGCGCCGTCGGGCCGGAGCCGAAGAGAGTCGAAGGATTCGCATCTGCGCAGTAACGAAGCCGTCATGGGTTATCACATTGAGGCACAAGATGGTGAGATCGGTCACGTGGAAGGCTTCGTCATGGACGATGAAACCTGGGCTATTCGCTATCTTGAGGTAGCGACGAAAAACTGGTGGCCAGGCAAGAAAGTACTCGTTTCACCGTCGTGGATCAAACGAGTAAGTTGGACAGATTCCAAAGTCTACATTGGCCTCTCCCGAGAAGTCGTCAAAAAAGCCCCGGCGTTCGTGGAATCCGCACCGATCACTCGCGAATATGAGGATCAGCTCCATCGTCACTACGGCCAGCCGCCATATTGGCTGCACGAAGCCGAACAGAAGTCTTCATTTTCCCTGACCGTTTAAGTAGGGGCATGGGCATCCGCTAAAGCGGCTGCCCATGATTTTCGCCGCCGTCACTGGCGTTCCACGAGCTTGCAATTACACACTGACACCGCTCGGGGCGACAGGGCCTGCCAACGGTACGTAAGAGCAAAAGAGATAATTCTTGAGTCAACAACTTCTGTATCCCCTGCGATTCGAACCAATCTATCAGTATCGGCTCTGGGGCGGCCCCCGTTTAGCCGACCTGCTCACCGCACCGCTGCCCGGTGATGGTCCTATCGGCGAAGCATGGGTGCTTAGCGACCGCGATGACCATCCGAGCCACGTTGCCGATGGACCGCTCAAAGGGCGAACCATCGGTCAATTGCTGAAGCAGTTCCCGGAGCAAATGCTGGGAAAGCTGGCCGGGCGTTTCCGCCGGTTCCCATTGTTGCTGAAGTTCCTCGACGCGCGTGAAATGCTCTCGGTTCAGGTCCATCCGGGGGATGCGCACACGGATCTGCTGCCGGTGGGCGAGACCGGGAAGACCGAAGCATGGGTCGTGCTGGAAGCCGGGACAGAAAGCCGCATTTATGCTGGCCTGAAGCCAGGCACCACTGCCGACGATCTGCGGCGGTCGCTCACGAATGGGGTGGTAGCGGACGACCTCACATGGTTCACTCCGAAGCCCGGCGACGGCGTTTTCCTGCCGGCTGGGACGGTTCACTCTCTGGGCGGCGACGTCGTTGTGTTCGAGGTTCAGCAGAACAGCGACGTGACGTTTCGCCTTTATGACTGGGGCCATGTTGACGGCAAGACAGGGCAGCCGCGGGCACTCCAAGTCGACCAGGCGATTGCCTGCATTGATTTTTCTGAGGGTGCGGTCGGTCGGGTGACGCCCGTGGTGGAGGCGACGACCCCGGTGGAACGCGAGAGACTCTTTCAGTGTGACCATTTCTGGTTGTGGCGCCTGCGTGGACAATCGCCGTTTACTGTCGGCGCCGCAGGTGCGCCGCGCGTGCTGGTGTGCATTGACGGCATGGGGCAGGTCGAGCACGACGGCGCCACGTATGCCGTCGGAAAAGGGGACGTATTCCTCTTGCCGGCCGTAATCGGAGCGTGCATTGTTCGGCCACAAAGCGCAGTGACCTTGTTGGAAATCGCACTACCGGATTGAATCGCGACAGATTAAGAGAACGGAAGCCTTGGTGAAAAAGCTAATTGTGTTTGATCTGGACGGTACACTTGCTGAGAGTAAGTCTTCTCTTGACCCCGAAATGTCGGGACTGCTGCATAATCTTCTCGGTATCGTCAAAGTAGCCGTGATTTCCGGAGGCGATTGGCCACAGTTTGAAAAGCAGGTGGTCTCCAAGCTTCCTGATGATCAACGCCTGGCGAATCTATCCCTGCTTCCTACCTGCGGAACAAAGTTCTACCAATACTCAGGGGATTGGAAAAAGCTTTATGAAGAAGATTTCACCGCGGATGCAAGAGAGAAAATCATCAGTTCTATGAAGAAGGCGCTCGAAGTAGAAGGCTTCAGGGCGGAAAAGGTCTGGGGAGAGCAAATTGAGGACCGGGGAAGCCAGATAACTTTTTCCGCACTGGGGCAGCAGGCTCCCTTAGAAGAAAAGGACAAATGGGATCCCGACTATACCAAGCGGAAGAAGATTAAAGCGATCCTCGACACTTTCATTCCTGAGTTCTCTGTCCGAATCGGGGGCTCGACATCCATTGATATCACCAAACCCGGCATTGACAAGGCCTACGGGATCAGAAAGCTACGCGACATCCTGGGAATTTCATTGAAAGAGATGATTTACATCGGCGATGCCCTGTTCGTGGGAGGGAACGACTATCCGGCTGAAGAAGCAGGCGTTGTTTCAATTCCAGTTCGGGGTCCCAATGAGACTAAACGGGTTATCGAAGCAATCATCGCGTGTTTGGCAGATCGCGATCATTAGGCGTGACATTGGGAGCCGATTCGATGAATGCATTCAAGTTGCAGCGCCTGGGAATGGTGATGGAGCCGGAGCCGGGTAATCCGCAGGAGATCGAAGGGGTCCTGAACCCGGCAGCAGTTCGTGGCCCGGATGGTGAACTTTACCTCTTCCCGCGGCTGGTCGCGCGGGGAAATTACTCGCGCATCGGCATTGCGCGGGTGCAGTTCAATGAAGAGGGCGATCCGGCAGGCGTCGAGCGGCTCGGCATCGCACTGGAGCCGGAGGCCGATTATGAGCGGCGGCCCGACGGCGGCGGTGGCTGCGAAGATCCGCGTATCACATTCGTAGAACCACTCAAGCGGTACATCATGACTTACACGGCATTTTCGCCCCGAGGCCCACGGATCGCCTTGGCAATATCGACAGACCTCTTCCATTGGCGGCGTCTGGGGCTGGCGAAGTTTGGCCCGTATCAGGGTATCGAATTCGACGACGTGGATGACAAAGATGCCAGCCTATTCCCAGTCGTCATTCCCGATCCATCCGGGCAACCGGAATTGGCGATGCTTCACCGTCCGCTCTTCCCAGGGACTCGTCCCGAGGAAACCGCCTGCAGACCTGAGACTCGTGAGGTGGATATCGACAGGGAAAGCATCTGGATTTCGTATTGTCGAATGTCCCTTGACCATAAGCCATTTCGCACCGGCCAATTTACCTTTCATCACCGGTTAGCGGCTCCGGTCTCGCCGTGGGAGCGGCTCAAGATAGGAGGCGGCACTCCGCCCGTCTTAACCCGGTACGGCTGGCTGATCATCTACCACGGGGTTAGCGAAATGGGGAAGCCCAAGACCGACAGGTATCAGCTGTGTTATTCGGCGGGGGCGATGATATTTTCCAAGGAGCATCCGCTCGTGATTCTTTACCGTTCGGCGGAACCCGTGCTGACGCCGGCGCTGCCGCAGGAACGCTACGGTACGGTCGCCAACGTCGTATTCCCCACTGGCATCGACCGGCGCGACGATCTTGGCTCACCGAACCGCTTCGACGTTTATTTTGGGATGGCCGACAAACGGATTGGTGTGGCACGCCTTGACCTGCCGGACCTGCTTCCGCCGGGAGGAGTAGCCGACCCGCCGGAAGCAAGAGTGTAACGGGCCTGATTTAGGGAATTCAGGGTACCTGTGTTCGCGCTAGGTTAGTGTTCCGTGGGACATGGAACCGTCGTTCGCACGGACGGCTTGCTTTCGGTCATCAACTGACCTTGTTAGGGATAGAGTCGGCTGCCTCCGAGGCATAGCACAATGTCAGCCGTTCTAATGCCGTTGAAGACCGTCCACAAACCCGCATGTCAATAAGGAAACCGAACGGTTACCGATCAGAAGCATGGCGGCTGGAAGTACTGACATGCTTTATAGCCTTCTTGCATTTTCGGCAGGCCCGGGCGAAGCCGCACAGAATCCGGCGGCTTTGCCCATGACCATTTCGCTCCAAGAACACGGGCCTCGGAATTGAACAGCATGACAGGACCCAGACCGTACTGGTGCAGGCGGACTAAACCGAATTCTTCTTGCTTAGTACGTCCATTGCCAGCGGAATCGTAGTAAGGCCTCCGACTAGGGCGAGGGCCCATCCTGCGGCTTTGCGTTGGTCATTGTTTAGCCGACTGGAAAGCAGAAGGCCGATCCCGGCGCCCAAGGCGATGCGGGTCCCGGCGAGAAGTATGATCTCAGCAATGGTAAGCTTCCGTTCTATCATTTTTTCAACCTACTCTCTTTCCCGCATCGGATTCGGCGGGAATCAGTTACGGGCCAATTCCTTCGTTGTCCATCGTCAAACGGGTCCATCCGGATGGTCAAAGGAGCTCCGCGCACCCATTCAAGTTTCGACTTCATCGGCGTTTTGTCGATTTAGCTGTCGCTGAATAAGCTTCCGCGAGGATGGCCCTTGGCCAGCGGCGGCGGAGCGCTCGGCTTCTTGAAATCAGCCGTCCAAGCCCAGTCCCGGATCTCGGGCATGTCTTCCAGGTGTTGTCGAATATAGTCGTGGTGTTCGTATAACTTTCTGTTCAACATGTCGATTACGTCCGAAGCTTCCGAGCGCAGTCTTGGGACGTGCTTCAGCGCGTCGATGGCAAGGTGAAAACGGCTCATTTTATTCAGCACTACCATGTCGAACGGCGTCGTTGTCGTTCCCTGATCCATGTAGCCGCGCACATGGAAACGGCTTTCCTTGGCGCGCCCGTGAACCATGGTGTGAATGAGCCAGCGATTGTTGTGAAACGCGAAGATGACAGGCGCATCTTGGGTGAAGAGCGCATTGAACGACATGTTGTCCATCCCATGCGGATGATCGTCCGGCATCATCAGAACGCTCAGATCCACCACATTGACAACCCTCACCTTGAAGCCCGGAACATACTTTTGCAGCAGCCATGAGGCTGCGCATATCTCAATGGTTGGCACATCGCCCGCGCAGGCCAGCACAACGTCCGGCTCGTTACCTCCGTCGTTGGTCGCAAACTTCCAGATCGATGCACCTCGCGAGCAATGTTCGAGAGCCTCGTCCATGTTCAACCACTGAAGCTGCGGCTGCTTGCCGCAAGTGACGATGTTTACGTAGTTGCGGCTTCGCAGGCAATGGTCGAAAACGCTCAATAGGCAATTGCTGTCCGGAGGATAGTACACGCGTATGGTTTCACTTCTGCGCGCCAGTGCGTTGTCCACAAATCCAGTCGCCTGATGGCTGAAACCGTTGTGATCGTTTCGCCAGGCATGACTTGTCAGTAGAACGTTTAACGAGGCGAGTGGTTTACGCCAGGGATAATCGCGGCATTGTTCCATCCATTTGGCATGTTGCGTCAGCATCGAATCCACGACTTGCGCGAAAGCTTCGTAGGAAGACCACATGCCATGTCGCCCAGTCAGCAAATACCCTTCGAGCCATCCCTGGCAACAATGCTCGCTCAATACTTCCATAACACGGCCATCGGGGCTGAGTTCATCATCGATCGAAACAGTTTCCGCCATGAAGCAGCGCTTGGTAGCCTCGAGGACGGAGTTTAAGCGATTGGAGTTCGTCTCATCGGGGCAGAACATGCGAAAGTTCGTCGGATTCAGCTTGAAAACATCTCTGAAGAAGTCCCCGAGCTTTCGGGGAGCCTCAGCGACCACTTGACCCGGTCCCGGAATCTCGAGTGCGTAATTTGTAAAGTCGGGTAGATCGAGCGCGGTCAGCAGCCGTCCGCCATTCACATGAGGATTTCCTCCCATGCGGCGGTTACCCGCCGGCGCGAGTTCCGCCAATTCCGCAATGAATTTGCCATTCTTATCGAAGAGCTCCTGCGGCTTGTAGCTTCTCATCCAGGCTTCAAGGATCTTGAGATGTTCGGGATTTTCGCGGACTGTTGCGAGGGGGACCTGGTGTGCACGGAAGGTGCCTTCGATCGGAATTCCATCCACTTCCTTCGGACACGTCCACCCTTTGGGTGTGCGCAGGACGATCATGGGCCAGATCGGCTGTTTCTTGAATCCGCTCTGGCGCGCCTCCTGCTGAATGGCTCGAATCTCGGCATAGCATTCGTCCAGCGTTCCAGCCAGGATTTGATGGACGACCTCCGGATCGTCGCCTTCGACAAAATAGGGCTTGTACCCACGCCCTATATACAGGGCCCTCAAGTCTTCGTCGCTCGTCCGTGCCTGAACAGTCGGTCCGGAGATTTTGTAGCCATTGAGGTGCAGAATCGGAAGGACTGCGCCGTCCCGGACCGGATTGAGGAAGTTGACTGACTTCCAGCTTCCTTCGAGCGGACAAGTCTCGGATTCTCCGTCACCGATAACGCAGGCAACGATCAGATCGGGATTGTCGAAAGCGGCGCCGAAGGCGTGAACCAGCGAGTAGCCAAGTTCGCCGCCCTCGTGCATAGAATTAGGAACGTGCGGTCCGCAATGGCTGGGCACCCCGCCCGGCGTCGAGAACTTCCTGAAGAGCAGCCGCAGGCCGTTCTCATCCGCCGTGATCTCCGGGTGGACTTCGGTATAGGTGCCTTCCAAATAGGAGCTGGCATTGAGCGAAGGACCGCCATGTCCGGGACCGGCAACGTAAATAATGGTTGCATCATGCTCCTTGATGAGGCGGTTCAGATGAATATAGATGAGGTTCTGTCCCGGTGACGTTCCCCAGTGCCCGAGCAGCCTTGGTTTAATCTGTTCCGCTTTTAGCGGCTTTCGCAACAGGGGATTTTCAAAGAGATATATCTGGCCGATGCACAGATAATTCGCAGCGCGCCAGTAGCGGTTCATCTTGTCGAGCATGTCCGGGGTGAGCGGACCCTTAGGAGCCTGGACTGCTGCTTGACGTTCGCCGTTTGCTGCAATTGCGGTAGACAAAGCCACATCGAAGATAACTTTAGTCGGCTTGCCGGCCTCGTCCAGACTCTGACCCATTGATTTTGTGCTGCCGTTCTGATCACCGCTAATTGCTTGCTCTTTCGTGGGCATACTGATTATTCCTCTCTACCTCTCCACCGCAGCTGACAAGCCCGGCAGAGGCTTACGAACTTCGATGAGTTCGCATCTGCGTGCGTTGCGGCTTCAGAATTAGGTCGTCCATATCGTGCAGGCTGAGGGCACACGGAAATCCTTTGAATTGATCTTCATCTCCCTACCTTCGGTTATACGACCTGCGTGGGTTGCGTTTGGCACTCATGGGTCTCATGAGGACATTCGCGCAGCCTTCCCGTGTACCGCCTGATCTTTCCGAATCTGGCGCTCCGCCTCAATCCAGTCTTGATCTTGCTGGCTTTCGCCCCGGACTCGCTGCTCGTAGAGTTCATAAGCCCGCGCGGCGATCTGCGGTGTAAGATCGAGCGGCCTCTTGGCCAACAATGGGGCTTTGGTAGGATCAAAAATCCGATACGCGAGCAGTTTCACGCGGTCATTCAGGAGGAACCAAGCCAGAGCGTAGCCCCAAACGAACGCTGCCCAGCCCCAGCCGAGGGGTGTCATAAACAGCCCATAAACCGCAATCAGAGTCGCCACCATTTGCGTGCCTAGCACCGCGATCCATAGAACCCTCGCGGGGCGTATGGACCAGAACGGGCCGCGCGTGCGTGTCAGAAAAATCGTCAGATGTCCGGCCACGGACAGCTTCAGGTACATCAGAGTTTGGATGTGCGCGCGGTCGAGGTGAAATACGCGCTCGCCAAGGTAAAAGAGGCCAAACGCAGCCATGACCCCGATGACGCCCAGCACCGTCGAAATCCCCAGCACCAGGCGCATGTTCCAGGCCTCGGGCTTGTCCTTGTAGTGAACGTTGTCATAGGCGATGGACAGAATTGCGCCGTCGTTGAGCAACGCCAGCATCACGATCATCACTGCGGTCAATGGATAGAAGTTAAACACCAGGATCGCCAGCGTCATGAAAAACAGCACCCGCAGCGTTTCTGCGATGCGATAGATCGCATAGCTGTTCATCCGCTGGAAGATACGGCGGCTCTCCTTGATTGCGTCGATGATCACTGAGAGGCCGGACGCCAGCAGCACAATGGACGCCGCCGCGCGCGCCGCGTCTGTCGCGCCTGAAACGGCGATGCCGCAGTCGGCTTTTTTCAACGCGGGAGCGTCGTTCACTCCATCGCCGGTCATGCCGACGATGTGGCCGGCCTTTTGCAGGACATCCACAATGTAGAACTTGTGTTCGGGAAATACCTGGGCGAAGCCGTCCGCCTTCTCGATGGCCTCCGCCGACTGCGCTGTCTCGTGATGCTTCATGTCGCCCAATGCGCTAGCATCAACGATGTTCGTGCCCATCCTCAGTTGTCGAGCAGTTTCCTGGGCGATGGCCATTTGATCGCCCGTAACCATCTTGACGTTCACCCCCATCTGCCGGGCGCTCGCGATGGTTGCTTTGGCCTGCTCGCGTGGCGGATCGAACAAGGGCAACACGCCAACAAACTGCCACTTGCCTTCCTGATCGGCCCGGGCCACGCCCAGGGAACGGAAGCCGCGTCCCGCAAATTCATTGACGGCCTTCTCGACGGCGGGCTTTACCTCACCGGCGTTGGTCGACATCTGCAGAATCACCTGCGGCGCTCCCTTGGCCACAAAGAACTGCTTTCCGTCCCCGCGTTTGACGGTGGCTTCCGTGCGCTTATGCACGGGGTCGAACGGCTGGAAATGAACTACCTGATAGCCCTTCAAAACCTGATCGTTCTTCACGCCCCCGATCACGGCCAGGTCGATGGTGTCCTTGTCTTCCGCACGCGAAGCAAGTGCAGCCCAGAGAATGACCTGGTCACCAGGGATACCGTTCAAGCTGAATGGATCGCCCAGCGTCAACTTGTTTTGGGTCAGGGTGCCGGTCTTGTCCGAGCACAGCACGTCCACGCCAGCTAGTTCCTCGATTGCCGGCAACCGGGTCACAATCGCTTCTTTTTTCGCCAGCAGACGTGCGCCGACCGCCATGGTCACGGACAGCACCGTGGGCATCGCCACGGGGATCGCGGCCACCAGAAGCACCAAGGCGAACTGCAACGTGGTGAGGACGGGGTCGCCACGGAAGAGCGCGACGCTAATAATCACCGCCACCAGGGCCACTGCGAGAATGATCAGGTAATCCCCAATCTTCAGCACGGCACGCTGGAAATGGCTGACGGTATGAGCCTCCTGCACCAGTTGCGCGGTCTTGCCAAAGTAGGTATTCGCACCGGTGGCGTACACCATCGCGTCGATTTCGCCCTGGCGGATAATCGAACCCGAAAAAACCGCCTCGCCAGGTTTGCGCGTGGCGGGCAAAGATTCGCCTGTCAACGCCGACTGATCAACCTCCACCGGGTCGCCCGCCAGCAGGCGCGCATCCGCCGGAACAATGTCGCCCAAGCGCAAGCGGATGACGTCGCCCGGCACCACCTCACGCGCCGCCGGGGTGGCCCACTTCCCATCGCGTTTTACCCGGGCCTTGATCGCCAGTTTGGCTTTCAGGGCAGCGATGGCGTTGCCCGCTTGGTGTTCTTCCCAAAATCCGACCACGGCGTTGGAACAAAGCAGAACAAGAATGATGAAGAAATCCAGCCAGTGCCGGACAATTCCCGACAGAATTACTGCCCCTTCAATCATCCACGGGATAGGGCCCCAGAAATAGGTGAGGAACTTCAGGAACGGATTGGTTTTCCTTTCCGCGATCTCGTTAGGGCCACATTGCGTCAACCGCTTCTTGGCCTCGGCTTGGCTGAGGCCGTCCGGCGACGAACCCAACTTCTTCTGGAGTTCCGGCATGGTAACGGACTTCAGATCGTCCTTCGACTCGGGCTTCGAGCTGTCCGTGGACTCAGGTTCCGATTCCGGTTTCGCCTCCGCCTTGGACTCGGGCTTATCTGCCTCCGTTTTCACCATGACTGTCCTCCTGTTCTTAATATCTCCACCGGGTCTTGGTCCAGAGGAGGCTGGGACAATCGACGGACAGGCGCTGTCGACGAAGTCTCATTCGGGGTTCTGAATTCCCGGAAATCGGGCGCGTTGCACCTCAACAGCCTTTCAGCCGATCCGCGCCATCGCGGCCGCCAATGTCATCGGGACACTTACAGTCAGTATCTTGCCAAGGAGATGCGGACGCTGTGCAGTTTTGCTCAGAAGAATTGCACCGCAAATGTCAAGCTCAGTTTGTAAAGCCAGAGATAAAAGAGGACACATCGATGACGATCGCCCAACTGGAACTGGCGGCTATGAGCAACCCAGTGTTACACGCCAGGGCTACGATGAAAGCGCTGGTTTATCACAGTGCCGACAAGATTGCGTGGGAGGACAAGCCGCGCCCCGCGATCCAGCACGCGGGCGATGCCATTATCCGGATGACCACTTCGACGATATGCGGAACCGATCTCCACATTTTGAAGGGAGATCTCCCCTCCGTCACCGGAGGCCGTATTCTCGGTCACGAAGGAATTGGCGTAATCGAGCAGGTTGGAACGGGAGTGTCAGAGTTTCATGTTGGAGACAAGGTCATCATCTCGTGCGTCACTGCCTGCCTGAAGTGCGATTTCTGCAGAAAAGGCATGTATTCCCACTGTCGCCACGGCGGCTGGATTTTGGGGAACACGCTCGATGGAACCCAGGCCGAGTATGTGCGCATCCCGCACGCCGATGGAAGTCTCTACAGCTTTCCGGCGGGTGGAGACGAAGAAGCCCTCGTGATGCTTAGTGACATTTTGCCGACTGGCTTTGAGTGCGGCGTGCTGAACGGGCAAGTGAAGCCTGGGGACACAGTTGCCATCGTGGGCGCAGGGCCTGTGGGGCTCACGGTTCTGCTGACGGCGCAATTTTATTCACCGGCGGCAATCTTCATGGTCGATTTGGACGAAAAGCGCCTCGCGGTCGCAAAACAATTTGGCGCAACCACTCCGATCAACAGCTCGGATGGACACGCTGCGCATCACGTGATGGAGCTAACGGAGGGCGCGGGTGTGGATGTGGCGATCGAGGCGGTCGGGCTTCCTGACACTTTCGACATCTGCCAAGCCATCGTCGCGGCGGGCGGACGAATCGCGAACGTGGGCGTCCACGGCAAACCCGTCGAACTGCACCTGGAGAAACTCTGGGACCGCAACATTTCGCTTACGACACGGCTGGTGGACACAATCACGACACCCGTGCTGCTGAAGATGGTACATTCGGGCAAGTTGCAGCCGCAGAAGTTGGTTACGCATCGCTTCGCGATGAACGACATCATGAAGGCGTATGACACCTTCGGAAACGCGGCAGACGACGGCGCGCTCAAAGTGCTCCTGAAGAATGATGGGTCTCGTTGATCAAGGATTCATTATTTGCCCGTCATGACGGCGTGTGTCTACTGCACTGACGCTGTGCCATAGGGAACACGACGGGCACGAAGATTTTGCCAAGATCCCAATGCAGTTGGGGGAGTTGCCGAGTCCGGAGTCCCAATTCAGCGTTTATTTTGCCCACGTCGCTCCCGATCAATGCAGCATGCGACTCGATCTCGACAAGGCCCGCGCTTGGGTCGTCATTCAGGAGAAGAAACAACCGCAGCGGTGCGGCCAACCGGTGGCTTGCAGCGTCGACCCCCGTGCCTCCGGCTTGGCGCACTCTTTGTTGCAGCCAGCATGCCGCAGGTAGCGGCTGGTGATGTGCCTCTTCCCCGTCGCTTGCCATTGGAGAAGCAGGACAGCGATGTGCGGCGCGATTCTGAGGTTGTCCAACACGTATGCACGCACAAATAAGACTTGGCCGAATCGCTGGTATCTCGATCGGGCTGCACTATAGCTGGTTTATTATCGCCTTCCTCATTACTCTGTCCCTGATCGGTCGCTTCAGCGCCGTCATGCCGAAGTGGAGTAGCGCTACGGTGTGGTCGGCGGCCATCGTTACCGGACTCTTGTTTTTTGTCGCTCTCCTGCTGCACGAATTGGCACATTCATTGCTGGCAAAATCTCGAGGTCTGCGGGTGCGCGCCATCACGCTTTTCGCTCTGGGAGGAGTTTCGCAAATCGAGTCCGAGGCCCCCGACGCGAAGTCTGAGTTCTGGATCGCCATCGTCGGCCCATTAGCAAGCCTGGTTATTGGGGTCGTGTGTCTGCTGCTGGCGCGGTCCACCGGCTGGATACTCAACAGCGAACCCCGCACTCCTATTTCTGCAGTCCTCGTCTGGCTTGGCTACATTAATCTCATGCTGGCTGCCTTCAACTTGGTTCCCGGCTATCCGCTGGATGGTGGCCGCGTGTTGCGCGCCCTGATCTGGTGGAATACCCACAGCATCGATCGCTCGACACGGATAGCAGCTAGGGTGGGACAGGTAGTTGCGTTCCTCTTCATCTTCCTGGGGCTCTACCAATTCTTCCTCGGCAAGAACTTTGGCGGTCTGTGGCTGGCCTTCATTGGCTGGTTCTTGCTGGATGCGTCTCGTAGTAGCTACGCTCAAGTGGAGATCACCGAGGGAATTCGGGACCGGAGGGTGTCCGACATTATGGATCGCGATTTCTCCACGGTCGAAGCCCATCTGAGCCTGCAGGACTTTGTGCACCGATACCTATTGGCCAGTGGGCGCCGGTGTTTTGTGGTAGTACAAAACAATAATCTGGCCGGGCTTATCACGACTAAGGAGGTCAGCGGTGTGGAACGAGACCGCTGGCCGCAAACCAGCGTGCAGAGTGTGATGCGGCCGTTGAGTCAACTGCGGACGGTCATGCCTGACGCTCCCGCCATCCGGGCGCTTGAGATCATGAGCCGGGAGGACATAAATCAATTGCCGGTTGTCTCTGATGGTCAATTGGTAGGGCTCTTTTCGCGCAGCAGTGTGATGGGCTTTCTTCGCAATCGTGCCGAACTGTTCAAGCAGTGAGTTCGGAGCCGAGTCGAGCTGGAGACTGCGACAAAAAGAAAGGGAGGAAGAGTGCTCACGAATGCTAAACAAAGAAGCGCCCGGCAAGTGGGGAATCTGTGTTGGAACAAAGCCGGTAACCCACAGGGGGCTGTTCAGCTTTTGTCCTTTTGGACGAGTTCCACGGGCATGTGACTCAGCTTGGTAAAAGTCCGACTCAGTCGCAGCAGCGGCCACCAATCGTAAAGATAGATCTGCATCGGTCGCCACATGGCGACCCATCCGGCAATCGTAAGGCTCTCCCGCACGACGGCAGCCCAAGTGCCCGCCGCATGACCTAACAACATCTTGCTGAGGAGTAGACACGCAGCCAAGAACAGCAGTCCGATGAAAAGACTGGTGCGGCCCCTCCTTAGGAGGCGCTTGAACTCCAAGTCAGTGATTTTGGCGCGGTGAGCAAAATGGTTGTGAACCGCCGTCCTGATCAGTTCTTTGGGGTCTTCGGCCGGCCACTGGTCCAAGTAGATACGCAATTTTATCGGAGCGGCAGGGGAGAATTCTTGGGCCCAGCTTACGATGAATTCTTCCGCGTCCTCGTCGAGATCCTTTTCAATGAACGGAGAAGGGTCCATCGAATTGAAGAGCTGGTTCATGTCGCGCAGTTTCAGGCTTATGGTGTGCGGGTGCCCGCGGTTCTTCACGGCAGTGTCAAATAATGAAAAACGCATACGAAACGTAAGCGTCTGGGCAACACACCTTTTCGACGAGAAGCGTCTGTGGTGAAGTGGCTGGATGAATGCAAAACAGAAAATGTCAACACACCGCAGACGCACCCGTGCGGAAGTTCAGCAGCTAGTGGCGGAGTTTGTGGGCAGCGGCATGCGACGCACCGAGTTTTGCCGGAGTCGGGGTTTGAGCTTCGGCACGCTGAATCGTCATCTGAAGAAGCAACGCTTGAAGAGAAAGAGTAGAAAAGCTTCTTCGACCGGCCGGTTGGTGCCGGTGGAGTTGGCCGCTGGGAAATCGCCGACGCAGCACGAACCGAGTTGCGGGCTGGCTGTGGTGCTTGCGGGCGGGCGCCGGATCGAAGTACATCCTGACTTTGATACCAATACGCTCGAACGCCTGCTGGGTATCCTGGAGCGGGCCTAAGCCGTGTTTGGATTGGGTCCAGCCACCCGGATCTATCTGGCCGCCGGAGTCACCGACATGCGCAAGGGGTTCGAAGGGCTGTACGGTTTGGTCCGGGATCGATTGTCGTGTGAGCCCCTTAGTGGGCACCTGTTCTTGTTCTGCAACGCCCAGCGCAATCGGTTGAAGGTTCTCGTCTGGGATGGTAGCGGACTCTGGGTCTGTGCCAAGCGGTTAGAGAAAGGGCGTTTTACCTGGCCGGAATCCGGCGATGCGCGGGGCAAGGTTGTCTTGAGTCACGAAGAACTGTCGCTATTATTGGGTGGGATCGATCTGGCCAAAACCAAGCACAAAGGGTGGTACCGGAAGGCTCCGGCAGAAGGACATGCTGCCCATAATTTGCTTGTACGTCGCGACTCTGTTAAATCAGTAGGCCATTGTGAGTGAAGCTCTCATTCCTTCAGCGCCGGCCGATCTGGAACTCATCGCACAACTGAAGAGCCGGCTGCAGTACGCGGAGCTAAGGATTCGTGTGCTGGAAGAGCGTCTGCGGCTGATGCGCATCGAGAAGTATGGAGCCGGCGGCGAAAAGCTTTCCCAAGCGCAAATGGAATTGTTCGCGCTTGAGCCCGTCGTCACTGAATTGATAGTGCAGGCGGAGAGTGAGTATGCACCGGTGCGGTGCTCGAAGGACAGATCCTGCAAGCATCCGGGCCGCCAGGAATTGCCTGCGAACCTTCCTCGCGTTGAGCGGGTCCTGCCTTGCACGCCGGATCAGCGCGTATGCAAGCGTTGCGGCAAAGAGACGGTGGTGATCGGCTACGAGGAGAGTTCCCAGCTCGATGTGGAGCCGGCGAAGTACTTCGTGCTGGTCACGAAACGAGAGAAACGGGCTTGCCGGTCGTGTGAGGAGCTCGGAGTGCTCTCAGCCCCGCTGCCACCACGGATCATCGAGAAGTGCCTGGCGAGTGACCGCATCGTCATAGATACGGTCATCAGCAAATATTGCAATCACACGCCCCTGCATCGGCAGAGCATGATTCTGGAACGAGACATCGGCTTGGAAATCAGCCGAGCGACGCTGGACGGCTGGGTTCTGAAAGTCGGCGAGTTGCTGATCCCTATGGTCGCCGCAATGAGGCGAGAATTGATTAGCGGAAGTTACATTCAGGCGGACGAGACCCCGGTCGATGTGCAGATGCACGAGGGCCGAGGAAAGAATCATCAAGCGTATTTGTGGCAGTACGGCCGACCCGGAGGAAGCGTTGTCTTCGACTTCCGTCTAGGCCGTGGGCGCGATGGACCGAAGCTGTTCCTGGGACAGTTCGAAGGCATTCTCCAAACTGACGGCTATACGGCCTACGATCAGATCGGCGGGACGAGAATGGTACATGCGGCTTGTTGGGCCCATGCTAGAAGACAGTTTTTCGAGGCAGTGCAGCTAAATCCGCGAGACCCGGTTGCAACTCCGATTGTGGCCCGGATGGACGAACTGTTCGCCGTGGACGCGGAAGCTCGCCACAGAGGAATTGGTCTTACTGAGCGTCATGCTCTGCGTCAGGAAAGAGCCAAGCCTCTGCTGGATGACATTCGTAACAAGATCGAGGCAGCACGGTCCTTTGCACTACCCTCCAGTGCACTCAGCAAGGCCTGCCAATACGCGCTCGCACTGTGGAGGAAACTTACACGGTTCCTGGAATACCCGGAACTGGAGTTGAGCAATAACCTGGCGGAGAACTCAATGCGTCCCGTGGCTCTGGGCCGGAAGAACTGGATACACATCGGCAGTCCAAAGGCGGGACCCAAGGTTGCGGCGATTCTGTCGGTCGTGGAAAGCTGCCGCCGGCTGAAACTCCCGGTGCGCGGCTATTTGGCCGCGGTTCTCCCCGGGTTTGCCGATCTCCCGATCCAACGCCTCCCGGACCTTACTCCCGCTGCGTGGGTCGCCCAGCATTTATAGACTCAAGCGACGGGATTGTTAGCATGAAGGCAGATTTTGCGACAACAACCGCATAGTTGTTTCTCGGGATGCCTTTTTGTTAAAGGCGATTTACTGACTTTTGGCGGATTGCTCAATTCGGCGAAGACGGTGGCTTAATTTGCTGGATTTCGCCCGGATCCAGTGGGCATCGGGGACATCTTGGCGCGCGCGGCAGGCCCTTTCCTTGGCCGAAGCATTTTCCTTCTGCGAAACAAGGTGTAGGGCCTCTTCCATGGCTGCGATCTTTTCTTGGATGCTGCGCAGTTCTTCGGCAAGCGTCACTACATAAACCGCGTCGCGCGCATGCTTGTCGGTCAACAGTTTAGCCTCTACTAATGCGGGCCGAATGACGGCGAGCGCCAAGGCCGGCAGGTGATTTGCTTTTACGGTTGCCACGTTGCACCTCCGAACAGCACAGCCAGACATCTTGCTCGAAATCAATTTGAAACACGCCCGGTGTTGATTCTTGTGATCATCGACAACAGTCTCGACGCAGGTCTAAAGCTCGCTGTTAACGCGGCCCATGGTTCCTGCTGTGTCCACAGTCGCGCTGTCATTAGGATCTGGCTCAGCATCCCCACTCTGCCTCTCCCGGTTTGGCAAAATAGCGACGTGAGTCATCTTCCATGCGAGCGTTGGTTTCCAGTTCGAGGATGGCTAAGCGTGCGGCCGCAACCAGTCGATGGCGTTCGTCGGGGGGAACTGAGTTCCACGTTGCACTTTCCTGTTCCGCTTCCGGCGACAGGGCATCGCGATAGTGATGGAACAATCGCGCAAACTGCTGAACGAAAACTTCCTGGGTCGACATATTTCTTTGGGCGCCTTTCTGCGCTCAGCAGATTAGACCTCGCCGCCCGTAAAGGTTGAATAAATCTTGCATAAAGAATTTGTAAGTCCTCTCCCGACCTGTTTTACCGTCTAGGGCTCAGATCCGCTGCCCTGATCCCCATCCAGGCCAAGACCAGAACACCAGCCTTGAATCGTTTAGCAATTTCCGTTTCTGGTCTTTATAAAAACTTTACGAAACCTTTAGGCGGCGCTTATGGACGGAGTGCTTCAATGCTACTGGTGTAGCCACACACGGGCACACGTGTGGGGAAGGTAGATATGAACACTTTATTCCTGGTCATCTGCGCGGCAAGCATCCTGTTCTTCATAGTATTTCTGGTCGCGTGCATTGCGGATTCACGGCGCAGATTGTCGAAGCATCCTGTTGTCCACAAGCTAAGCACGACCGAGGCTGTCGATTCCGCAGCCGGGCGGGGACGGCTGATCTATCTCGAACAACAGATGGCCGAGTTTCTGTCTAGCCAGGGCCGGAGTGTTGCGGCCTTATTGCTTGCGGTGGGTTTGGTCGCCACTTCGACGCAGATGAAGGCGCAAAGCAGCGCCGCGCCGGCGTCAGCACCAAGCGCCGCCGATGAGCAGGTTTCCCCAGCCGTACAGAAGCAGCTGGATGCCATGCAGAGGCGCATCGAGCAACTGGAGGCGGAGCTGAACCGCCGCAACGCCCAAGCACAACTGACCACGATGGCGGACGGCGCCCCAGCGGTGCATTCCACCGCCGAGGTGGGTTCCGTCGCGCAAGCTCCAGCAGAGGGTTCTTTGCAGGCGGTCGCGCCCGGGAAGGCAGCGAAACCAGAGCCGTTTTCCTTTGCCGATTTCAGCTGGTTGAATGGCAACTCGCGCATCAAGGAAGTGCCGCTCGATACCAAGTTCTTTACGCCTGAAATCCGCGCCGACGTGGACTATGTTTACGACTTCAGGCACCCCAAAGACGACACGATTGGCGGATCGAGCGAAATCTTCCGGGCAAACGAATTTCAGGTGACCCAGCTCGGCGTCGGCGGCGATTTTCACTGGGACAACGTGCAAGCAAGAGTAATGACGCAGTTCGGCATGTATTCCACGACAACGCCGCGCAACGATGCCAGCCCGGCACGCGGCCAATGGAACCTCGCTGATGCCTATCGCTATGTCTCCGAGGCGTACGCCGGATATCACCTCAACGTAATGGATGGGATCAATATTCAAGCCGGCATCTTCATGTCGTATGTGGGCCTGTTCAGCTATTACAACTTCGACAACTGGGCCTATCAGCCGTCGTACGTGTCGTCGAACACGCCATGGTTCTTCAATGGCATGCGAGTGCAGATTTTCCCCAATGAGCACCTGAAAATCGAGCCCTGGCTGGTGAACGGATGGCAAGCTTATGGCCGCTTCAATAACCGGCCGGGCATCGGCGCGCAGATCCTCTGGCGGCCCAATAGCCGGCTTTCGATTCTGGGCAATCAGTACATGCTGGGCGAGGACGCACTCGGCGCCCCGAATCGGGTGCGTTACCACACCGACGACAGCCTACAATACAAGTACTACCAGAATCCTTCCCGCTTCCTCGATATGGCCGCGTTCTCGTTTACCGGCGACCTGGGATGCGAGCACGGGGGCGGCGTGAGCTGCACCGGTAATTCCGCCAAGGGTCCGAAGCAGAGCTTTGTTGGGTACATGTTCTACAACCGCCTGTGGTTTCACAAAGATTTGTATGGGCTAACGATTGGCGGGGGCGAGATCAACAATCCCGGCCGCTACCTGGTGCTATTGCCGCCTATCAACGGCGCCACGGCGATCTCCGGTACACCGTACTTTACGGAGAATCCCGGCGATCCGTACAAGGCATGGGATGTTTCCGCCACGGTGGATTACATGCCGAGCCAGTACGTCACCTTCCGCATGGAATACAACCACCGTGCTTCCAACGTGCCCTACTTCTCCGGACCGGGGGGAATCACGCCTCCCGGCGGCAACACGGGCGCACTGGGCTCGGTTGTGCCGGGTTGGACGCCTGACCTTCGTTATAGCGAGAACCGGATGACCGGGGCCCTGATGGTCATGTTCTAGGGACTCTAGATCTGGAAATCGACCGATAGGCACCGGAGCCCAGTTTTGGTGGCAGTCGGTTGGCAGCAATAAACCGGTCATCTCTGGCGACTCCGAGATGTAAACTTCCACGGTGACTTGAACAGAGAGAGAACCGTGAGCAAAAGTCTGCCTTTGTTACTTCGCCACGCTATGTACAACCTGCGTGGCGGCTTTTTGGTTCGCCCGCTCACCATTGCGCTGTCGCTGGGTTGCGCGGGCGCATTCCTGTCGTGGTTGGAAGAGGCGTTTCCGGTTGTCAGCGCCTGGGTACCCACGGTCCTATTCCCCTCGCACGCCGACCCGCAAGTCGCCCAGGTCATTCTAGCGGGCATCGCCGGCTCCATCATGACGGTGGTGTCCATCGTGTTCGCCATCCTGTTGATGACGCTCACCCTGGCATCGATGCAGTTCTCCCCGCGCATCATCGTCAGCTTTTCCCGGGACCGCGTGACGCAATGGACGCTCGGCATCTTCCTTGGCACTTTCTCCTACTGCATGGCGGCGCTTCCGGCGGCACGCTCGTTTCCTCACCCCTTCGCTCCAGTGGCCACCGTTCTGGGAGCAATGGTGCTAGCGCTGGTCTGCGTCGGCTTGCTGCTCTTTTTCATTCACCACATCTCGCAGGCCATCAGTGTCAATCACATCGTCGACCGAATCGCGGAAGAAACCGAAACCATGATCGACGAAATGATGCCCCGGCCGCACCAGCCGACTCGCATGACGGATGTCGCACCGCTCAGACCCGACCCGAGCGAGGTCGCCGTTTTGAGCGGTGCTTCCGGCTACATCCGCTTCATCGATAAGCGACGCCTGGTCGCCTTTGCGAAGCACTATCACGTCAGCATCCGCGTTCTGCGCCGGGTCGGCCACTTCGTTCCGGCGGGAATCCCGCTGATGATGGTCTCGAAGGGGAATCGTCTGCCTCCCGAAGGAACCGCCGAACTGCTTGCCGCGTTCGACTTCGGCCCGACCAGAACGTTGCAGCAGGATGTGGAGTTTGGCGTCCTGCAAATTGTCGATGTTGCGTTGAAGGCGATCTCGCCCGCCGTCAACGACCCCACCACCGCCATCAACTGCGTCGATCAGTTGAGCCGCATTCTGATCCGCTTCGCGTCCCGAGAGCCGCCGGAGGAACTGCTCTACGATCCGCCGGGCATCGTTCGCGCCGGCATTGGATGGATCCACTTCGAGCGCCTGCTGGAGGCAGCCTTTGAGCAGATCCGCATGTATTCGAAGCCGGACGTGGCCGTCAGCTTGCGGTTGCTGCGAGCCTTCGGTGACATCGCCGCCTCGACGCCCGATCCGGAGTTTCGCCGGATACTCGTTGAGCACGGAATGCGGACAGTGGCAGGCTGCGCCGAAAAGCTCGGCGAAGAGGAACTGAGAGGGTTGCGCGCTCGCCAGGCCGCGCTGGAGAGCTTCACTGCCATCTCGCAGCCCGTAGAGTAGAACAGCTGGTGGGGGTGATGCGGTTACCAGTGAATTCGGTCATCTCCAGCTACTATTAGCAGCCGTAAGGTCGTCAGCACGGCTGCCTGGTCTCTACATCGCTCATCAATTTCCCGTTCTGGTCTTTACGAAAAACTTACGAACTTTTTAGGCGACATTTACAGAAGAGATGCTCCAATCATTTGTGCACCCCCGACGGTGGGGGGCGGTCGACGGGAAGGAGTGTCGAGTGTTGAGCCTGTTTTTTATTATTTGCGGTGCTAGCGTGGTGTTCTTCGTTGTGTTCCTGGTGGAATGTTGGAGACCACGGCGAAGACCGGGCACGTCGCCGAACGTGCGCAGGGTGCCGCAGTCTGATGCTGGTAATGCAACAGTCGGCCGCCGAGTCTTTGTGGAGCTTGAAAAGCAAATGGCGGAGTTTCTGCTGCGAAACAAAAGTGCCGCGATTCTGCTGGTGGTGCTCGCCATATTTTCGGGCTCGCTGGTAGCTCAGGAGCAGGAAATTCCCTCGCCAGGTTCAGACGCACAGGA
>DATCCF010000096.1:0-10612 GCA_036511435.1 Terriglobales bacterium | reverse complement strand
AAACCGCATGACGGCCTATGCCGCCGGCGATATCGAGAGCTCGCCCCACGTACTTAAAGTTTGGCGCGACGAACTGCTCGTAAGCGCTGACCAGAAACGGATCGGGCGTGAGCGAGTTGTGAGATCGCTCGGAGTGACGGCTGTCCCATTCGACGCGAGCATTGTCTTCCATAATTCTCTGGAGCCGTCAGCCCTCAGGCTTCACCCCTCAGCTATCGGCCGTCGGTAATTTCAGTCAGCCGATGTGCTTTAATGAAACATCTTGAGCCTAGCCTTGACACCATTTTGCTTTGGCGAATAGCGAATAGCGAATAGCGCGCCGCTGACGGCCGCCAGCTTCTCAGAACAGATGCGGATTATTCGGGGTGCCAGAGTCGATCTTGATCTGTTCCTCGGTGTGCCGGCTGGCATACCAGCAGGGCTTTACCCCGAACTGGGGAAACACGGAATTCGAGCAACTTACGGCGTGGTCGCCCGCGTAATCGTACTCGGTCCTTCCATTCTTCAACTTGACGACGTAGCAGGTATGCAATGTCACGGTGCCAAAGGTGTCACGGGCAGGTATGCGAAACCGCACCGACAGGAAGTCGGCCAGATACAGAATACCCACTAGAACGACCACGATGATGAGTATGCGCTTCATGTGCTGGACAGCGATTCGCCGTCGTATCGTAAGCCTGCACGCAATCGCAGGTTCTGGGGTTCGTCCAGCTGCGGCTTGCCGAGCCTCTGGCAGCGGGAAAATTTCTTTACCCCCCCAAATATACCCCTGCCGAGGATTGAGTTCCTTGGCGGTCGCGCATCATAATGTCACAGGGCATTGTGACGCGGACAAGAAGTGGGTGGATCGCGTTCCGACGCCAGCGTTCTCAAATTGCCGTCTGGCCTGCACGCTGCGAAAAACCAGGTGCTGGGCAGAAGGCGACCCAAGGGTATCGCAGTCGTGAGCCGCGAAATCAGCATTCGAGTGCCGAGGACCTCGCAGGGCGGTGGAGGCCGAGGCCCCACTGCGGGCTGGCCCGGAGACGGTGGAGGCGGTGGCCGCGGCGGCGATGACAACACGCCCAGCTATGGCGAGCGCCTGCGCCGCTATCGCCTGGGACTGATGTTGGCGCTCTCTTCGGTGGTCATGCTCTTCGTCTCCTTCACCACGGCTTACGTGGTGCGCAAAGCTGGGGCGATCTGGGATCCGGCGAGCAACGACTACGTCAGCAACTGGGTGCCACTGACGCTCCCCATCAAGATACTGGTGGTTAATACTTTCGTCCTGCTGCTGAGCAGTTTTGTCCTGGAGTTTGCGCGGCAGCGCGCCGCGGAAGATGTTGCGCTGGCGCCCATTGTCGGCATGCCCGGCATTCGCGTGAGCGCCAGCCGTGCCCTTCCCTGGGTCTGGACGACGATCGTCCTCGGCTTCGGCTTTCTTGCCGGGCAGGGGTATGCGTGGCGCCAACTGCGGTTGACCAACACCACGTTCGCCACCACTATCAGCAGTTCGTTCTTTTACATGCTGACTGGGGTACACGCAGTGCACCTCATCGGAGGAATTCTCGCGCTGCTCTATGCGGGGGTGACGACCTGGCTACATCGCCCGCCGGAGACACGCCGCATAGTAATTGACGTGACCGCGTGGTACTGGCACTTCATGGGGCTGTTGTGGATTTATATCTTCGCGCTGCTCTACTTCGCCAGGTAGGGGTTGCTTCCGGCTCACGCGCAGCGATCTACAAACAGATATAATGAGAGGTTTCGGCAGCCATCTTTAGCCGCGTCTGTGGGGCGGGCGGTGTTTATGCCGCTTTCCCGCTGACTCTTCCCTGCCGGAAACCTGGGGCCCATGTCGAACGAGAGCATCGTCGTGCGCGGAGCGCGCGTCCACAACCTGAAGAACATCGACTTCGAAATTCCGCACAATGCCATGACGGTGGTGACCGGAGTTTCGGGTTCAGGCAAGTCGTCGCTGGCGTTCGACACCGTTTACGCTGAAGGCCAGCGCCGCTACGTGGAGTCGCTTTCGGCCTACGCGAGGCAGTTCTTGGAACGCATCGAAAAACCGGACGTCGATGTCATCGACGGGATCGCTCCCGCAGTCGCCATCCGGCAGAAGAACACCACGCGCAATCCTCGGTCGACGGTCGCCACGGCAACCGAGATCTACGACTATCTGCGATTGCTGTATGCCCGCATGGGGCGCACCTACTGCCTGAACTGTGGTCAGGAGGTTAAGAAGGACACGGTTGACGAAGTGGCGGAGCGGATTCTTGCTCTCGGAGAAGGAACCCGCGTACAGGTGTTCTTCCCGGTTCAGCCGCCGCCTGAGCCCGCCGAGGCAGAGAAATCGAAGGGTCGTCGCGCCGCGAAAAAGAAGGCCCCGAAGCCGGCGGATGACTCCCTGCTGAAAGAGCGTCTGTTTGAGTTGCGCAAGCGCGGCTACAACCGGCTTTACCAGAACGGGCGAGTGGTTGAGTTCTCCACCCCCGAGTCGTTGCTCGATCTCAATTTTGCCGAACCGGTGCTGGTGCTGATCGATCGTATCGCCGTTTCACCGGAGGCGCGGACGCGCATCGTGGATGCGGTGGAGCAGGGCTATCGCGAGGCTGGCGAAGTGCTGTTCGAGACTGCGCCGACTGAAGGTGAAGCTGCGCAGCGCTTGCGCTTCTCCCAGCGCTTCGAATGTAAGCAGTGCAACATTCGTCACGAAGAGCCGGAACCGCGGCTGTTCTCGTTCAACAATCCTTTCGGCGCTTGTCCACGCTGTCAGGGATTCGGCAACACCATCGATTTCGATCTAAATCTGGTGATCCCCAACAAGACGCTTACTCTAGCCGAAGGCGCGATCGAGCCCTGGACCAAGCCTAAATACCGGCCGCTAGCGACGGAGATGCGCCGCTACGCCCGCGCCGAAGGCATTCCGCACGACGTGCCGTGGCAGGACCTTACGGCCGAGCAGCAAAATTACATCGTCAACGGTGACGGCAAATTCTGGGGTGTGCGCGGCTTCTTCCAGCACCTGGAGCGCAAGAAATACAAACTGCACGTGCGGGTTTTCCTCAGCCGATATCGCGGCTACTCGCTGTGCTCCGATTGCGGGGGCCTGCGCTTGCGACGCGAAGCCCGGCAGGTGAAGATCGGCGGCAAAGACATCTGCCAGGTGTCGGCGATGACGGTCGAAGAGGCGACACAGTTCTTCTCGCAGTTGCAGCTGACCCGGCAGGAGGCGGACATTGCCGGCAAGCTGCTGGACGAAATCAACGACCGGCTGCGGTATCTGAACGACGTTGGTCTGGAATATTTGACGCTTGATCGCTTGTCTTCCACGCTATCCGGTGGCGAGGCGCAACGCATTCAGTTGGCAACATCGCTGGGCTCGCGGCTGGTTGGCACGCTCTACGTACTGGATGAGCCTTCCATCGGGTTGCACCATCGCGACACCAGCCGGCTTATCAAGATCCTGCACGATCTGCGCGACCTGGGCAATACGATCTTGGTGGTGGAGCATGATGCCGAGATCATGCGTTCGGCCGATTGCATCCTTGACCTCGGTCCGGGGGCAGGCGAAAACGGCGGGCGCGTGATTGCGGCTGGGACCTACGACGAGATCCTGCGCAATCCCGCTTCCCTCACGGGACGCTACTTGAGTGACGAGCTGCGCATACCGATGCCATCGTCGCGGCGGGCAGGCACGGGACGGCAAATCAAGCTGATTGGGGCGCGGGCGCATAATTTGAAAAAGGTGAATGTCTCTATTCCGCTTGGCATTATGGTGTGCATTACGGGCGTGTCGGGCTCGGGGAAATCGACTCTGGTACACGATGTGCTTTATAACGCGTTAGCTGCGCAAACGGGGCAGGTTACCGGCGGGCCCCAGGCCGAAGTGGACCGCGTGGAAGGCGTGGAGTGGATCGACGAGGTCGTGCTGGTGGACCAATCGCCGATTGGCCGCACTCCACGGTCAAATCCGGTGACGTACATCAAGGCATTTGACGCCATCCGTGAACTCTTCGCTTCCCTGCCGGAAAGCAAGAAGCATGGTTACGCGGCGGGACATTTTTCCTTCAACATCCCCGGAGGGCGTTGCGAAGGCTGCCAGGGCGACGGTACGGTCACGGTGGAAATGCAGTTCCTCGCCGATGTCGAATTGGTTTGCGAAGAATGCAAGGGCACGCGTTATAAGCCGGAAATCCTCGAAGTCCGTTATCACGGCAGGAATATCCACGAGGTGTTGAACCTTACCGTCAAGGAGGCCCTACACTTTTTCTCGGGCGTGCCCAAGATTGTCGAAAAACTGCGCGTGCTGGAGGAAGTTGGCCTAGGATATTTGCGACTTGGCCAGTCGGCAACCACGCTTTCCGGCGGCGAGGCGCAACGCATGAAGCTGGCGGCGCACCTTCAGCCCAAGCTGCGTGACATTGGCCGGACACAGAGCGAGCGCAACAAGCGCCATCCGCGCATGCTGTACATCTTCGACGAACCCACCACTGGCCTGCACTTTGATGACGTGAGTAAGCTGCTAGCGGCCTTCCGCCGGTTGATCGAGGCTGGCGGATCGATCCTGGTCATTGAACATAACCTCGACATCATCAAGACGGCCGACTGGGTGATAGACCTTGGTCCGGAAGGCGGGTCGCGCGGCGGCGAGGTTGTGGCGGTAGGAACGCCGGAGACCATCGCCAAAGCTGGGAATTCCTACACCGGCCAGTGGCTGGCGCGCATCTTACCGCCCAACGGGAACCCACAATCGAATGAGCATCCATAGACGCTCGGCGGCGGTCCTTCTCTCCCTGGCTTTGACTGTGGTCGGGACTCTCGTCGGCGTCGCCGCGCAGGAGAGCAAGCCTACGGTTCGTCACCACCGGGTTGCGGAGGAGGTCCCCGACGACAGCAGCTCGCCTGAGGTGGATCAGGCTGAAACGGCGATGCAGCACCACGATTTCACCGCTGCGGAATCGCTGTTGCAGAAAGCCATAACCGCGAAGCCGAACGATTATCGCGCGTGGTTTGACCTGGGATACGTGTACAACGCCACCCGGCGCGGCACGCAGGCGATCGATGCCTATCGTAAAGCGGTCGCAGCCAAGCCGGATGTCTTCGAGTCCAATCTGAACCTGGGCATACTGCTGGCCGGGCAAGGTGACAAGGTTGAAGCTGCAAAGTACCTGAAGGCCGCAACCCAACTGAAGCCGACTGCAAATCCTGAGGAGGGACTGGCGCGCGCGTGGCAGTCGTTGGGACGCGTCGAAGAGGACAGCGACCCGCAGCAGGCGCTCGCCGCTTATTCGGAAGCAGCCAAGCTCAATCCCAAAGCTGCTCAGCCACATCTCTCCGCCGGAATTTTGCTGGAGAAGCAGAACGAACTCGACGCCGCAGCCCGCGAGTTCCAGTTGGCGGCGGAACTCGATCCCAAGTCACCGGAAGCCCTTGCGGGCCTGTCGAATGTCTCGATGAAGCAAAAGAAGTATCCCGAGGCCGAGGCTGCATTGCGCAAGCTGCTGGCGGCCGATCCCCAGAATAACAACGCGCGCGTTCAACTGGGACGCGTGCTGGCAGCCGAGGGCAAGAGCGATGAGGGGGCCCAGGAGCTCCAGCAGGGACTAAGGGCCGATCCGGGAGATCCTCATGCTGCACTGGAACTCGGTACGCTCTACGTACAGGCCGGCAAGGACAGCGAAGCGGAGCAGCAATTTCGGATCGCGGTCCAGAAAATGCCCCAGGATGCCGAGGCCCACTATGCGCTCGGTTCGTTGCTGATGCACGAAAAGAAGTATCCCGAGGCGCAACAGGAATTGCTCGCTGCCGTGAAACTCAAGCCTGACTTGGCGGACGCGTATGGAAACCTCGCCGTGGTGGCCTCGGAAAATAAGAATTATGAGCTGGCGTTAAAGGCGCTGGATTATCGCGCCAAATTTTTGCCCGAGTCTTCGGCCAGCTACTTCCTGCGGGCCACATGCTTCGACAATTTGAAGGCAGTGAAGCAAGCGGTGGAATATTATCAACGTTTCCTGGCGGCAGACGCTGGCAAGCTTCCTGACCAGGAATGGCAGGCGCGTCACCGGCTGATGGCGCTTGACCCCCGGCACGCAGAACAGTATCAAATCAAGAAGAAGTAGTATGCGGCCACAGTTACGAAGCGCGGCGATCCTGTTCCTACTCACCAGCATCGCGCTGGCAGCAGACGATTCCCTGCCTGCCTTGAAGGCCCGCGCCGATGCAGCCCGTGGCGGAGAACAAGCGAAACTCTGCCTCGAATACGCGCACCGAGTACTGGAAGACACCAATGCTCTGTACATTGATGGCGATGTAGATAAGGCCCAGCACGAAGTTGGCGAGGTGGTGGAGTATGCCCACAAAGCAGCCGACGCGGCGTCTTCTTCGGGAAAACATCTGAAGCAAACCGAGATTGACTTGCGCAAGTTGGCCAAACGTATGCACGATATTGCTGAAACCCTGTCCGTGGAGGACCGCCCGCCGCTGCAGAAAGCGGTGGAGGACATCGAACAAATCCGCTCTGACCTGCTGACCAGAATGTTTGGGCCGAAGGCAGAACCGAAGGGGAAACCGTGATGTGGCGAAGGACCCAGTGGCTCGTCGGGTTCGCGTTCCTGATTTGCTTCCTTGCCCAATCCGGGCTGACCCAAACCCGCGATCGAGATCCGCTTAACGAAAAGGAAGTGGATGAGATGCGCGAGGCGGCGGACTCTCCCGACAAGCGCCTGGAATTGATGATCAAATTCGCGCGAGCGCGCATGGCATCGATCGATCAATTACGGGCCGATGCGAAGAACGCGAAAGACCGCCCCATGCAGATACACGATCTGCTGCAGGATTTTTCCTCACTGATGGATGAAATCGACGATAACGTGGACATGTATGCCTCGCACAAAACCGACATACGCAAAGGCTTGAGGCTGCTGATTGAGGCCGACAGTGAGTGGGCGCTCAAGCTGCGTAGTCTGAAAGACCAGGCTCCTCCGGAAGAGTTGGAGCAGTACGCCTTCGTGCTGGCCAACGCCCGCGAGGCTGCCAATGACAGCGCCGATACGGCGCGCAAGGAGCTTCAGGAGCAGAATGATCTGGCCAAGGAAAAGAAACTAAACAAGATCTACTCGGAGCGCCCGGATTAGTCTTACGCGCTGCACACTCCGTGCTACGTTAGTAACACCTTGCTTCCAAATCTACAGGAGATTTTCCAGAGAACCTACCGCGAGCTGCGGCCACGTGCGCCGCTGCCGGAGTTCCGTGTCGACTTCTATCCGTTCGCCAATGTGAACAGCACGATTCGGGTGCGCGAGACCATAGTGTACGCACGAATCTCCGACCTGCTGGAAGGCGCGCCCGCCACCGTTCTGGAGGCGATCACTCACATCCTGCTGGCCAAAATCTATCGCAAGCCGATCGCGCCACTGCACTCGACGCGCTATCGCCGCTACGTCCTCAGCCACGACATCAGCACTAAGGCGCAACTGGTGCGACAACTGCGCGGGCGAAAACGGATCGACTCCGCACAAGGCGAGCTCTACGACCTCGATCAGATCTTCGAAGAACTCAACCAGCGCTTCTTTTACGGTTTACTGGGCCGGCCTCAGATGACGTGGAGCCAATCTCACGCCCGCAGAAGCCTTGCCCATTACGATCCTGCGCACAACGCCATCGTGGTCAGCCGGGCCTTCGATCACCAGCGCGTTCCGCGTTATGCCGTCGAGTACATCGTCTATCACGAAATGCTCCATCTGAAGCATCCAGTGAAGCTGCGTGGCAGCCGCCGCTGCGTCCATGGGCCGGAGTTTCGCGCCGAAGAAAAGCTCTTCCCGGAGTCAGAGCGCGCCAAGGCGTTTCTGAAGCGGCTCTGAACTGACCGCCCCCATGCCATTGCGGCACTGAAGCTGGATTATTCATGAGGACTTCACGCTTGGAAGGGGCACGGCTTCAGCCGTGCCGTAAGCGCTGTCATTATGGTGGCTTTAGCCACTGAGGGACTTCGGTGTTGGGACTAAGTGCGAATTCCCTCAGGGGCTGAAGCCCAACTCCCCACGCAGACGTAACGGCACGGCTGAAACAGGCTGCCGAAAAACTCTGGACAACACTTTTGGTGGGAGCCCCCTGCTTCAGCAGGGGGAGCTGGACTTTAGCCCAGCGGATAAGGGGTCGATCTTGAAGTGGGCTTCAGCCCTGGGTTTTCGATGCCCGGCGCTAAAGCGCGTGATCCAGGCCGATGTTTTCCCGGAGCGCTGAAGCGCTCCTACCCTCGCATAAATGCGAGGGCTCCCACCATGAAAGTACGATGCACAGCATTTTTCCGCAGCCTGTGAAAGCCGTGCCCTTTCAAAGCTTGCTGTCTTTAGCTACCGAAACAGGTGAATAATCCAGGTGAAGCGCCACTCTACCCGAGCCGCCGAGGCTCGCCTTCGTCCTCTTGGTCTTCTCGGTTCTTAGGGTCTGCCTGCGCATGTGTGTCGCTTGGATTACATCCCAAATTGCTAAGGCGTAATCCCACTTGCTGACAAGTTAGATGCAGAGCTTTCCCCACCGTTGTTTATGGTGCCAACTTTCCCTAGGACGAATCCCACGAGTAAAGGCGAGCACAAATGCAAGCCGCTGATAGACGCGAATTTACCCGCTCCTTATAATGAACAGATAGCTTGCGTATCGTTTGCAATCCAGTAACCGGCTGGCGGGAGATATAGGGAGTGCCGCTCGATCTGAAATCCACGCTGAATCTGCCCAAGACCGACTTTTCCATGAAGGCGAACCTGCCGCGGAACGAGCCCCTCATGCTCGACCGGTGGGAGAAAATGCGGATTTACGACCTCATCCGCGAGGCGCACAAAGGGCAGCCAATCTATGTGATGCACGACGGCCCGCCTTATGCCAACGGCCCCATCCACCTGGGTACGGCACTCAACAAGACGCTGAAAGATTTCGTGGTGAAGTCGCGCAGCATGAGCGGTTTCGACGCGCCGTACGTGCCCGGATGGGACTGCCATGGACTTCCTATCGAGATCAAGGTGGACGATCTACTGGGCCGCAAGAAGCTCGATATGGACCCGCTGGCGGTGCGCGAGGCGTGCCGTAAGTACGCGCAGAAATATCTTGACCTGCAGCGGGAACAGTTCAAGCGAATCGGCGTCTTCGGCCGCTGGGACAGGCCTTACTCGACGATGGATCCGATCTACGAGAGCGTCGTAGTGGAGACGTTCTACTCGTGCTACCAGCAGGGACTGGTTTACAAGGGACTGAAGTCGGTGTACTGGTGCGTGCACGACAAGACCGCGCTGGCCGAGGCGGAAGTCGAATACGAGATGCACACCAGCCCCAGTATCTGGGTGCGGTATCCGCTGACCAGCGATCCCGGCAATATCGATCCCGCGCTGGCCGGCAAGAAGAACGTAGCAACCATCATCTGGACGACAACTCCGTGGACGCTGCCTGCGTCGATGGCGGTGACCTTTGCCCCCGATGCGGAATACGTCGCGCTCGATACCGGCGAGTGGACCTACATCGTTGCCAGAGAGCTGGCGCAGCAGACGGTCGAGAAATGCAATCTCGGCGAGGCGAAGGAAGTTGCCTCGTTTCCTGGAGCGAAGTTGGAGTACGCGACATTCGCTCATCCGTTCTTGGAGCGTAGCGTCCTCGGCGTGCTGGGCGACTACGTCACCATGGACACCGGAACCGGCGCCGTGCACACCGCTCCTGCGCACGGTGCAGACGACTTCGCCACCGGCGTTAAGTACAGCCTTGATTTGCATTGCGACGTGGACGAAGGTGGAATCCTGCGCGACGGGCTGCCGGAGTACAAGAACCAGCAGGTCTTCAAGGCCAATCCCCTGGTCGTGGATCTGCTGAAGAGCCGGGGTGTGTTGCTGGGTTTCGAAAAAATCGAACACTCCTATCCGCACTGCTGGCGCTGTCACAATCCCATCATCTTCCGCGCCACCGAGCAGTGGTTCATTTCGATGGAAGGCAAACTGCCGGGAGGTACGCTGCGCAGCCGCGCGCTGGAAGAGATCAAGAAGGTGAAGTGGGACCCGGCATGGGGTGAAGAGCGTATCTCGAACATGGTCGCCACGCGCCCCGACTGGTGTATTTCGCGCCAGCGAATCTGGGGCGTACCCATCGCGGTATTTCAATGCGAAGCCTGCCAGGTGTTTCTGAACGACCCTGCGGTCAATCGCGCGGTCGTCGAGCTGTTCGCTCGTGAGGGCGCCGACGCTTGGTACAAATACTCGGCGGAAGAGATTCTTCCCGCCGGAGTTAAGTGCCCGAAGTGCGGAGGGACGAAGTTTCGCAAGGAGATGGACATCATCGATGTGTGGTTTGAGTCTGGCTCGAGCCATGCAGCGGTGCTGGGCCATGAGCCTGGGCTTCCCTGGCCCGCCGACCTGTACCTGGAGGGGGGCGATCAGCATCGCGGATGGTTCCACTCTTCCCTGCTCTTGGCCGTGGCCACTAAGGGTGCAGCGCCCTACCGCGGGGTCGCTACCGCTGGCTGGACGCTCGACCCGCAGGGGCGCGCCATGTCGAAATCGCTGGGCAACACCGTCGATCCGGTGGAGATCGCTAACAAACTTGGGGCGGAAATTGTTCGTCTGTGGGTCGCGTCGGTGGATTTTCGCGAGGA
>DATCCF010000095.1:0-39772 GCA_036511435.1 Terriglobales bacterium | reverse complement strand
GGCGGTCGATCTGCTGGAGAAGGCCGTGGCGACAGCGATCGCCGCCGTTACGCCTCACAACGCCACCGCTTGGTTTCGCCACTGTGGGTATTTATTATCGGATACAGCTACCCCGGAACCGCTCTAAAACCAATTCCGCCCCTGCTCCACCCCATTTTGCGCAAAAGCGGCGCGAACTGGGAACCCCGGTTGCGGGGCCAGATTTTGCGCAATCGCTCCACCCAGCCAACTCAAAAGGGGTTCTCACACACCCTCTTGAGCTACCTTGCTGTATCGCCTCCGGACCACGGAAAATTCCGCGCCGCTATTGTGGTTTCTGCAGCGCGTCGAGAAACTTCTGCGCCGCTTCCTTGCGATCGGGGGAGGCCGAAGATAGAACCAGCGCCGGAACTTCGGCCGGACAAGCCTTCACGGCAGTGCAGATGTTCACCGCATGCGCCATATCGGCTTTCACGCCAGAATTCAGCTCGGCATCCTCCGGAGCATCCAGGATGATCACGTCGGCATTCATATCTTTGCCGAGATGGTTCTGCAGCAAATCGCGATAGTCGCGTATCTCGACCGTCTGTATCACGATCGGCTTGCCCGACTGCAAGCGCGGATTGGTGATTTGAAACTCCACGATCCGGAGATCCATTTCGCTGCCGTAAGGGGAGCTGAGATTGCGCGCCACCCGCACTACTTCAGGCTTGGTCTTCGTCCTGGGCTTACATCCGCCTAAGCCCGCGAACACGAGTATTGCCAGAATTGCAGAGGTGAACCAGAGTCGCGACGACATTCTTACATCATACCGTAGCCGACGCCAGCGCCTCTACTGGCAGCTAAGCACTCAAAGCGCCGATCTCCACGATGTAATATTGCTGGCGCCGGATTGGCAGGCACCGACGGGTTGGTTGCCAGGCTAACAAATTCTTGGGAGCTGCTCGCCGAACATGACATCCAGGACGCGCGTGCCGCCGATCTCGGTCTTCATCAGAACCATACCGGCATGATCGGCAACCACCTCTCCGATCACGACGGCTTTCCCGCCCAGCGGGTGCTGGCGCATTTGCTGGACAATTTCGTCGGCTGCTGCTGCGGCAACGATCGCGACCAGCTTGCCTTCGTTGGCCACGTAGAGCGGATCGAGTCCCAGGATTTCACAGGCGCCTTGGACGGTTTCGCGAACTGGAATATCGCGTTCTTGCAGCAGCATTCCGACCTGCGACCGCCCGGCAATTTCATTCAACGTGGTTGCTACCCCGCCGCGAGTTGGATCGCGCAGACAATGAATAGTGGGTAACCCGTCGCTGCCCGTCACTTCAAGCATCGCGCTAACCAGGCCGTACAGCGGCGCGCAGTCGCTTTCAATCGCACCTTCGAACTCCAGGTTCTCCCGTTGCGACATGATCGCCATTCCGTGATCGCCAATGAATCCGCTGAGGATGATCTTGTCGCCCGGACGGGCGCGATCGGCTGAAATTTCCACCGGCCTGTCGATCACGCCAAGCCCCGTAGTCGTAATGAACACCTGGTCGCCCTTACCGCGATTGACGACCTTGGTGTCTCCGGTCACCAGCAGCACCCCGGCTTCGCTCGCCGCATCCCGCATCGATTCCACCACGCGACGAAGGTCATCAGCCGCCAGCCCTTCTTCCAGAATGAAAGCCGCGGCCAGATACAGTGGACGGGCACCGCTCATGGCCAGGTCATTCACCGTGCCATTGATCGCCAGTCGTCCAATATCTCCGCCGGGAAAGAAAATCGGCGTCACCACGAACGAATCCGTGGTGAAGGCCAGGCGAGTGCCATTGACCTGCACCACAGCCTGGTCATCCAGCTTGTCGAGAATTGAGTTGGCGAAGGCAGGCCGAAAGACTTTGTCGATCAGCTCAGCCGTCAGCTTGCCGCCACTCCCGTGGCCTAGCACGATCTGTTTGTGCTCGAAGATCGGCAGGGGACAGGAACCGAATACCGGGGAAATAACTTCGCTCATATCACCTCGAAGGGCTTTGGTTAGACAACGCCAGGCTGCGTCACGCCGGGCCTCCCCTGGAAATCGCTGTCAGGTTCGCATCATCTTTATCTCTTCTCAGGTGCCTGCCATAGGCGTAGTACGCGGCGCAGGCGCCCTCGGCCGAAACCATGGTGGCACCCAGCGGATGCTGCGGGTCGCACTCAGTGCCAAACGCGGGGCAATCGTGCGGCTTCTTGATGCCCTTCAGAATTTGCCCGCTGATGCAAACTTCGGACTCCAGGGTATCGATCTCCTTCACGTCGAAAAGACGCTCGGCATCATGGTCGCGGAACTCCCAGCGCAACTTGTACCCGCTTTTTGGAATCGTCCCTATGCCTCGCCACTTGCGATCGGCGATCTCGAACACATTGCACACCAGTTTCTGCGCCGGCTTGTTCCCTTCCCGACCCAGGATGCGCGAGTACTCGTTCTCCACTTCGGCGCGCCCGGTCTCGAGCTGCCGGATGGTCATCAGTATTCCCTGCAAGATGTCCAGCGGCTCGAACCCCGTAATGACGATCGGGACCTTGAACCGCGCGCTGAGCGGTTCGTATTCCCGGTATCCCATGACCGCGCACACGTGTCCCGGCCCCATGAACCCCTGCACCCGGTTCAGCGGAGATTGCAGGATTGCGGCCATCGCGGGTGGCACCAGGACATGGGAAACCAGGACAGAAAGGTTTTTCACCTTTTCCTGCTGCGCTCGCCATACCAGCATAGCGTTCGCCGGCGCAGTGGTCTCGAAACCGATAGCGAAGAAGACTACTTGCTTGTCGGGATTGGCGCGCGCAATTTTCAGGCAATCCAGGGGCGAGTAAACGACTCGAACGTCCCCGCCTTTCGACTTGATGGTAAACAAATCGCCATCCGAGCCGGGCACGCGCAACATGTCGCCGAATGAGCAGAAGATCACGTCGGAGCGTCTGGCGATGGCATGTGCTTTGTCGATCATCTCCAGGGGCGTCACGCAAACTGGGCAGCCGGGACCATGTACCAGCTCAATCTCCCGCGGCAGCAAGTAGTCGATTCCATGCTTCACGATGGAATGTGTTTGGCCACCGCAAACTTCCATAATCACCCACGGCTTCGTCTGGATACGATGAATTTCCTCGACGATCTTGCCGGCCAGCCGTCCATCACGATATTCATCCAGATATTTCATGGCTTGCGTCTCCCATCGCCAATCTCGTCCACGACCGGCGCATTGAGTTCAGCCAGTTGGTCCAATTCCTCGAGCAGTTGGTAGGTACGGAGCGCCTCTTCCTCATCGACCCGGCTGATGGCGAAGCCCACGTGGACCAGGACGTAGTCGCCGACCTGTGTCTCCGGAACGTACTCCAGGCAGGCCTCGCGCACGATTCCACCAAACTGGACCTTGGCCATACGCATACCCCCCTGGTCGAATGCTTCCACCACTTTGCCGGGAATCGCCAAACACATGTCAGTCTCCTCTTCGCAAAACTTCATTCGCGATAACTGCCTGGCCGAGAGAGATACCTCCATCGTTCGGAGGAACCAAGGCGTGCAGATAAACCTCGAAACCATCGCGCTGTAATCCGTCTACGGCACGGCGCAGCAGGTACATGTTCTGGAAGGTACCACCGCTCAGGCACACGCGCTTCAACTGGTCACGCTTACGGATCCTACGGCAAACTTCCACGATCGCGGCGGCGATGGTGTTATGGAAACATGCGGCGATGTATCCCGCTGGCTTCGACCGCGAAAGATCTTCCACGATGTTCTCGATCATCGGCCGCATGTCCATCTGCGCCGGCTCACCCGCATCCACAAGGAAAGGATACCGCTGTTCGAGGTTCGCCTGCGCAATCATTTCCAGTTCGATCACCGCTTGCCCTTCGAAGTTGACCTCCTGCCGCAAACCAACGAGGGAGGCCACGGCATCGAACAAACGGCCGCAGGAAGAGGTCTCAACAGTGTTGATGCCGCGCAAGAGCATGGCGTCTACCAGGTCGACTTGCTTTGCCGGAACACTCTGCAGGAATCGCAGATCCGGCGGCAGTGAGTTCGGGCCGAACGTGTCGCGGAGATAGCTAAGCGCCATGCGCCAGGGCTGCCGCACCGCTGCATCGCCGCCCGCCATGGGGACGTAACGCAGATGCGCACGCCGTTCAAATCCGGCGAAGTCAGCGACCAGAAATTCGCCGCCCCAGATCTTTGCATCGGTGCCGTAGCCGGTCCCGTCGAATGCTACGCCTATGACCTTGCCGCGCAGGTGATTTTCCGCCATGCAACTGGCGATGTGCGCATGATGATGCTGCACGCCGATTTTGCGCTCCAGCGGCAACTTGAGAGCGAAACGCGAGCTCATATAGTTGGGATGCAGGTCATACGCAACCGCCCGAGGCTCCACCCGGAACAGCTTCTTCAGGTTGGCCAGCGTTTCCTCGAAAAACACCAGCGTCTCGTAGTTCTCCAGGTCGCCAATATGTTGACTCAGGATCGCGTAGGTACCCTTGGTCAGACACAGGGTGTTCTTCAGTTCGGCGCCGCAGGCCAGAATCTCAAGCAACGGGACGCCCAGGTCCACCGGATGCGGCACGTATCCGCGGGAACGACGAAGCACACGTTCGCGTCCCTCCAACGTGCGCACCACTGAATCATCCGTTCGCATGTAGATATCGCGGTTATGAAACACGAACCAGTCGGCTATCGGACCCAATCGCTCCCAAGCTTCTTCGTTTGAGGTGACAATGGGCTCCTCGCTGATATTGCCGCTGGTCATCACCAACGCCGCAAACCGTGGCGGGTCGTCCGGCGAGTCGCCGAACAGTAGGTAGTGGAGCGGCGTGTACGGCAGCATCACGCCAATCGTGTCATTCCCCGGAGCGACGGCGGGAGAAATCGTAGCGTCCGGGCGGCGGCGCAGCACGACGATGGGCCGTCGCGCACTTAGCAATGCGGTGCGCTCCACGTCGGAAACAACGCAGAAGCTTTCGACGGCGGCAAGATCGCGCGCCATCAATGCGAAAGGCTTGTCGCTACGGCGTTTGCGGCTGCGCAACAGTTTCACACCGGCATCGTTCTCCGCATCACAGGCCAGCAGAAAACCGCCCAGTCCCTTCACCGCTACGATTTTGCCTTGGCGCAGCAGTTCGCGCGCCTGTTGGATGATCGCGGCGGATCCAGCAGGGTTGTAGGACCCATCGGCTGGAAACGACGCTCCGGATTGCGCCATCGCCAAAGCTGGGCCGCACACCGGACAGGCATTCGGCTGCGCGTGGAAGCGGCGATTCGCTGGGTCTTCGTATTCCGCCTGGCAAAGCGCGCACATGCGGAACGATGACATGGTCGTCATCGGGCGATCGTAGGGAATGTCCTGGATGATGGTGTAGCGCGGTCCGCAATTGGTGCAGTTGGTAAAAGGATATCCAAAGCGGCGGTCCTTGGGGTCGCCGAAGTCGCACCAGCACTCGTCGCACGTCGCCATATCGGGCGACACCAGGACAAACTCGCCCGCTTCCGAATGGCTTTCTTGTATTTCGAAGTCGGTGCCGCCAACGGGTTCGAGTTCGACCACCGCGATTTCTGCGATTAACGCTAACGGCGGTGGCCGGTGCCACAACGCATCCAAGAATTTCTGAATGGCCTGGTCGGCACCCTCAATCTCCACCGTAACACCCGCCGAGGAATTGAAAACGTATCCCGTTAGCCCGAGTTCGCGTGCGAGGTTATAGACGAATGGCCGAAACCCCACACCCTGCACGATGCCGCGCACACGTATCTGTCTGCGGATTAGCAACGGACGTGTTGTGGTCGCCAAATAGGTGCTCCCGACCGTCCCGTTAAGAGACACTACCACGCAGCTGATGCCCGGTACTACACCTTGGTTATGCAGCGTGAGACTTCACAACTCGAAGAGAAAACCTTCCTCACGGAACGATTACCGCTGCGCCGTCGATGGAGTCGTTCTTGATCGCGAGCAGAGCTTCGTTGGCCTGATGAAGCGGAAACTTCGTAACCTTGGGATGAAGGTTGATCTCGGCGGCAATCTTCAGGAAGTCGCGTGCATCGGCGCGGGTCATATTCGCAACGCTGCGAATCTGGCGCTCGCCCCAAAGCAGACGGTCGTAGTCGAACTGAGGAATGCGATCGAGATGGATGGCGTTGATGGCGACGACTCCTCCCTTGCGTAAACTTGCCAGGGCAGCTATCACCACGTCTCCGCTGGGCGCGAAGGTGATGGCGCGGTCGAGCTCGACTGGCGGCTTGTCCGTTTCCGCTCCCACCCATGCGGCCCCGAGTGACTTTGCCAGTCGGCGATGCGAATCGCCTCGCGTCGAAACGTAGACCTCACAGTTCCAGGCGTGCAGCACTTCGATTGCGAGATGTGCCGAGGCTCCGAAGCCGAATAGTCCCACGCGCTCTCCGGGTTCCACTCCCGCAACCCGCAGACTCCGAAAACCAATGATGCCGGCACAGAGCAGCGGCGCGGCATGCAAGTCGTCGAGCGCTGCCGGTAGTGGAAAGACGAAATCGGCCCGCGCCAGCGCATATTCCGCGTAACCCCCATTTACCGTATAGCCGGTGAAGACGGGAGCATCGCAAAGGTTCTCCATGCCCCGACGGCAATACCAACAGGTTCCGTCGGTGCCGCCAATCCACGAAACCCCGACGCGCGCTCCGGCCGCAACGTCTGCGGTGGCGCCTTCCACGACGTCGCCGACGATCTGATGTCCCGGAATCAGGCTCTCCGGTTGCGCAGCAAGGTCGCCTTCCACAATATGCAGGTCGGTACGGCAAACACCGCAGGCGCGTACTTTCAACAGGACGTAGCCCGGTTCCAGCGTCGGGCGCGGAACTTCGTCTGTATGAAGAGGACGCTTAGAAACGTCCTGAGTTGTGGTAAGAATCGCGGCTATCATCGGAATCTCTGCCAGCGCTGGCTACGATGATTGTAGCCGTAGCTAGCTGATTGCCTGCAACTTTAGTTGTACGGTCTGAGCAGCTTGGGCCTCACATCGGATCACGCGCTCTGGTGTTATTCTGAGGTGGAATCAAACAGCTCAACTGCGATCATTTCAATAGAACGCGGAAAAGACGCGACTGCGAACATCCGTCATAGATTGGAGCACTTATGGTCCAACTTAAGCAGGTCCTGGCGTTCGTCTTAACTTGGGGAATGTTGATTGCGACCTCCCCGTCCATTGCAAGCGCGGAACCTTCAGCTGCCATGTATCCCCCGGTCAGCGGCATACAGGGGTCCCCGCCAGCCAACGTTCCGGCTGCCGACATCGACGCCATCGTGGCCCCAATCGCTCTTTATCCTGACGCGTTGGTGGCACAGATCCTGGCCGGTGCGACTTATCCCGACCAGATTACGGAAGCTGATAAATGGCTGAAGAGCAATGCCAACCTCCAAGGCGAGGCCTTGATGCAGGCGGTCGATAAGCAGCCTTGGGACCCGAGCGTGAAGGCGTTGACCGGGTTCCCATCAGTTCTCGACAACCTGGCGAACAACCTGTCTTGGACCTCTGCGCTCGGCGATGTGTCTTACAACCAGCAGGCGGATGTCATGGCTGCCATCCAGCGGCTGCGCAAGCAAGCCAAGGACGCGGGTAACCTGAAACCAACTTCCCAGATGACTGTGGTCCAGCAGAATCCGCAGACGATTGTGATCCAGCCGGCGAATCCAACGGTGGTTTATGTGCCGACCTACAACCCCACTGTGGTGTACGGGACGCCTTATTACCCGCCCGGCTACAGCACTGGGGCTATGGTGGCCACGGGGCTGATTTCGTTCGGTGTTGGCATGGCAGTCGGAGCGGCACTCAGCAACAGTTGCTGTGGCTGGGGATGGAACAGTTGGGGCTGCGGCTGGCACGGCGGAACTGTGGTTTACAACCGCAACGTGTATGTTTCGCGCAGTAACGTCTACGCCAACGGCAACCGCTACAACTACAACAGCGGCCGATATGCCAACGGCAATCGCCCCACTAATTATCCCGCGAACGTCAATCGCTCTGGGAACCGCAACACCAACGTCAGCGGCAATACCGTGAACATCAATGGCGGCAACCGCAATAACGTCAACAACGCGAACAACGGCAATCGCAACAACAACGTAAATCGAGGCAACAACACCGGCGGATACGGAACCAACCGCACAGAGAATAACAACGCCAACCGCCCGGCGGCTTCCACTCGCCCGTCTGCTTCACCGGATCGCGGCTATGGCCAACGGCCCGCGACCGGAACCCAGACTGGCGCCTTCAGTGGATACGGAACAGGCGGAAGTACGCGAGCGCAGAGCAATCGCGGACAGTGGAGTATGGGCGGCGGACAGCGTAGCGCACCTGCTCGCAGCGGAGGCGGTCGCAGACGCTAACTCGCAGCGCAAGCTGGCAGGTCGGCAACGGAATTGGCAGTGGATCCGTGCTATGGAGAGTAACCGATGTCTCAGACAAATTTGCGAGGTATTCCGATGAAGAGGCATGCAAGGCTGATCAAGACGGTGGTATTCGCATTCTCGTTAGTTTTATTTGCCGCCGTAGCCTACGCCCAGGAGCCCGGGCAGAAGACTTTTGCGACGCCGCAAGATGCCGGCAATGCGCTGTATGCAGCCGTCAAGTCTGGCGATAAACCGGGCATGGAGGCGGTCCTCGGGCAATCCTCCGCCAGTATCATCTCCTCCGGCGACGAAGTGCAGGACAAGAGTAATGGCGAATTTTTCACCCAGGGCTTCGAGCAGATGAATCGCTGGGCCAAAGAAATAAAAGGGAGCCAAATCCTCTACATCGGCGCCCGGAACTGGCCGTTCCCCATCCCGCTCAAAAACAATGCCGGGCGATGGTATTTCGACACTAAGGCTGGAGCGCAGGAAATCCTCTTCCGTCGTATTGGTAAGAACGAGATGGCAGCTATTCGCGTGTGCGGGGTCCTGGCCGATGCGCAGCACGATTATTTCGAGCAAACGCACGATGGCGATTCCGCCCACCAGTACGCGCAGAAGTTCATCAGCGCTGAAGGAAAGCAGAATGGACTTTATTGGAAGGTTGCCGAGGGGCAACCCGAGAGCCCGATCGGCTCCCTGGTAGCCTATGCCGCCGGCGAAGGCTACGGAGGCAAACACGATACTCCACAACCTTTCCGCGGCTATTACTACCGGACCCTAACCGGACAGGGCGCTAACGCAAAAGGCGGCGCTAAGAGCTACATCGTGGATGGCAAGATGACTGGGGGCTTCGCATTCGTCGCCTATCCGGCCGAATACCGCAACTCCGGAGTCATGACCTTCCTGGTGGATGCGACTGGAGTGGTCTACCAGAAGGACCTCGGAGCAAATACTGCGGACGTTGCCAAGCAAATGAAGGATTACAACCCGAATCCGACGTGGGTTGTTGCCACTAGCGGCGATGAGGAACAAACGTCAGATAGCTCCAACGAATAGTTCACCACTAACGCCGACACGCCGGAGCGCTAGAGACATCCGGCGTGAACTCCGCTGCGGACAAGCCTGCAAGCTAGAGCGGTTTCAGAATTGATGTGGTTCCCTTCAGAGCGGCGCTTCACCTGGGGTATTCATTCAGCAAGCTTTTGAAGGGGCACGGCTGAACAGGATGCGAAAAAGGTCGATTTCACGCTGCTTTGAAGCGGCTCACCTTTAGAGCCCGCCCTGAGCCTGCCGAAGGGTGCGCCGTTGGAAGTCCTGTATTCTTGTCATCCCGAGCCTGCTTCAGCATTGTCGTGCCCTATCAGGATTCGGGTATGAAGAATCCTGGCAACCTTTTTCTGCATGTCGAGAACAAGGTGGTTCTCAACATCTCGGCGGTCGGCCACCTCGCGCCGAGTAACGGTACACCCGCAACGCATTAGATTAGAGCAGTTCCAAAGCTGCTCTAGATTTTGTGGCAGAGATCGAGGCACAGCCTACTGAATGCGCGCCAACTCCGTGACGTAGAGCTGATTGCCGGGAAATTCCTTCGCCAGACCAGCGAGCAGAGTTCGCGCTGCTGGCCGGTCCTTATCGCGCAATGCCGCAACCGCCAGAAGCAGCCGTGCGAACGGCGCAAGATAGCGCCCTTTGTCCGCCGTGAGGCGCAAGCGCTGTAAACCTTCCCGCTTGTCCGTTTCCGCGCCCGTCATCCGCAGGAGCCACCGTACCGGTGCAGGATTGATTCCGAGCAAATAGTTTTCCACACCGACTGCAAGGTAAGCGTCATAACACGTCGGATCGATTGCCAGCAATCTCTGCGCGATGGCACGTGATGTCTTCATGTAACCCAGACTGGCCAGGTTTCGTTTTTCGATCAGCGCTGCATAGTCGCCGCGAAGCCCATTTGCCATGATCTGTGAGAACAAGGCGTTCTTGTCGTCCGGCTTCTGCGCCAAAATCCTGGTCACTAGCTCGTCGCTCTTGGCCAACTCTTTTTCGAACTCGGTCTTTAGCGCCGGATCAGGTGTAAGTTTCCCGCGTCCGTCGAACTTCTTGTCATCGATGAAAAGGTCGGATTCCAGAATGTGCAATCGGTCGAACTCGGAAAACAAATATGCGGCGGCATTGGATACATAGCCCATCGGATCTGCGGGATAAGTTTGCTGATAGCTGCGGAACGTCGCATGGGCTGCCGCAAAGTCGAGGTTGTACATCTGCTGAAAACCTCGATCGAGAGGCCGTTGCGCAACGCCATCTTGTGGAGACAACGCGGCAACCGAGCTGACCAGCGCCAGCACCAGGGCCCCGAGAACTATGCAAGTGCACCACCGTCGAAGTATCCCCAAACGTCACACCTTCTCGCTCAAGACTTCCGCTAATGGCAACGACATAATAGTCACGGCACCGCCGTGCTTGCCGTCCGTAATCCGCACATGACCGCCATGGGCTTGGATCGCCGCATCCACAAACGCCAATCCCAGACCATGTCCGGTCGAATGCTTGCCCCTTCACCAAGCGTTCAAAAACACGACCCCACACCGCGGAAGGGAACCCCGGACCATTGTCCTCGACGGTCAGCTCAGCTTGGCCGTTTCTCGCCCCCACTAGGGCCATGGATGCGACAGCCGGGCGGAAGATGCGCTATTTCGTTATCGAACAGATTAGCTATGCTTCGATTCAACAACGACGGATCGGCGTCAGTCCTTAGGGGCTGGAGCTGGGTTGACTCTTCGTGCCTATGCTCAGCCATCGCGGGCTGGTAAAGATCGACCAGTGGATTTCAAAGATTCCCCCATAGCGGTGACAAAAATGCTGGTTACACTTTAGGCGAACAAAGTGGACTTGCATTCGAACGGGGATGACATTCTGTTCATCCTGGTGGCCAGCGGCGCCATTATCCGGGACCCATGCTGACCTTGACCGCATCGGCTGACTCGATCACGATCGCGTCAGGCTGTTGCGAGACCCAATCCAGCGGCGTGAGCAACAAGCGAAGCTGCGTGATCGCTGAGCGCGGAGTGGTGCGCCACTGAATCTCGTCGGCGTCGAAGTAATGCGCGAGGTCTTTTTCATTCCAGGGATAAAACCACACTTCCGATGAGACGTTCGGCTCCACTACGAATGTTTTCAGATCGTGACTGCCATCGGCACGGGTGATCTCAAGCTGAAGGCGTTCCGGTTTGCGCAACTTCCACAAGGGACTGTAATGCACCGTCATGCGCAACCGCAGAAAGTCGGCGCCGGCGGGCCAGTACGGTACGCCAAGGTCTACCCTCGCGCTGCGTTCACGGATCGGATAGGTCTGTGCCGGAACGCCGAGCGGCAGGGGCTGCATCGCTATTCGAGCGGCCCGTGAGTCATCACGTTGTAGGCCGAAAACTTCTGGTGCGAGTTCTTGCTCTGCGCGGTAACGCTGGAAGATCCAGAACCAGATCTCGGGATTGCGCGTGAAATTGGGTACGTCGTCGATAGGCAGACTCAGGCTGCCGTCTGGAAAATAGAGTGCCGCAGGCGCTGCTGCGCGCCGCAGCGCAGCAATATCGAGCTGAGTTAAATAAGGGCCGACAGAGAGAAAAGACTGCTCCACCGCGCCCGCCACGTTGCGGCCCGAAGCCATCCCAAACATGTATTGATAGGGAAATATCACAACCGAATTGCCCACGGCGCTGTGCTGCTGAAGATAATTCACGATGGTCTGGAGCATTATGGTGAATCCGACGGGATAGCAAGCGTGGTCGAATTCCTTGAACCCGCTGGGACAAGTGGCTAAAGGGTATCGAAATTGGGCATAGCGATAGCGCAGACTTGATAGCCGAAAGGCTGAGGCGGGCTGCGCAAACAGCACACAAGATGCCACTGCGATTATCGCGGCCGCCACCGACACCGAGCGCGATCGGAAGGAGAACAAAACCGTACCCGTAAAGAACACCATGGGAAATACGGCGAACACAATGTGGTTGGGATCGGAGCGCACCAGTCCACTCTGCATGGCGAGCACGGAGAATACGAATGCGCTTAGCAGGAATCCGGCGCGGGCAGTGATAACCGCAGTGCGGTCCCCATCCACGACCCAGCGGAGAAGAAAGAGGACACCGCCAATTACCAAAGGTGCGAGCAAATGAATGGCGCCAGCCTCCGACATAGATGCAGGCTCGTTCCAGCGGTGCACCGCGACCAGCGCAAGCGATCTCCTCCAGAAACCGAAATCAAAAAGACTTGCCATCGTGATATTGAAGAGGAAGACGAGTACCACCGAGGAAACCGCAAAGGCCGCCACAGCGAACGCGTAGAGCCGAACCTTTTGCGGTTCGCGACGGCCCTCCCACGCCACTCCGCATAGCGCGATCAGCCATGCAGCGACTCCATATACGCCGGTATCCGCCGAATATAAGAACGCGACAGCACAAAGAAGCGCGGCAACGAAGCCGAGCAGGATGGGCTTAACCCGCTCCTGTTGCAGCGCGTACCAACCCCTGACAAAGAAAGCCAACAGAAAGATATAGAATGCTGTTCGCCCGTCCCAGGGTGCCCAGAAAACCGCCAGCAACAGCAGTAGCAGAAAGCGCTTCCACGCCGGTTGTTCAGGAATGAGTAGCCGCAGCGTCGCATAACCGAAAAGAAACGAGCACCACAATAGCAACGTGTTGTAGCTGGTATGGATGGATCCTAGCGACAGACCCGCCCAGCGCGGGGCGCTGAACAGCCAATGGGCCAACGGCCCATAGAGAAATGCGACATCGCGGCCAAACCAGATTCCGCGCGATGCCTTAAACACAGCATCGATTACCCAGTGATCGTCGAAGGTGCCGGGGTGCGGGACGACCACCAGAGCGCTGGGGGAAATCCAAGCCAATGGTACCGATGCGCCCATTAGCAGCACTACCGCCAGGAAATCCCAGTTCCGTGCAAATCGCGCGAGCGGCCGTTTCGAGCTGGCCAAGGGCACTGGCAAGCTTGGCTGGCTCACCGACTCGTGAAGGTTCTCCATAGGCCAGCCAATTCTACCGCACGCCATAATTGCCTTAAACCGGGCGGAACCTTAATATGGACTTTCGATGGCCGTTGCGGCGCATCGTCAACGTGCGGCTAGCATTGGCATTGCCTCAAACGGTAGCGGCTGGATATGCGGGCGGCCGGCAAAAGGTCAAACCTGCCACAACCTTACTGTAATCCCTCGATTCCAGGAGAGAACTTGCCAACCAGGACAGTCGTCATCACGGGAGGAGCCGGATTCATTGGAGTGAACGCAGCCGAAGCCTTTATCCGCGACGGGTGGCACGTCATCCTGTTTGACAATCTGTCTCGCAAAGGCACCGATCTAAACCTGTGTTATCTGCAACAGAAATTCCCCGGGCAGTGCGAATTCGTTCTCGGTGATGTCCGATACGACCACTTTCCATTGCTGCGTGCGGTGGCACGGGCGGAGCTAGTGCTGCATCTCGCGGCGCAGGTTGCGGTGACCACGTCCATCGCCCGTCCGGTGGAAGACTTCGAGATCAATGCTCATGGCACCTTCAATGTGCTCGAAGCGATTCGTGAGGCCGGAAACAAGCCGCTGGTACTGTACTCCTCTACCAATAAGGTCTACGGCGGAATGACCGACGTGGTCTGCGTGAAGGATGCGACCAGGTATCGCTTTCGCGACTTTCCCGAAGGTATCGCGGAAGATCGTCCGCTCGATTTTCACTCGCCGTATGGCTGTAGCAAAGGGGCGGCGGACCAGTACGTCCACGACTACGGGCGGATCTACGGCATTCCGTCGGTGGTCTTCCGCCAATCGTGCATATACGGCCAGAGGCAGTTTGGCGTGGAGGACCAGGGATGGGTGGCCTGGTTTTCGATTGCGGCGCTCCTGGAAAGACCGATCACCATCTATGGCGATGGCCTGCAAATACGCGACCTGCTGCACGTCAATGATTTGGTGGCAGCCTACCAATGCGCAGCGGCCGATCCGGTGCGGGCCGCAGGCGGAATCTACAACGTCGGGGGCGGTTCCGCGAGAACGCTTTCGCTGGTGGAACTGCTCGCCTTCCTGGAGAAGCGCCTGGCGAAGAAAATTCCGATCAGTCATGCCGAGCCCCGCGCCGGCGATCAGCCTGTCTTCGTAGCCGACATTCGCAAGATCAAGCGCGACCTTGGCTGGGCACCCACCATCGATCCACTGCCCGGAGTCGGGTTACTGCTCGATTGGATTGAACAGAACCGCGGTGATGTTGAGCGCGTAGTGGGGTCCTTCTAGCCACGAGCTAAGTCCGGCCCAACCCATGGCGAAAAGCTACATCATTATTCCTGCCTACAACGAAGGGCCGAACCTAGGCGCAGTGCTGCAGCAGTTGCGGGAGCTGGCAGCAACACTGCCGCTGGCCGTAATCGTGGTAAACGACGGCAGCCGCGACAACACCTTGCAGGAGGCGGAGCGTTTCCGCAGCCTGATGGACCTGGAAATTGTGACCCACCCGGTCAATCTAGGTGTCCCCATGACCTTCTATGACGGCTTGGTCGCGGCGGCGGCGCGGGCCGAACCCGCTGACTGCATTTTCATCATGGAGGGCGACGGGACCAGCGACTTGGAGGTGATGCCCGAAATGGCGCGCCGGATTTATGGTGGTGATGACGTGGTCATTGCCTCGCGCTACGTTCGCGGAGGCGGATATCTCAATTTCCCGCTACAACGCACCTGGGGCAGCAATCTGGTGAACATTGTTCTGTCGGTGTTCTTCCATGTTCGGGGAATCACCGACTACACCATCTTTTACCGGGCTTACCGGGCGGAAGCGGTCCAGAGTGCGCTGAAACATTACGGCCCAGGATTTGTGACCACCAAGTCCTTCGCCGCGAATCTCGAGGTATTGTTGCGCGTCCTGCCGTTCAGCAGTCGCTTCAGCGAAGTACCGCTGCTCTATGACTACGGCCTTAAGAAGAGCCAAAGTAAGATGAATCCCTTCAAAACTCTACGCGAGTACCACAGCCTGATCGTGAAGCGGTTGTTGCGGAGAATCTGAACTCGCTCGTGGCCAGTCGCATGTACAATAAGAAACTTATTGTCCTGCATCAGCCGCGCCGCCAAACGATGCCGCCGGAAGACAGTCTCGTGGCTTTTGTTGTGTGGAGCTATTCATGCGAATTTCAGTAATCGGGTCCGGGTACGTGGGGTTGGTCTCGGGAGCGTGCTTTGCCGAACTGGGCCACGACGTCACCCTGGTCGACAACGATCCCGCCAAGTACGAGGTCCTGCAGCGCGGCCTCTGCCCGATTCATGAGCAGTACGTGCCTGAGTTGTTCCAGCGCCACCATGGCACCAGGCTGGTATTTTCCGAAACACTTGCAGATTCGGTCGACAAGTCAGAGGCAATTTTCATCGCAGTTGGTACTCCGCCGGCGATCAATGGCGAGGCCGATCTTTCCTTCGTTGAATCGGTAGCGCGGGAAATTGCGGCCAGCATTAAGAACTACACCATCATTGTCGGCAAGAGTACTGTGCCTGTGTACACCAGTGAATGGGTGCGCAAGGTCATGCTGCTCAACGGGGCTCCCGCCACCCTGTTTGACGTTGCCTCGAATCCTGAGTTCCTGCGTGAGGGAACAGCAGTCACCGATTTCCTTTATCCTGACCGGATCGTAATTGGTACCGACAACGAAGCTTGTGCGGAACGCCTGCGACTCATTTATGAGCCATTGCTCGACGGCAGCTACTACCGGCGGGCTGACTCCCTTCTTCCGCACAAACTCGTCAAACATCCGCCGCCCTTCCTTGTGACCACGGCGAAGAGCGCCGAGCTCATCAAATACGCCTCCAATGCCTTCCTGGCGATGAAGATCAGTTTCATTAATGCGGTTGCCGCTATCTGTGAGTCGGTGGGGGCTGATGTGGACCAGGTACGGGAAGGTATCGGATCCGATTCGCGCATTGGCCGTCAGTTCCTGAACCCTGGCCTGGGATACGGCGGGTCGTGCTTTCCCAAGGACCTATCGGCGTATCGCGCCGTGGCTCGCGAATGTGGTTACGACTTTCGCCTGCTCGAGGAGGTCATGCGTATTAACAATGAGCAGCGTGAGCGTTTCCTGCGCAAGGTGCGGAGCGTGCTGTGGACCTTGAAAGGTAAACGGCTGGGCGTGCTGGGACTGGCATTCAAGGGTGGTACCGATGATGTAAGAGAATCGCCCGCCATTTCGGTCATACGCTCGCTCATTCACGAGGGCTGCAAGATTCAAGCCTACGATCCTGCCGCAGTCGAGAATGCGCGTGAGTTGCTAGGCACGCAGAACATACAATACGCAGCATCAGCAATGGAAGTGGCGCGGGACGCAGATGCTTTGCTCGTGCTCACCGATTGGGAAGAATTTCGCTCGATCGATCTCGTTCGTTTGCGTGAATTGCTGAAGTACCCAATTGTGATTGACGGACGGAACATGTTCAACCCGGCCACGATGGCAAAACATGGATTCACCTACACCAGCGTGGGACGTGCCGACGTGTACCACGAAACGGGGAGCGGTCAGAAGTCGCCGGTTGCAGTAAAGAAGTCCGTTGGCTCCCATCCAGACGTGGACGCCGTTAAGACGCCTTGAGAGCTGTTGAAAAGCGCTACGTTCGCGTAGTACGGGTCTTCACGCGGGTGCAAGCTGTTCATGAATGATTAGGGGCTTTACAGCGTGTGTGAGAACCAAACGTAGTATTTGCCAGTGGATTTGCTGGCTGAAAACCCAGCGCCGTAGGCGCGAAATAGTTTAGCCCAGCACGCAGCCGCAGGCGGAGTGCTGGGTAGAGTGCGAAAAAGATTCGAGTCCCGTAGGGACGGCAGACGTTCTCATACACGCTCTTAAAGCCGCCTTTGCGCTTCCCACGTTAGAAGAACCGGTACATGAATACGTTGGCCCCTCCGCTTTGACGTTCCATCATGGTCACCACAAGGAGTGACGCGGCAGCCCACATGGGCGCTACCCAAACCCATCGGTCTCGCGCCATGACTTCCACAATCTCCGAGCGGGATGTGGCTGGCTCCATTCCCAAGCGCTGCGAGTAGCGATCCAGCGAGTTGATCACGAACAGCACAGCGGCGTATGCCACGGCCAGACCCATGACCAGCAGATACAGACTCCGGGGAAGAACGTGATCGAGGTAACTGGCTGGCGACACAACCGCCGCCAGCATCTGAGCAGCCTGCGGCAGTGAGTTGGCTCGGAACAAGATCCACCCTGCGCTGATAAGGGTAATGGTCACCATCCACGATACTGGCGTCCAAATCGCGGCGGGAGGCTCCCATTTCAACCTGCGCTGCAGGCCTTGCGATTGCCGGTGCAAGACAAGAAGTATTCCGTGGTAGCTGCCCCACAATACAAATAGCAAGCTCCCTTTGTGCCACAGCCCGAACAAGACCATCGAAATGACCAGCGCCAGGTTTCGCCACCACACCTCCCGTCGCAACACCGCCAGGGGAAGGAACACGTAGTCGCGAATCCAAAACGAGAGCGACATGTGCCAGCGTGTCCAAAAGACGGAGGGCGTCGTGGATGCGAATGGCCGGGCAAAGTTTTCCGGCACGGTAAAGCCAAGAATCTTGGCGGCCCCAAGGGCGACGTGGGAGTAGCCTGCGAAATCGAAGAAGAGCTGCAAACCGTAACCAAATGCTAGACACCAGACATCCAGACCGCTCCAGCGAGTCAGATGGTCGAAGCCGCCGTTGATTCCCTCTCCGCCGAGGATGCCCTTGCCAAGCAGTTGGGCGGTTTGCATCATCAGCAGGCCAGTCGCAATGCGACACAGTCCGCGTCCGATGTCATGCCGTGAAACACGTTCCCCGGAGCGAAACTGCGGCAACATTTCGGGCATACGGCAGATTGGACCGGAGATCGTGACCGGGAAGAACGCCATGTATAACGCGAACTCCACGAACGATGGATCAAGTTCCTCGCCGCGATACAGGTCGAGCAGGTAGCTCATTGCCTGAAAGGTCCAGAACGAGATGCCTAACGGCAGAGCGAGATGAGAAAACTTCTGCAAGGACGCTATTGGAATTGAAACCGCGACTCCGGGGATGTACTTGAAGACCGCTAACAACGCCAGGTTGAACGCGAGGCCCGTCCACAATACGGTCGCCGTGGGTTGTCGCTTGAGCCACCGGCCCACCAGGAAATTCATCACAGTGGATGTCAGCAGCACGACGCCGAACCACATTCCCCACGTAAGGTACAGCGCGTAGCTGGCGACCAGAAGAAAAGATTGCCGTATCCGGCGCGAGCGGAACTTCTCGAATACCAATGATCCGATGAGCAGTACAGAGCCGTACAGCAATCCCGTAAGCAGCATCCCAAATTCCAGACTCTTCATGATTGACCGTGCGGGTGCTCGATTGAGCGAACCGGCCCTTTAGGTTGCTCAGCGGTGTCCTGGCTGGAAACCTTCGACTGGCGTTTTGTTACCGGCTTTTCTGCGAGGCTTTTACCTATGACGTCGGCGACGATGGCGTCACCCGCCGAGTTGTAATGCGTGTCTCCGAAGATGAAATGACTCAGATACCAGCAGCCGGGCTGGGTTCGTGGGCACTGTTCCTTCACCGCAAAAAAAGCCGGAAACAGCGAAACGAAGCGCCGGCACTTGCCCTCGCACCACTCGCGCCAGATACGCACTTGCCGCGAATCCACTGAGTCATGAGCGAGCTGCGCCGGCCAGGGATAGACGACCACGCTGATCGAAATGTTGCGCTTCGCAAGCTCCTGCCAAAGCAAATCCATCTTCGCCTTCTCCCTGGCAATGCCGCCCTCCAATCCCAGCGGCCCATAGCCCGTTTCATAGGGGTCTGTGTCGGAAACCTTACGATAGGTCCAGGCGGAGCGCTCCAGGTCGAATTCGTTGCCGCCGTGCCCCAAATCAAGGTGATACCAGCCGAGCCGGACAAGGTTCCGTTCGAACAATTCGAAAACGTCGTTCGTCAGTAATAGGTGGTCATTGATACTCCGCCGCAGGCTGGAGTACCAGTTCCCTTTCGTGAGTTTCTGTTTTGCAGTAGCGACCGCGCCTGACGGATCCACGTCGTGAAAAAACGCAGCCTCATCCTGCGTATCGGAGATATCAATAAACACAATCGCCTCGTCAAATTCGATACCGTCGTCAATCACCTTTCGCGCGGTGTTGAGGTAGTTGGAGGGTGAGTAACCCTCGACACTGCCATTGAGAAATTCGTATTGGGGAAAATTGGCCGCAACTCGTCCGATGAAGCTGTCCTGCCAGGCAGTCATTCCCTCCGGAGCCGAGTCGCCCAAGATGAGAACTCGGGGCCGGGCACCGCTGGCGGGCACATCTCGAATGCGCTCGTCGCGAAAGCCGAGACTATTCGTGTTGAACTCGTACGAACTCCCCAGCCACGGGCGGGTACAAGAGCAGTTGAGCTGAAACGCGAAACCGCGGACCGGGTCGCGGGCAAAACAAAAACCGTGCGGCCCCCCTGAGACGGCAGACCCCAGAATGGTCCCAGTGTAGAGATAATCGAAGCTGACGAATGCAGCCGTGCTGACGACGACAGACGCCAGAAACAAGAGGACCCTCATTTGCCGTTGCCGACCTGAGTGCTCCGAAAGCGAGTTCTCTTGTCTTGCTGTCTGAACCGTGCTCAACCTCTTCCCTCTTCCCTATGTCGCTTCCAAGTCCCAGCGTTCCACTGACACTATTTGCGCGGCCGTCCCACACGCTGCGCGGTAGCAAACATCAGCGCAACGGTGTCCATGTCCTTGGGCTGCACCTTGCCGGGAGGAATACGCAAGTGCGTAAGGTCTTCCAGCTTGAGCAACAAGTCCACGAGTGCCATGGAGTCGATCAGTCCCGAAGAAACCAAGGGAGTACTTTCGTCAATCTCGATTCCCGGCTTTCGCATGACGTGGATGACGTGCTCAATCATCAGTTGCGCTTGCTCTGTCACCGATTGACCCTCTCCTATGACCCTGTGTTGAATTCGGAATGCTCTTTCAGCAACTTCTCGCGCGTGGCGGAGCGCGCCACCTTACCTGCAGTGCTCTTCACAATCCATTTTGGCGGCTTCAGGAGAATGGTTCTAACGGCCACGCCGCTGCTCGCTACTACCAGGCTGCGTATCTCGCGTTCGATGCTGGACACATCGTTCAGCAGTTGCTCCTGCTCCACTTCCGCTACCACGATGATCTCCTCGGTGCCGAGATCAGGATTGTACAGTCCCATGGCAATCGCACGTCCGTCATGGATCGCAGAGTGGCTACACACGACTTCTTCGATGTCTTGCGGATAAATGTTTTCGCCGCCGATAATGAGCAGGTCTTTCTTGCGGCCAACAACGTAAAGTTCGCCGTCAAGGTAGAAGCCAAGGTCGCCCGTGTGGTACCAGCCCTCCAGAATCACCTCGGAAGTAAGGTCGGGACGGTTGTAGTAGCCCTCGAACATACAATCGGATTTTATGAGAATCTCGCCGACCCAACCTTGAGGAAGGACCGCACCGGTATCCGAAATGGTACGCACTTCGTTGTTAGGCAACAGACGGCCCGACGATACGAACGACAATGCCCCGGGAGTTCCCTCCCCGACAGGCGCGATAAAGTGCTCGGCCCGAAAACGTTGGCCATCCGCCCACATTCGCGCAGGGGACTGATGGATGTCCGATTGGGTCACGGCAAATACGTTTTCTGCCATCGCGTAAGACGACTGCAGCGCATCTGGCTTCAATCCAATCGAAGCAAATGCGCGATAGAACTCGTCCATGCTACTGGCCCGCACCGGTTCGGAGCAATTGATCAGCGCGCGAGCCGAAGACAGGTCGTACTGCGCCCATCGGCTTTGCGGAGTACGGCGAGGAACGAACTGAAAGGCAAAGTTGGGAAGCCAGGCCAGCGTGCACTTGTACTCGCTGAGTATCTGCAACATGGTTTCAGGATGCATCACCCAGTCCAAGGGCGACTGCATCACGACCGGCATATGGCAGACCATGGGCAGGATGAAACACGCGATTAACCCCATGTCATGGTAAAGAGGCAGCCAGCTATAAACGCGGTCGCTACCACCGTCGATTTTCAACACGCGGACAAGAGACTCAACCTGGCGCAGCACGGCGGCGTGGGTCAACGCCACCCCCTTCTGAAGTCCCGTAGTGCCGGCCGAATGTTGAATGAACGCCAGGCTGTCAGGTTGATTGCCCGGATCGGGCATCTCCTCTTCTCCGCCGTCTCCCGCGGCATCGCCAGCGCGGACAAGCGTTGTCTCTTCGCCAAGGGAGATATGGCCGAGCAAATCTTCGGGAAACTCCTGATCGATGACGACCACGCGGGCCCTTAGGTTCGCCGTTACGCCCGCAAGTCCGAAACTGTATTTTGATGGTTCAACCTTGAAGTTGGGGTAGGCAATGATAGCCGGCACCGCGCCGAGCATCATCGCTCCAACGAAGATCGTCATCGCTGGAATGCCTTGCGGCATGATAACGACCACGCGATCGCCAACTCCTACTCCATGATTGCCCAGCAATGCAGCTTGCAAGCGGGCCCGGCGGCGAAACTCGCCAAACGTCACGGTTTCGCGCGTGTCTTCGTCCAGCCATGCGGTCACGAACGGACGGCTCGCAGGCGCGCAGTTGAGGGCGACAATGAGAGTGCGGTATTCGGTCGCAATCATTCCGATCTCAACGTTGGCAACCCGCAAAGATAATAAAGATATCGGGCTACTACCATGTTTTGCTGACTGAAAAACTGCGAACCAGAGGTGTGACTCATCCTGCTAAGTTTATCTGATAGGCGAACTGATTCCGAGGGCTGACGCGGATTGTGCATCTGGAATTACGTGAGTGCGTTATTAACAATCTGCCGAGCTTCATCGATGATCGCGTCCAGATGGGCTTGGTCCTTGAAGCTCTCCGCATAGATCTTGTAAATGTTCTCGGTCCCGGAGGGCCGGGCTGCGAACCAGCCGTTGGCAGCTACGACTTTCAGCCCCCCAATTGGCGCATTATTGCCCGGAGCGCGCGTAAGCTTTGCGACGATGGGTTCGCCCGCCAACTTCAATTCCTTGACTGACTCAGGCGATAGCTTCCCGAGTCTCGTTTTCTGCTCGGGTGTCGCCGGTGCGTCAATGCGCGTGTAAAGCGGCGAGCCGAATTCCGCCGTCAGGTCACGGTAGTGCTCGCCGGGATCTTTACCGGTACAGGCAGTAATCTCAGCGGCCAGCAGGTTCATGATTAGACCGTCCTTGTCGGTGGTCCACACGGTTCCATCGCGGCGCAGGAAGCTTGCACCTGCGCTCTCTTCTCCGCCGAAGCAGAACGAACCATCGAACAGTCCCGGCGCGAACCACTTGAAGCCTACCGGGGTTTCGCACAGCCGGTGGCCAAGCTTGTTTACCACGCGATCGATCATGCTACTGCTGACCAGGGTTTTGCCGACCACGACATCCGCTCCCCAGCGCTCGCGATGGGTGAGCAGGTATTGAATCGCAACGGCCAAGTAGTGGTTCGGATTCATCAATCCCGCCGAGGGCGTAACAATGCCGTGCCGGTCCGCATCAGGGTCGTTGGCAAAGGCCACTTGGTACCGATTCTTGAGACCGACGAGCCCCGCCATTGCGTACGGACTAGAGCAGTCCATGCGAATCTTGCCGTCGTGATCGACGGTCATAAACGAAAATGTTGGATCAATCCTGGGATTCACCACGGCGATGTTCAGGCCATAAACCGAATTGATCGGCTCCCAGTAAGGTTCCGCAGCGCCACCGAGCGGATCCACGCCCAACTTCAGGCCAGCCGAGCGAATTGCCTCCATGTCGATGACGTTGTGCAAATCCTCGACATAAGGCAGAACGAAGTCTTTCTGGTGTGTAGTAGCAGACTTGAGGGCCGCAGAGTACGACAGGCGCTTCACACCGACATTCGAAGCTCGCAACAACTCGTTGGCGCGGTTCCCGACCCAACTTGTAATGTCGGTATCAGCCGGTCCGCCATTCGTCGGGTTGTACTTGAAACCGCCGTCTTCCGGAGGATTGTGTGACGGCGTGATGACAATCCCGTCGGCCAAGTGCTCGCTGCGACCGCGGTTGTAAACAAGAATGGCGCGAGAGATGACCGGCGTCGGAGTAACACCGTCATCTCTTTGGATTATTGTCTCAACGTTGTTTGCGGCCAGGACTTCAAGGGCTGTGCGCTGCGCTGGCGCCGACAGGGCATGCGTGTCCTTACCCATATAGAGCGGACCGTCGATGCCCTGGCTGCGGCGATAGTCACAAATGGCCTGACTAATGGCCAGAATGTGCGCCTCAGTAAAGGTCGCCTGCATCGGCGAGCCTCGATGTCCGCTGGTCCCGAAGCTGACCATCTGGGTGGGGTCGCTTAGGTTGGGCTTACGCTCAAAATACTCCGTTTCGAGCCGGGCGACATCGACTAGCATCTCCTTCGGCGCCCGCTTTCCTGCCAAGGGAGAGATCGTCACGCGCCCGCTTGATTCAGCAACCATCCACTGCTTCTCCGGATACTCGGTTATAGCTCCGCAATCCAAGTGTCAGCCACGCTGCAAGCTGCATCTCTCGTCCACATGTCGCGTGTTGTCCCATAGCCTCACAGTTTCTCTGAGTTTTGTCTACTTCGAGTGCACGTTAGCTGTGGCTGCTCGATCGGCGAGCACCACAGCCTGGTCCCGGCTGATTCGCCCGGCAGGAATCGTCGGGTCGCCTTGGAGCAAACGCGGCAACATCGCAACCTTCTCACTGCCGGTCATCAACCATAAGATGCGCCGCGAACGATTCAGCACGGGATAGGTCAGCGTCATGCGACGCCTGCCCATGTACACGCCAGTCAGAGCAACATCAGCATCGGTGATGTTGAGAACAGGATCTCCGGGAACGAGCGAGGCCGTATGTCCGTCAGGTCCCATGCCCAGGTGCGCCAGATCGAGCACCGGCGGCAATCCGGCGACTCGCTCGAGCGTTTGCGCATATTGTTTGGCGGCCGCCTCCAAGTCAGGCGATTCCACCGGCATGGCATAGATCTGTTGCGGAGGCAGCGGCGCGTGTTCCAGCAGGCTTGCGCACAGATTTGTCAGGTTGCGGTCCGGATCGCCGGCGGGAGCGATGCGCTCGTCGACTTGGAAGACATGCACGTCTTTCCAGGGGACCTCTTCGCCTGCCAGTGCGCGCAACATGATCCACGGCGTATGGCCGCCGCTGACCGCCATGATGAAGCGCCCGCGCGCAGCAACCGCAGCGCGCGCATCCCCTGCAATGGTCGCCGCCGCGGCCCGTGCCACCGCTTCGGCATCTTCAAACACTTCCAGCTTCATTCAGTTTCTCCAGTTCACCGCACAACGCCAGCTTACTTGCCGGTGTCCAGTCAGATTTGGCCCCGATGACAGGTACGTCGAGGTGGCCGCGTTTGACCATGGCCTGGAGCGCCGGAAAGATTTTCTTGCAGGCCAGGTCGCCGGTCGCGCAGAAGAAGACCAGGGCATCGGATTCGGAATTGCTTATCGTTGTCCCCTCACTTCCCCGCCGCTTTTTCCAAGTGGCCGCCGAATTCGTAACGCATCGCCGACAAAAGTTTGTCTGCGAAGTCGGCCTCGCCGCGCGAGCTGAAGCGCTCGTAAAGCGCGGTAGTGAGGACCGGACTAGGCACTGCCTCGTCGATCGAGGCTTTGATGGTCCAGCGCCCTTCGCCCGAGTCCGACACCCGGCCAGCGAATTTCGAGAGCTCAGGATCTCCGGCTAAGGCCGACGCTGTCAGGTCTAACAGCCAGGAAGCGATCACGCTGCCCCGTCTCCACACCTCGGTAACGTCGGTCAGGTTGAAGTCGTACTGGTAATGATCCGGATCACGCAAGGGAGTCGTCTCCGCGTCAATCGCGTGGGTCTGCTTACCAACATTGGCCGAGCGAATAATATTCAGCCCCTCGGCATAGGCGGCCATGATGCCGTACTCGATTCCGTTGTGCACCATCTTGACGAAGTGTCCGCCTCCGCTTGGTCCGCAGTGCAGATAACCCTGTTCAGCCGTGCCGCTCATCTTCTCGCGTCCCGGTGTCCGCGGTATGTCGCCGATGCCCGGCGCGATGGTTTTGAAGATGGGATCGAGGTGCTGCACCACCGAGTTCGGGCCGCCGATCATCATGCAGTACCCGCGCTCCAGACCCCACACGCCGCCGCTGGTGCCGACGTCCACATAGTGGATGCCCTTGGGTGCAAGCTCGTTTGCCCGGCGGATATCGTCTATGTAATAGGAATTGCCACCGTCGATGAGGATGTCACCGGCTTCAAGATAGGGCACGATTCCGGCGATGGTCTGGTCCACCACGGCCGCCGGGATCATCAACCAGACCGCGCGCGGCTTGGTCAGCTTGCTGGCAAAATCTTTCAGCGAAGAGGAACCTACAGCCTTTTCCTTCACTAACTCTTCCACCGACTTGGGGAACATATCGAAAACCACGCATTCGTGGCTCGCTTTCATGAGCCGCCGCACCATATTGGCACCCATTCTTCCCAGACCCACCATTCCGAGTTGCATAAATTACTCCCTCTTTCAGAAAATTGTTGGACTCTACTTGTTTTGCCGGTAGCGACGGATCCGGTTGTTCGGATCGTGCAACAGTTGGGTCGCCTTCATCATTATCTCCTCAATTTACCGCGCTCGAAATTATCAGCCCCGGCTCAAACCTACAACTGGTAAATTTCTAGTTGTCCCCGTCCAAGATCGCAAGTTGAGCCGGATGCAGGCGAGAGAGCACCGAAACTATGGCCCCTGAAATCGTTCGTTACACACTCGACCCCGGAGTCAGCCGGTTCACCGTTCGTGCATTTGCCAGCGGTATGCTGTCGGCCTTCGGTCACAGCCCCACCTTCGCGATTCGCCAGTATTCAGGAGAAGTCCAGGTCGATCCTGAAACCCTGGAAGGAGCCTCGTTGCGGCTAGTTATAAAGTCGGGCTCGCTTGAGGTTGCCGACAACATCGGCGATAAAGACCGCCGCGACATCGAAACCGAGATGCGGGACAGAGTGCTGGAGGTCGGCAAGTACCCCGAAATCGCGTATAAGTGCTCTCGCGTCGTGGCGAAAAAAACGGGTGACGACCAGTACACGGTCACGTTAAATGGAGACCTGACTTTGCATGGCATCGCTCGCGAACAATCTGTCACCGCCAAGGTTGCCGTGACGGGCGATATGTTGCGAGCGTTTGGCGAAGGCTCGCTGAGGCAGTCTGACTACAACATAAAGTTGGTTTCTGCCCTGGGCGGCGGGCTGAAAGTGAAAGACGAGGTGAAACTATCCTTCGATCTAGTGGCTCGCAAACAGGCGTAGAGACTCGGGTAGTGCGGTGCTTCAGCGCCGGAGTGTAGGGCAATCTTGGACGCCAGCCTTAAAAGCGTATGTGAGAACCGAGTTTGGTATTTGCCAGTGGATTGGATGGGCGAAAATCCAGCGCCGTAGGCGCGGCTCAGTTTAGCCCAGCGCGGAGCCGCAGGCGGAGTGCTGGGTAAAGTGGGAAATAGACCCGAGTCCCTTCAGGGACGGCAGAGTCCTCAACACACCCTCTGAAGGCTGGACCTACCTGGTCCATGCCAACTCTCAAACTGGCCTAGCTTTCCAGCAGTTCCTGGCTCTTCTTGAGCCGCTCCTTTTCCAATGCCAGTCGAGTCTCAGCTTTTTTCAACTGCGCTGTCGCCTTGTCGCGGTCGAGTATTGCCTTCTCAACCCGTTGCTGGGCATTTTTGATCGCAGCGATTGCCTTCTTGTGTGATTGCAGCATGGACCCTAGTGTAGACCTGCAGGGTCGTGGCACGCTTGGCGAAGACGATGCGATCTGGAAGCGCAATACCGACTCCGCAATGCGGTATTGGCACTTGGCGGCAGCGAACTGGATCGCGGCTTCCGTCTGCTGCATCGGCGCGATCATTTGATTACAGACTTCTGTCCATCCACGCGCACGATGCTGGTTTGAATCTGCTGCGCATCCATGGCGTGGCCGACATCCGCCACCAAAACCGACGCGTTGCCGACGGTTTTCAGTGGCAAGCGGTTGATCTCATCCGTGCTCGGAAGCTGGCTGTTGGTGTAGAGGTACCTCTTGCTGGCTGTGCCGGACTCCGGCCCCCGCACCCTGTAACTCCGCGACCAACTCGGGCACCTCCAGCACCGCCAGCACCTGGCCCTGTTTCACCCGGTCGCCGATGTCCACGTTGATTTTGCGAATATATCCCGCCCCTTTGGCGTGAATCTCGACTTCTTGGTAGGGGAGAAATTCGCCCGCTACGGACAGCGAGTTGGCGATGTCTGCCCGCTTGGCCAGAGCGACAGCCGCAAAGGGGATGCGCTCGTTGTCGCCTCGCTGTACGGTGCCGCCGACCGTTTTCCCATGGGACGAGTTGCCCGCCCGCACCCGCTGGACCTGCCAGACCGCAACGATCAAGCAAAACAAAATCGCGCCGAACACAAGCAGCGTGTTTCGACGAATCGTCATGACTTACCTCGAATTCGTTTGAACTTAATTTGCCAACCGGGCATTCACGATTGACGTGCCTTACCCAGACCGGGGACCCAAGCAAGAATTAGGCTGATCAGGGAAACCTTAGGCTAACTACCGAACTGGGGGAGGACGGAGACAGCGGCGCCAGTGCAACAGACTGAGACGGACTGGGGCGGGAGCACGGAAGAGGGTCTGCGCGCCAAACTGGCGATGCAGATCATAGATAGTGGATGAAAAGGATCGCAAACCAGATCAAAAGGGTCCCAGCTTGAGCCGTGGGCTCGACTTCCTTCTTTTGTCCATCGAGCCACAGCTTCGCAGAGGTCGAAGACGTCGCTTTAACGCCAGGGCCGCTGCCGTATACCCCAATTTTTGCGTGAAAGGCAAACAGGAACACCACGGCGGCGGCGAGCGCTATCAACAGCATTCGCCACTTTTCTCTAAGATGTAGTGTTCGAGGACTCACAGACGAAGGCGCCCCACCACACCAATACTAGACGTAGAAACTCGGCCTTGGAAAGCGAGTTGCCTCAAAAGTCGACTTTTGCATGACCGCTTTCCAGTGAAATGGCTGAATACACATGAATTATCGTAACTCCCGGCATTTTGTCAATAATTCCCCAAAATTTCCCCGCAAAGTCAATTTTCTACGCGACGTCAAGCAATTGAAAGCTCTCGCGACTAGACTGTTTGTGGACCTATGCTGTAGCGCAATTTCGTAAAAAGGTAATTCTTATGGCTAATGCGAACACGAAGAAGGGCGTCATTGGAATTCTCACTGGAGGTGGTGATGTCCCGGGCTTGAACCCGGCCATTCGGGCGGTCACGATCAGGGCCATCCGTGAAGGCTATGAGGTCATCGGCTTGCGGCGAGGCTGGGCCAGTCTGGTGGACATGGTCCGCGAAGAAGATTACGACAACAGCGACAACTTTCGGAGCCTTACTGAGGAGCTCGTAAACCGCGCGGGGCGCACCGGGGGGACCTTTCTTCACACTTCGCGCACCAATCCCGGGCGGGTCAGCCAAGCGAACGTTCCGGCCCATCTGCAAGACTCTTATGCGGCGGCAGTGAACGATCTCACCTGCGAAGTGCTGAAGAACCTGGACTGGCTGGGAATCGACAGTCTAATCCCCATCGGCGGCGACGACACGCTGAGCTACGGCGTGCGGCTGCATCAGGAAGGGGTGAAGGTAATCGCCATCCCCAAGACGATGGACAACGACGTGCCCGGAACTGACTACTGCATTGGTTTCAGTACCTGCGTGACACGCACCATCGAAATGACCAACCGGCTGCGAACTTCCGCCGGCTCGCACGAACGCCTGCTGGTGCTCGAAGTCTTCGGCCGCTATGCGGGCTTCACGGCCATGCTGCCCACCATGGCGGGCGCAGCCAATCGCTGCGTGATTCCCGAACACAAATTCAACATAGAACGTCTGGCCGAGTTGCTGATTGCCGACCGCCGCAAGAATCCGAGCCGCTATTCGGTGGTGCTGATCTCCGAAGGCGCGATGTTTGAAGGCGGCGAGATGATCTTCACAGGCGGCGCAGCAGACGCCTTTGGCCATAAGAAACTGGGCGGGATTGGCGACCTGGTTTCCGCGAAGCTCAAGGAACTCTCGCCCAGATATAACAACGGCAAAGCGGTGGACACCATCAGCCAGAACCTGGGCTACCTGGTTCGGTGCGGCGATCCCGACGCGATTGACTCGATCGTTCCCATGGCTTATGGAAATCTCGCTTTGGATTTTCTGCTCAGGGGGATTCATGGACGGCTGGTGGTGCTGAAGAACGGCCGCTACAGCAACGTCCCGATTGAGAGCGTGGTGGCCTCGAAAAAAGTGGTCAATGTGAAGGAACAGTACAACACGGAAAGGCTGAGGCCATACTACAAGAGCTTTGAGGACAAGCCGCTTTTCATGATGACGAGCGATAGCTGATCGGGCTTTCTGTGGGAATACGCTGGCGAAAGTCCGTTCTGTGTCAAACGTGCACGGCTTGGATCGTGGACCGTTCTGACCCCACCCTCAGGACGAGCTGTTTCAGCGCCTGATGTTGCTGCAGCAGGCGAAGGTACTCAGTCTCGTCCGCGGACACCTTGGCGCGGATGATGTCCGCCAATGCCTGCTTCTGCAGATTCGTCCATTGCGCGACTTCGGGCGCCAGCGATAAAACCGCCGCAAAATTCGCGAAAGCCGATTGCTCGAGTGGACTCCATGTTCCTAGATCCACCTGGAGGTCTTGGGATAGCGCCTCCACGGTGACCCGCCGCAGTTTTTCAGGATCGCCGGTGAATTCTTCCGCCAGCCGTCGCTGCACGGCGAGTCCGATCGTTCGGGTTGAGAAGGTGTCCCATTGTCCCGGTAGGTCGTCGCCGAATTCATAAAACACATGCCCTGCCGCCAACTGCCGAAGGGTGCGCGCCGAAGTCCGGTGCGTTGGATCGCGAGTCATTTTCGCTTCCTCTTTTCTGGTGATCGCAAGCAGTTCGGGACGTCCGGGACGAAATCCCAGCTTGCGATAAAACCAGAAAGCGCCAGACTTAATCGCCTCTTCGTTCTCATGGCCGAGCTGATAGGGATAAACCGAAAAACAGGTCACCCGGGTGAGCTGATGCAGGAAGTGAAGAACTTTGGAATAGATCCATGCTGTCTCTCCGTCGCGAAAGGCGTAAAAGGTGTTGAACCCTACCTCCATCCAATCAAACAGCGAGATGCCCTCGATGTAGTTGATGGGAACGCCATTCTTCACCGTTAGGCCCGCATGATAGGCGCGCAGAGGCAAACGCCGCTCGGGCGGCAATCCCCAGAGGAAGATCTGCACGCCTCGTCCCACCTCCGCCTCAAAGACCTGATTCGGATCGCCACGGGTTGTGCCGTACAGTTCGCGATAGCGGAGGGTGAGGGCAGTGCGTGTCAGATCCAGAACGTCTTCGCCTTGACGCCGCGAAAGCTTGCGAACCGGCAGCGGCGGGGAACTCATTTCATCGGCCAGCGACACCTGGTTGCGACGCAGCAGTGGCTGCCGCTGGTAGAACATCCGCGCTAGCCTTCGGCGGGCATGCGTCCGGCTCGCCACAAAATTACCCAGCTTCCACGACACGGTGACCGCCAACGAGTCGTAGAGCGACGTCCTCTCCAAGCTGGTAAGAGGCGCAGCGGCGACGCGCTGCAAGAGCCATGGCAGTATTTTCTCTGCACCACCGGAGGCATTCGCCATCCAGTCAGGGAAGGGCGTGTCGGCTTCGACGAGGGAATCGTCCCCCAGCAGCGGGATGAACCGAGGCAACGTCACCGCCATCTGGCGACCCTGCTCCTCAAAATTCCACTCGACACTAAGCTGTTGCGGATAGCGCTGCGCGAGCCAGCGGGCCACGTCGTAGGTGAAGTTGTCGCTGATCGTCGTGCCCGCAATGCCGGAGAACTCCTCGTTGTCGAACAGCTCCATGTCAGCGCCCGACGCCTGGAATCTCTCCACCTCGTGAACAATTCCGGTCAGCAAATCGTCCGCCAGTTGCGCAATTTTACGGCTTTGCGGAAACGCACACAGGAACAGCAGCAGGTCATGAAAACGAATCAGCGATTCAGCACTGTCGAACTGGGCATCGCGCATCGAAGCCAACAACTTCTCGATCTTCGCAGCGGAACCGGCTCCGTAATTAAGCTTGGACGCTTCCAGTTCCAGCAAGCGGGAGGCAGAACCAGCCTTCATTTTTCACCCCGGCCGGCATCGGAAACCCGCGCGAGACTGGGGCCATCAACCGACGGCAGTTTGAACTCTTCCATCACGTACGGCTTTTCAGTTGACGCCGGTATGAGGGCCGAAACTTTCTCCGACCTGACCGCTCCCGCGACCACAAACAGGTTGGTAACCAGGATGACGGTGAAGGCCATGGCGGGCAGAAAGGCAAACACCTGCCCGCGGACGCTGACGATCTCCAGCGCCAGCACCGCCGTGACCAGTCCGCGTGGCAGCATCCAGAACAACAATTCCGTTTCCCTGCGCGTCACGTCCCGCACCGCCCATCGGCTGGCCCGCACGGCGAGAAAGCGCGCCAGGAGCAATGCCGCCAGAATGCCGACGATGGGAAGCAGGTGTTTCCGGCCGACAAACTCGGCGACAATCCCCAGGAGAACAAAAAAGAACGATCGCACCAGGAAGCTCAGCTCAGCATGGAAGGCGAGCAGGCGGGCGCCCTGTCGAGCCATGTGGGGAGTACGAGGCAAATTGGCCAGAGTAATGCCAAAAACCAAGACCGCCAACAGGCCGCTGCCGCCGAAGTAGCGCGCAAGCGCGTACACACCAAGCACCACTCCCAAGTTCGCAATGTTGGTGTTCGGTTGACTGGCAAGTAACGGCCATAGCCGTGACCAGATGGCGCCTGCTACCACGCCTAGAAGTAGCGCGACCGCGATGTGATGGGAAAAGTCGGCGGCCACGCCCAACAGCAGCGACTGGCTTACTCCCCTACTCAGCAAGCTGCCAATGAGCAGGACCGCGATCACTTCCCCCAGGGTGGATTCCAAGGTCAGTGTGATCTTGACGGGTGTAGGAGTGGAAATCTGTTCCAGGACGGGTATGACGATGGTGCCGCTGGTACACCCCAAAGCCGCTCCAAGAAGCACGCAGTCGCTCCACTGCAGATGCAGCAGCGCCCTGCCCATCAAGGCAATTAATCCCAGGCTCAGGCCATAACTGAAGATCATCAACAACAGCGCGGCGGGAGCGTAGCGGGCAGCTTGTCGCAACCTGAGTTCGGCTCCGCCTGCAAAAAGAATCAGGATCAGGGCCAGCGTTCCGAGAATATCGATGGCGCCCTGAAAAGTGGCGGGTCGGACCCAGTGCAGAACGGGACCGAGGGTGACGCCGACCAACAACAACACAATCAGGTCGGGCACCCGGGTCAGGCGAGACAGCCGGTTGGCAACGTACGCCAGTACCAGCAGAGCGGCCAGCATACCGAATATGCGGGTCAATTCCATAATGAGGATTTCGCCGAGTCCAGCGCCCGAAACTTAAGGAAATAGCCAGAGTTGATGGCAACCTCTCTGGGGCCTCCCAGTAGCAAAACTATTTACGCAGCCCTAGTTCGAAGTCTCGTCCACCCTATCCATGCCAGTGCTAACAGCGTGAGCACGGCAATAATTCCTTGCGAGATGACGCAATAAAGACACCACACTTCCAGAACGCGGGCTTCGATGTTCGTCAGATACAAAGCGAAGCCCAGTTCGATCAGGACGCACACCAGCAGCAGACCACGTCGCCGCATAAATCCCAGAACGCCGATGAGCAGGTATCCAGCGATGCCGATGGCTGCCACCGGTACCCCGTGGATCACAGCGTACGGGCTATGGTTCACCACCCCGCAGTCCCACTTGTCACTCAGCCGGCACGGCTCAGAACCTGTATCGTAGTGGACTTTCAGGGCCAGCGACGATACGACAATACCGGCAATGGCAAGAAGCACGATCAAATAGCGCACGAAGTTTCTCCCGTCTGGAATTGTAGCGTGTGAAGGAACCGGACGCGACTATGGCAACGCCGTCCTGCGGGTGTCTGTCGTCATCACAAACCGATGTGATGTAGTAAAATCCTTCTGCTCATGCGCCGTCTTGCTGCCAGTTTGCTGCTCGTCCTGTCGTGTGCAGGGCTGACTCTGCCCATGCTTCTGGCGCGGGGCGACGGCGTTCCTGCCTGCTGCCGCCGCAGCGGGAAACACCATTGCGAGATGCTTCCCCAAGGCGATGGCTTCCGAACAATCGCAGCCAGTTGCCCGTACCGCGGTTTCCTCGCCCTGACGTCGCACTCGACACCTCTCAGCACCGTAGCCACCGCATTGATTGTCAGCTTGCGCTGCGAAAAGTCGGTGGCTCTGGAATCGCCTGACCTTGCGCTGCCCGTCTGTGGCAATGCCCAGAAGCGCGGGCCTCCTCTCGCGTAGTTCCGTTCTCCCGACAGACTCGTAAGCAAGCAAACCAGGCCCTGCTCAAGACGCAGCAGAGCGAATGGTTCTCCGCGTGTCTGCGCTGAATTCAATGTTCAGCGCCATGGTTACGTGCGGAGAACCAATCCACGCTCTATGGTCGACAACAGCTATTACGGAGATCACCAAGTTGCAGCACGGCGTCCGGAATGCAACCACGACTGCGGTCATCCTGCTGATCGGCGCATTCCTAGCCATGGCGGTATCGCTAGCGGCAGCGACCGTGATTGGCAATGTCCGCGGAGTGGTACATGACCCGCAGCACCACCCTGTCACTGGGGCGCACGCCACGCTCAAGGCCAGCGATTCGTCCTATTCACTGACCGCGGAGACTGGCACCGATGGAGAGTTCCACTTCGACGCGGTCCCGCTCGGCAAGTACACCGTCACCGTCGAAGCGCCTGGATTCGCTCCTCAGCAGCAAGTACTGCTGGTCGTATCGGGCAGCGCGCCAATCTTGCATTACCAGATGGCGATCGCCATGGTGCAAGAGAAGGTCACGGTCACGGCCTCCCCCGAGGACGTTGATCCGGAGTCGCCGCGCAGAGACATCGTCATCGACCAAAAGCAGATTTCGCGCTACGCGGGCGTGGATTCCAGCAGCAGCTTCAAAATCATCACGGAATTCGTTCCCGGATCGTATATGGTGCACGATCAGCTCCACGTGCGCGGCGGACATCAGGTCACATGGGCGATTGACGGCGTGCCGATTCCGAATACAAACATTGCCTCCAACGTTGGGCTGCAATTCAACCCCAAGGATGTCTCCTACCTCCAGGCTGAGACCGGCAGCTATGCGGCCGAGTACGGCGACCGAGTCTATGGTGTTTTTAACGTCGCCCCGAACAACGGCTTTGAACGCAACCGGGAAGCGGAGCTGATCGCCAGCTACGGCAGCTACAACCAAACTGACGACTGGCTGAGCTTCGGCGATCACACCGCGAAGTTCGCTTATTACGCCAGCCTTAGCGGCAAGAACACGGACTGGGGTCTGGAACCGCCGACCATCGTCAATCTGCACAACCAAGCGAGTGGGGGCGGCGCATTTACTTCTCTCATCTACAATCCCAATCCCAAGGACCAGTTTCGTTTCGATGCCGGCCTTCGCCTCGACTACTACCAAGTGCCAAACGATCCGGGCATGCAGGCTGCGGGCATCAACGACCGCGAGCGCGAGCAGGACATCTTCGGAACAGCCACCTGGGTGCACACCTATTCGCCCGGCCTCATGCTCATCGCATCGCCGTTCTATCACTTCAACCGCGCCGCGTATGAGGGAGGGCCCAACGACCTTCCGATCGCCACCGACAATCGCGCCTCCAATTACGAAGGAGGCCAGGTAACAGTTTCTGCCATCAACGCCAGGAACAATGCGCGCGCAGGAATCTATGCCTTCGCGCAGCAAGACAACACATTTTTCTCGGTGCTCGCAAACGATGGTTCGGGAGATGCTCTCAGCCAGCGAGTGTCTCCGGGCGGCAACCTGGAAGCGGTGTTTCTCGAAGACCAGTTCAAGGCGACGTCGTGGCTAACCTTGACCGGAGGGATTCGGCTTACCCACTTTGGCGGTCAGCTCAGCGAGAATGCCGCCGACCCCCGTCTGGGAGCGGCCATCCGCGTTCCTAAGCTCAACTGGGTGTTGCGGGCCGCTTACTCCTATTGCTACCAGCCGCCACCGCTCGACACTGTGTCAGGGCCGCTGCTCCAGTTCGCCTCCAGCCAAGGAGTTTTCTTCCTCCCCTTAAAGGGCGAGCGCGACATTCAGCAGGAGTACGGTGTCACCATTCCCCTGCACAACTGGGTATCGACACTCACGTACTTTCACACCGGAGCGCGGAATTTCTTTGACCACGACGCCATTGGCAATTCGAACATCTTCCTGCCACTCACCATTCAAGCGGCCCGCATCAAAGGCTTCGAAGCAACCGTCCGCTCGCCCCTGATTCTCAATCATTATCACGCCCATCTGGTGTATTCGAACCAGCAAGCCCAGGGATTCGGAGGCGTGACTGGCGGGTTAACGGATTTTTCTCCTCCGCCGGATGGAGGTTTTTATCTGGACCACGATCAGCGCAACACGCTATCCGCCGGCATGGAGGGCGATCTGCCATGGCACAGCTTCGCCGCCTTGACGTTTAGCTATGGCTCGGGATTCCTGAACGGTGACGGGCCCGATCACCTGCCCAGCAATTACACCTTTGATCTGGCGCTGGGAAAAACTTTCGGCGAGAGCTTTACGGTCCGCTTGATCGGCACTAACATCACGAACAATCGCTACCAACTGGACAACAGCAACACCTTCGGCGGCTCGCACTGGGCCGATCCGCGGATGCTGTCGGTATAGGTGAAATACCGGTTCCATTACTGAGAGCTACATGGGCCTACGCCCCACCCATAGGAATGAAAATAAACCACGGAGGCACGGAGATCACGGAGAAAACTCGATAGAAACCAAAACTCCGTGCCCTCCGTGTCGGAGCCTGCCCTGAGCGAAGCCGAAGGGTGGTGAACCCCTTCGGGCCACGCGCCGTTCAGAGAATGTTCACCGCCCTCGCTGCCAGCAACACGATGATGGTCAAGGAGATGAGCGATTGCAGCATCATCAATGCCTTCGCCCAGCGGGAAAGGATCTGGGTATCCGTCGGAGACAACGCTGTACTCGTGTTGAAAGAGAGAAAAAGATAGTCGACGAAGCGAGGATGCCAGCTATCGGGCTTCGCCGGGGATTCCTGGTGAAGGGCCATCTGGGGAAAGAGGAATGCGCCTTGGTTATGACTCCTTGCTTTTTCCCGCTGGTTGGGACCTCCCGCGTCTAACTTCCAATACCAAGCGGCAAACACCAGAACGTTGCTCACCCAGAGGGAGGCTGCCGACTGTAGGAGATCAAGAGGTGACTCCTTGTGGGTTGGCAGGAAGCGAATCAGCAGGACAAGGGATGCGATCACCGCCACCGTGACGAAACTGATCAGAATCAGGCCGCCAACGTACGCAGTCTCCTCAGCGCCCCTCGAATGAGAAATCGAGACAAACGTGGCGAGCACGGCGAAGACGGCAACTAACAACCAATTTGGCCCAAGGCTGAGCACGTCAGGCAGGGAGAAATGAAGAACAACGACGGCCGCCAGCGCGAGAATGACCGGCCAGCGAGGCTCAGCATACCTCGGTCGATTGGACATGAATGCGATCATACTGCCGGGGGCACCGTGCGACCAGGGCGAGGAACCTTCCCGGTGGGACGACGTAGGAGTTTTGCGCGCGCACGTTTCCGCTGTGCTCGGGGGCAAACTCCAAGCATAAGTATTCCGGTCGCGCTGACCAACCATCACTTAATACCGAACGCGAACAGGCCCACTACGGCGCCGCCCAGAATCAGGAAAGCAGGATTGAGCTTGAACCGCAGCAAGGCCATGAACACGAGGAATGCGATGGCCGCGGTAGTCGCACCGGTAATCGCCCCTTTGGCGATGGTATAACAGCCGGCCAGAAGCAGACCGATGGAGACGGGCGCAAGTCCCTTCTCAATCGACGCTCGCCACGGCCACTTTTCCAGCTTCTTCCAAAGGCGACCCACTAGCAACGCCAGCACCGCCGTAGGTCCAAAGAAGGCGAGCAGCACCACGATGGCTCCGGCAATCCCGGCTGTCCATTCGCCGATGGAGACGATCATCATCATGTTGGGTCCGGGCGCCATCTGCCCCATGCTGTACAGGTGGATCAGTTGCGTGAAGGTGAGCCAGTGATGGACCTCAACCGTGAGGACCTTGAGTTCGGGGAAAGCCGCCATGCCGCCGCCGACGGTGAGGAGCGCCAGATAGGCGAACACGCGAATGAGCGCCGGGATTTGATTCATTGGCTCACACTCTCCTTCTCTGCTCTGCGTGGGTGGTACCAAAGAATCGCGACGATACCGACGGCGATTAGCACCCGGGGGACGGACTGGTGCAGCCAGTTGACCCCGAGCACCGTGAGCGCAATGAAGACGAGGTCGTAAACGTGGGCCAGCGACTTCCGTCCCAGTTGCACCGTGGTGGCGAGGATAAGTCCGACCGCCGCGGCCGCCACTCCCTTGAGCATGGCTGTGACCACTGGCCGATCACCGTGCACGTGGTAAAGCATGCCCACGATGTACATGAGCACCGCGCCGGGCAGGCAGATGCCGACGATCGCGGCCAGCGATCCCAGAGTCCCGCGTAGTTTGTCTCCTACCAGGATTGCCATGTTGGTGGCATTCAGGCCGGGCAGGGTCTGGCTGATGGCCAGCATTTCGACGAATTCCTTGTCGTCGATCCACTCGCGCTTGGCCACAAGACCGCTCCGCAGGTAGGCCACGACACCACCGCCGAAGCTGGTGGCCCCGATCAGCAGAAACTCGAGGAAGATGTCGCGGATGGAAGCGCCCTTCGCCGCAGGGGCGAGGGCGGGCGTGGATTGCAGGGCAGGTTTTGCGGCCGCGTCACTCATGGCTTTGGGGAGCATTCCCTTTCAGACGGTAGACCATTCCCGTCTTAGTTGTGCCCAGCACGATCCAGTCCTGCACGTCCTGTTGTAGCGTGATAAAGAACTGCTCGCACAGTTTCCTCGGCTTGTCGGCCACATCTTCCTTACGATCAAACTTGGCCTGGTAGGCGAACTCGCCCACCAGCGGCATATGCTCGCCTCGGGTCCGCCATAGCGCCACGTTGCACTTGGCGAGAATGCCCTTCCCGAAGTCGAGTTCTCCGAGTTCCAGGAGGACCTCTTCGACGATCCCTTCGTTCACCAGGCTGACCTTCTCGTCATCGGACCGCTTCATCACGGCGAGCGCCGGAAACACGTGTGCCAGCGTTCCCATCGAGTTCTTGTCCGCATCGTGCATCTGGCTCAGCCCAAAGACGCAGTTGTGCGAGTACAGAAGGCGGTATCCCCCGATTTCATCCTTCAGCGGCAGGGCCTCCGCCTTGAACTTGATGCGATAGGCGCCGGCGATATTCGGCCTCACGTCCAGAGCGGCGGCTTTCGGTTCGTCTGGATGACGGAACTTAAAGACCATTTCCGGATCGCCCACGGGGAAGCCATCGACGTAACTGATCCGCCGCCGCAGGATGAAGGCGTTGTTGTAGAGGCGGAAGTCCGGCGTGTCGAAGAAAATGATTTCCCGGACATCCGGCCTGCGACCGGCCTTGGGGTCGGTGATAAAACCAACTCCGAGCTTCTTCGCTGTGCGCTGCACCAGCTTACCGAAATCGCGGAAGCTCTCCACCGAGACAAAACGGTCGGGCTTCAGGATGAGCTTGGCTTCGAGGTATTGGACGCAATCTTGCGGATGACCGTCACTGTAAGCCGCCTCAGCAGCCGGCACTCTCTTGGCGGTCCCGTTGTTTTTCTTATTGCTCGCCTCTTTGCTCTTCTTGTCCTTGTTCTTATTTTCCTTGTCTTTCTTTCCCACTGGGCTTCCTCCTGAGGTATGCGACGCGAGGGCGGGGATCAGCTTCCGAGACCCAAGCTGAACGTAACAACACCAGCATGCTTGCAACCGCTGGTGTGTTCGGCGACCTTGACGACTCGGTTGACTCTGGTCGCTCTGTCCGTTGCCAACGTGTCATTCATGTTTACTCTGTATAAGACGGTGGCGCTACCAGAAAAATTACTAGGTCTTTCTGTTTTTGCATACAGAGGCCACACCTTGGTGACGGCCTACGGACCATAGCGCTCAACCGAGGTTGCCGCAGCCGGCAGCACGCCGGATGGGTCAATCGTGGGTGCCAGAGGTCCCGGTTCGAAGCGCTATTCAACGCCGGATACAGCTAGTCCGAAACTGCTCTCGGGAACGGCTTAGAGCATTTTCACACTTGGTGTATAGGGTGGAGCACCGCTTCAGCGGTGCAGTTAAGATTCGGAAATGAGACGGCTTTAGCCGCTGAGGTGACGGAAGTATTACCTCAGGCGCTAAAGCGCGATCCAAGAACTGACGGCA
>DATCCF010000094.1:0-2999 GCA_036511435.1 Terriglobales bacterium | reverse complement strand
GGACACCGCGGTATGGGCAATACTCGTCGCGCTCGGGGTCAGTATTCTCAGCGCCGTGCCCCCAGTAGCGCAAGCGGCGCACATCCCGCCCGCGATTGCCTTCAGGAAAGTGGTCTGATTTCATAGGCGCGAGTGCGCGCGCGCGAGGCTGAACACCACGTTGACCGCCAAGGGGGCGCACATCGGCGCGAAATATACCCTGCGGTGGACCGCCTACCGCACGAGATTGCGTAATCTGGACGCTGGCGGACTGTGTTCCGTCGAACTTGAAAACCGGCTGGGATGAAAGTTCCTCGTGGGTTCAAATCCCATCCCCTATCGCGGCCCAAGTTCAGCCCAAGTCAAGAAATTGCTGTTTTATTCATTGTCGAATTCCGGGCGCCATGAACTGTAGATCCGTTGCGCCGGCTACGGACTCGGATGTGGTCGGACACGCGCTTCGATCGCGCGCACCGGCTCTGTGAGCGTATGGGATTCGTCAGGACCGGCGAGCGCGTGCAGCAGGACGTCAACAACAACTGCGAATACCGCTACTTGATGAAACTCTGACCCCCGGAGGCAAATGAAGGGTCTCGACGGTTCAAATCCGCCCTCTCCGCCAGCCAGTCAGGTTATTCTCGTGCCGGAGAGAACATAAATCCATGAGATCGCGACGATGCCCACTAAGCCGAGGAGCACCGTTTTGATTTGCAGGTGGCTAGCTAAATCGGTGTTGAATGGTTCCGCCACTTGGCGGCCTTTGAGATCAGGGTCGATCAGATCGGAGCAAGTACGATGGGTGATTTACCGGAGCATGTGCTGAAGAACCGCGCGAAGTGGGACTTCCTGGCACCAGAATACGTTGCACCAGGCGAAAGAGCCTGGGCTACGGACACTCCCGCGTGGGGCATATGGCAGGTCCCGGAGTCCGAGGTCGGCGTGCTTCCCAAGGACCTGATCGGAAAGGATGTGATCGAACTCGGATGCGGCACCGCGTATGTCTCGGCTTGGCTCGCCCGGCGAGGAGCACGCGTAGTAGGGATCGACAACTCGCAAGCGCAGCTCGTTACGGCCCGCCGCCTGCAACAGGATCACGGCCTCGACTTCCCTCTTATTCATGGCAACGCTGAGAGCGTGCCATATCCTGATGCGAGCTTCGACTTGGCCATCTCCGAGTATGGCGCTTGTCTTTGGTGCGATCCGGAACGCTGGGTTGCCGAGGCTGCACGGCTTCTACGGCCAGATGGTCAATTGATCTTCCTGACGAACTCGTTCCTTCTGATGTTGTGTGCGCCGGCCGAGGAGGGTGTGGCTGCGACAGACCGACTACTGCGTCCAGCGTTCGGGATGTACCGGGTCCAGTGGCCCGGCGATCAGGGCGTTGAGTTTCACCTATCGCATGGCGAATGGATACGAATGTTAAGGCGTTTCGGCTTCGAGATCGAGGATATGGTCGAGATCCGCCCTCCGGCCGGAGCCACGTCGCGCTATCCCTTCGTCACTGTCGAGTGGGCGCGTCAGTGGCCAAGCGAAGAGGTCTGGAAGGCCCGCAAAAAAAAGGCCTGAACAAACGGAACCTGTCCGCTGACCCTTCTTCCAATCACCTCTAATCGCCGAGAACGGCAAATGCGCTCGGTGACTGTTTGCCGTTCTCCAGATAGGCGACATGCGCTGCGCTGATCTTGAGAAGCGCGCCGATCTTGCGCTGGCTTAAATTAGCGGCCTTTCGCCACTGCTTGAGTTCTCTCGGCGTAGGAACGATTCTCGCTCCACAATTCGGACAGTGCGTTAGCCCGATGCCTCGGCGGGGCGCCCAGTGTACGCGGGCGTTGGGCCAGGCATTATTCCGCGCCATCGCGCGAAAGCGGTCGTTCAGCCACGCAGGCATGAGTCTGCAATTACGCCACTATCAGGAACCTGCTGTCAGTCACGCATGACAATCCAAGCTGACTTGCTGTCGAGTGGTTCCCTAGCAATTGGTACGGGCGAAGGCGGTGACGCGCGCCGTTTCTACAGTGGCTTCATTGACCGATCAATTTGGCCGGGACCGGCACTCAGGATATATGAAAGTCCACGCCTACCAGGGGCAGCCGAAGACAGCCAGCTACACGCTGGGACGCAATGTTGTCCCAAGAAGTGCTGTAGAAGGGTGTAGCGCCTAGCAACCGTACCGCACGTGCCCACCCTGCTACCGCGTTCACAGCATGGCCCCTCTGTCGATACTCGGTTCGTGTTTCTACTCCCGCACAGTGAACCGCATCGGAAATGCGAACGCTGGCACAAATAGAAACGGCATGGTCGTCCTCGATCATAGCCATGAAGGGATGCCTGTGCGGTACATCGGGCAGCCAATCTTCGAATCCGCCGCGAAGCAGATAGGCATTGTTGTCGCCGATCGTTATCGGAGACACACTTGGCGCTACGTCTAGCGTAGACATATAGGCGGGTCCCGCCCAGACATGATCCACGGGAGTGTGCGAAGAAAGCAGGTCCAGATATTTGCTGTAGTGAGCCGGCAACTTCCCCAGTGGCTCACCCTTGGGTTCCTGGTTACACAGGTCTTCGAGACGACTGACGAGATCGTCCGGAAGATCCGCACGAAATCGGCATATGACGCTGTCAGCCGTTCTCATGAGATAAAATCGCGGGGCCGCGCCTCCATTCCACTGATTGATGGAAAGCAGGCGCCCGCGGTGGTCATAGCGGTACAAGGCTTCAACGCGCTTGAGCACAAGGTCAAGCTGATTGCTCACGCCATCTGTCATTCGAACAGCTCCTCCGGCCGATTGACCTTATTGAGATTTGCATAATATAGTTACAGAGGAAAGAGATCAGCTTGCTCCCAGAAGGCCATCACCAGGGTGGGCCGCCGGCGCATCCGGCGCAGCGCGCGACGGGCGTGATAGCTGAGTTGGGCGAAGTCGTGCGGGCAGAAGTTGGGCAACTCGTGATGTTTCCAATAGCCCCAGATGTACTCCACCGGATTGAGTTCCGGCGCGTAGGCGGGCAGGTACTCAAGA
>DATCCF010000093.1:0-9698 GCA_036511435.1 Terriglobales bacterium | reverse complement strand
GTTTAGCAGTTGCAGGTTGGGCAGCTTCACGTTACCGCGCTGCCGGGGAAGACTGGAGGCAATATGCTGGTACTGCGCTTCGGTGATCTCCATGCATCGCAGCATATCACAGAATTACGAATTAGTGTTAACATGCCCTAGAGAAGTTTCACCTTTGGTGTATAGGGTGGAGCAGCGCTTCAACTGGATTATTCATGAGCGCACGTAGCTTTTTGGGTGTCATCCCGAGTGTCACATGGTCCTGCGGCCGACCCATAGGAATGAAAATTAACCACGGAGGCACTGAGATCACGGAGAAAACTCTATAGAAATCAAACTCCGTGCCCTCCGTGTCTCCGTGGTAAATGATTTTCGACGGAGCGACGAGTACAGCAAGGAGTCGAGGGACCCCTTTGGCCGCCGGCAATCTCAAACTTTGTTGCTGTGCCACGCGGCCACACTGTGATTTCTCGCAGCTATAGGGGTCAAACGAACCGCTTGCCCCTCTACTTCGGCGTCTCGGGGAATTTGAAGCCCACGTAGGTTCCAGAACTCAGGCCCATCAAACCCAGGAGCGTCGCGTCGAAAGTCGGCATGGTTAGCTGTGCGTAAACGCCGCGCACAAACACCAGCGACAACACCAGGGTCCAAACTGCAATTTGAAAACGGTGAAAGCTGATCCCATCCCCATCTCGCAGAATGTCCTTGAAAAAATTCAGGCTTGTGGCAGGCTGCGGCGGCGGAGGAAGTTTTGCTATGGCGCCACTCACCTCAAAGAGCCGGGCGTTTTTCGCTTGTAACTCAGTGTATTGGGGAGAGCCAGGGGTTGGATTCGCCGCTTGCAATTCGGCAATTCTCGCGGTCAGGGCGTTTTTTTCTGCTTCCAGAGTCGCCCCCTGGGCTCCCAAATCTGAATACTTCTGTTGATCCACGAAGACGGACGCCAGTCCGGTGCCGGCGCTGATTCCGATCAGTCCAAGAATCGAAGCGTTCAGACTGTTCTTGCCACCAATTACCATCCAGATGTAAAGGTAGGCAGCGACCACCAGAAAGAACCAGCACGCCATTTGCACCCTACCCAGGCTGTAGGGCGATTTGGCGGGAGACGCTGGTTTTCCGCTGGTCGCGTCGCGCAGCAAGTTCGACTTCCAACCCAACAAAAGAAGGGCCGCCAGCAATAAAGCCAGCACAGCCAGAACCAGGGCGGTGTACCACGGGTACACATTCAGGGTGACATAGGCGTGGGATGTAAACGGCTGATACCTGCCGGCGACTCCAACCGATATCGGAATGCGACCTTCCCGCGCCCGTCGGGCGGCATTGAGAACGTCGACCCAGACTGCCTTTTCGGTTTGATCTGCATTCTCCAGATCGAGTTTGAAATTCAGGTATTCCTGCGGAACATTCACCAGCACGGGCACACTACCTTCCAGCGACCGGCCTGCCAGAAACAAACGCAGATTGAGAGGGTTATTGTCCGCGCTGGCCTTCGTCCAATCGCTGAGGCCACAAATTGGCACAGTCAGAATATTTCCTGACTCAACCCAGGAACTTATCTTGACGTGTCCGTTGTTGTACACGATTTCTTGCGCATCTTTACCGGCGCAGGCAGGATTCGCCGTCGTTCCGCTGACCGGTTGGGATGGCGGGTTCGACGCCTGTCCTGTAGCAGGCGAACTGGACGTCTCGGCTGGTAAGTTGGCCGGCTGGTTCCGCGAAGGCGGCCCAGGGATTGCTCTCTTTGGCGGAGCCACCTGCAGGCAAAAACATACCGGGCTGGCCAAACTCAGAAAGATTACCAACGCTGCAATGCGCATGGGGCTTCCTTACCGATTTCAAGAATAGCGCGTATTTTACAACGGCTATCGTTCCGCAGTGTGAGGAAAAGCGATTACCGCTGCTTGGAATAACCGGCCCCACGACGCTGGAAACACGGTAGGGCTGAGGGTTGGTGCGGCGGTTCGGGCGTTCTGAGTCGCGCGGCCCCTCAAGCCTCTACTGCCTCGCGTCTGTCGCGTGTTGATTGTTGCGTGCCGACTTCAACTTTCGCATTCGCCAGATCCACCAACCAATGAGGCACGCCGTGGCAATCGCGGCGATGACGTATCTCCAGTGGTTGTGCACCATACCGCCGATGAAGCCCACGATCTCCGGGCCATAGCGAATCACGAGAAAAGAGAGCAGCACGAATCGCAGAAACCGTCCGGAGAAGATTGCGGTCAGGAAGTGGCTGAACCTCATCTCGGCCACGCCCGCGGAGAGCACGAACAGCTTGAAGGGCGTCGGCGGAGGCAGCATCGCCGGCAGCATGAGCGCGAGGAATTCGTGGCGGTCGAACGCGGCCTTGATCTTGTTGAAGCGCTTCTCGCCCATGCGCTTCACCAGCAGCACCTCGCCGCCTTTGTACCCGATCAGGTAGATGACGATGCTGCCCAGCGCCGAACCGGCCGCCGCCATCGCCGAGTACAGCAACAGGCGCTGCGGGTTGGCCCAGACGTAGCCCGCGACGATGGCGTCGAGCGGCATGCCGAGAAAGGCCGCGTCCACCGCGGCGAATCCCAGTACGCCCCAGATGCCGAGCGGCTTCAGCAGCGCCAAGATCAGTAGGGTCCATTTGTGGAGAAGGTGCTTCAAAGCAGTTTTCAGTAGTCAGTTGTCAGTTGCCAGTAGTCAGTGGTCAGTTGCCAGTTTTTGATTCTACGCGAAGGCGGGGTTGCTGGTTGGCAGGCGCCTGTTTCGCTTTTCGCTCTTCACAATGCGGACTAGGATTGGCGGCTCCGAACATTTCGTATCCCACCCTTTCGCAAAAGCGGCGAAAGGATGGGGCACCCCTCGACCGACCCCTAGCCCCTGACCCCTAGCCCCTGACCCCTAGCCCCTGAGCGATAATTGCTTCATGCCCGCCGCTAAAGATGTGCAGCAGAAGATCGACTCACTGCGCGAGAAAATCCGCTACCACGAGCACCGTTATTATGTGCTCGACGATCCCGAGATCAGCGACGCCGAGTTCGATCGCCTGATGAACGAACTGAAGGCGCTCGAGGCCCAGCATCCTGAACTGATCACCGCCGACTCGCCCACGCAGCGTGTAGGAGGCAAGCCGCGCGAGGGCTTCGTCAAAGTTCCGCATTCGACGCCAATGATGTCGCTGGACAACGCTTACAGCGAGGAGGAGTTGCGCGATTGGGAGCGGCGCGTCCACGAGTTGAGCGGCGAGTCGCGCGTGGACTACGTCTGCGAGCTCAAGCTTGATGGCATGTCGCTGGCCTTGCGCTTTGCCGGCGGCAAGCTGGCGCTGGGTATCACCCGCGGCGATGGTTCGGTTGGCGAAGACGTGACCCTCAATGTCCGCACGGTGCGAAGTGTGCCGCTCACCATTTCCGCCAAGACCCTCACTAAAGCCGGCCTGCCGCCCGACTTCGAAGTGCGTGGCGAATTGCTAATGCCGCTGGCCGCTTTTCAGCGCATGAACGACGAGCGCGAACAGCAGGGTCTGTCGAAGTTCGCCAACCCGCGCAATGCCACGGCAGGCACGGTACGTGTGTTGGAACCGAATATCACCGCCCAGCGCCGGCTCGACTTTTTCTCGTACGCGCTGTTCTCCAACCGCCGCACCATCTTCGAGCGGCACTCGGAAACTTTAAAGGCGCTGCAAACCGCCGGCTTCAAAGTAAATCCAAACCACCGCCTCGTCCATAACCTCGATGAGGTCTGGGCCTTCATCCACGAGTGGGAAGCCAAGCGTGACAGCTTGCCCTACGAAATCGACGGCATTGTCATCAAGGTCGATCGCACGCGCTTGCAGAACGAGCTGGGGTACACGGGCAAAGCACCGCGCTGGGTGATCGCGTACAAGTTCGCCGCACGTTCAGGAGTTACGCAGATCGAAGGCATCCTGGTGCAGGTGGGACGCACGGGGAAGCTGACTCCCGTGGCCGCGCTGAAGCCAGTCTCGATCGGTGGCACCACGGTGAGTCGCGCCACCTTGCACAACATGGACGAGATCGACCGCCTGGGTGTGCGTATCGGCGATTGGGTAACGGTCGAGCGCGGTGGCGACGTGATACCGAAAGTTGTGAAGGTGCTGGAGGACAAGCCACGCGGCCATCGTCAGTTCCACATGCCGGAACGTTGTCCGGTGTGCGGTGGACACGTGGTGCGTGCCGAGGGAGAAGCCGACCATCGTTGCGTCAATGCCAACTGCCCGGCCAAGCTGCGCGAGAGCATTCGCCATTTTGCTTCGCGCGGAGTCATGAACATCGAAGGCATGGGCGACGCGCTGGTGAATCAATTGGTCGAGAACCGCATGATCAACAACATTGCCGACATCTACGACTTGACCGAAGAAAAGCTGCTCACCTTAGAACGCATGGGCAAGAAGTCGGCACAGAACATTCTCTCCGAGATCGAGAACTCAAAGAAGCTGCCGCTGGAGCGGGTCATCTACGGGTTAGGAATTCGCATGGTCGGCGAGCGCACGGCGCAATTTCTGGCCGAGCATTTCGGTTCGATGGATGAACTCATGAAGGCGACGGAGGAAGAACTGCAGCAGGTCAATGAAATCGGCCCACGCGTTTCGACCAGCATCCGCGAGTTTCTTGACGAGCCGAAAAATGTGGCGCTTGTCGAACGGCTGCGGGCAGCGGGGCTCACGTTCAAGGGCCACAAAAAGCAGCGCGCCACCACTCTTGCCGGGAAAACATTCGTGCTAACTGGAACCCTAGAGCGCCACACTCGCGACGAAGCCAAGAAGCTGATCGAAGATGCAGGCGGCAAGGTTGCCGGATCGGTGAGCAAGAAAACCGACTACGTTGTCGCCGGAGCAGAAGCCGGGTCGAAACTCGACAAGGCACGAGAGTTGGGTGTCAGCGTGATTGACGAGAACGAGATGGAAAAGCTGGTAACGGGAGAGTAGCAATTAGCAACTAGCATTCAGCAATTAGCGATTAGCGATCAGCCCATCTGTCATCCTGAGGGTTGCATGGGCCTGCCGTCCACCCAATGAAGTGAAAATAAACCACGGAGGCACGGAGATCACGGAGAAGACTCCGTAGAAAACCAAGAACTCCGTGCCCTCCGTGTCGGAGCCTGCCCTGAGCGAAGCCGAAGGGTGGTAAATAACTTTCGACGGGAGCGAAGCGAGGTCGCCCCTAGAACCGCGCCAACCCACCGTCTTGCGCCTGTTTCGCGCGCTGCTTCTCGGCAAACTTGGCTTTGCTGACGATGGCGCGGGCGATCGTCCCGTAGCCAATGATTTCCGTTCCATTGTGCGCGCTGACGCGAAACGTGTAGAAGCGGCCATCAAACGACTCCAGCACCGCCTCGGACCTCACGGTCGCGCCAACGCCCGTGGCCGCGCGATGCACAATGTTGATTGCCGTGCCCACGCTGACTTCGTCGCCTTCGCAGAAGGGCAGCAGCGCATGGAAGCCCGCCCCCTCCATCCATCCGATCATGTGCGGCGTGGACAGCACCGCAGGCAGTTCTTCCCGCCATGCCGCCAGGGTGTGTTGGAATTCAACGCGCTTTTCGACTTCACCGTGCGCACCGCTAGGAACTGGTTTGGCCATGCCTTGAGAGTAATGCCCCAGTCTGCGCTTCATCAACAACTGAAGCATCGATGCAACAGAAGAACAGGGTGCCGCAAGCTTTCGCCCCCGTTGCCAAAGGGCGGAAGCAGTGAAACCCATAGCCCGAAGGGCGTCACAAGCGTAGCCTAGGGGGAGTCCTGAGTAACCGCTCCAAATAGCAATTCATGTGGATCTGCGGTGAAGCGTACGACGATGCGGTTCTGCTGCTGCGTTGCTGTCGTTTCCGTTATGAAACCTAAAGGTGATCGTTGCCATAGAAGGACATGCCGGAAGGAGAAACTGATGAAAGCACGGATTCTAAACATCTGCCTCGCAATAGCTCTGATCGCGGCAGGCTACATGTGGGGCCATAGTTCGGCCACAGTGGTTCATGCGCAGACGCGCAACTCGACCATACCAAAGGCGTGGGGTCGTGTCGTAGGAACGATAGCGTCCGCGTTAGTCCTTGAGGATAGTTCCGGTACGATTCGCGTTGTCAGATCGGATACGGGGCACCTGGAGGTGCAAGTAGCCAGAAACTAGCGCTTCAGTTGGGGGTCAAGTTAAAAGCAATGACGGCGGCGTGCTGCTCTTAATTTGCGGGCCGGAGCCGACACTGGACGGCCCGCGAAGTTTCGAGCAGGATTCTAGAGCAGTTTAAGAATTACTGTAGTCGAGCGAGCACGGGTAGAGCGGCGCTTCAGCGCCGCGTTCCCGCTGATCCTTCACCTCCGAGCCGGCTTCAGCCGGCGGCACTGCTGCTTCCATAGCAACTACACCAATTCTTAAACGGCTTTAGCGCTGGGCATCGAAACCCCAGGGCTAAAGCCCATTTTAAGATCGCCCCCTTTTCCGCTGGACTAAAGTCCAGCTCCCCCTGCTGAAGCAGGGGGCTCCCACCTAAGGCTTTCCGCAGAGTTTTCCCGCAGCCTGTAAAGACGTCTCATTTCCGCATCTTAACTGCACCGCTGAAGCGGTGCTCCACCCTATACACCAAGTGTGAAATCGCTATAGGTTGTCAAAAGAGTTTACCTCCCAGCTGTCAAACATGCTCGGCACACCACAACAAAGCCGGAGCTTTTGGTTCCGGCTTTTACCACCCAGGGGGACGAGTTGGAGTCAGCGGTTCAGCTTGCGGCGTAGTAAACCCGCGAGTCCCAGGACTCCGGAGCCAAACAGCGCGATGCTGCTGGGTTCTGGAGTTGCGGCCGGCACGATTTCCCCAGAGGAGAGAGGTCCTTCGGTGGAATGGGCCAGTCCCGAATAGACCTGGTCGATCGTTGGATTGGATCCCAGGTAGGCGTTGAAATCCAAATCCGCGTATCCACCGTCAACAAACCCAGGGATATTGCTGCTGGTGATGTTTAGGCCACCGATGAAGCGAGGGGCATTCGTTCCATCCGTGATGTTCAACAGAGTTATGGTGCCGTCGAGAAAGCTAGTTCCATAACTGAACGCAAAATCAATGGTGTTGCCGCCCATGCTGAGCGGGTAGACACCACCCGTGGGGAGCCAAGCGTCAGATTGCCGCTCCCCCCGCTGGCGAACCACATCGCGTAGTTGCCAACGTTCGATCCATAGTATCCAAAACCGGATAGACAATCCGGGTGTGCGCCACATGTCCCGGTGAAGGACACGTCCGCACTATTGGGACCGGTATTGGTGAACAGTATCTGACCCGTGTCGCTATTACCCAGGATCACTGGCGTTTGCGAACCGAAACCGAGTGCCGTCAGCGAAACCAGGCATACAAACAACAAAAGTGGCGACCATTTTCTATACATATTGTGACTCTCCAAGTCCATTCTGAGCTGTGTGGCGCTGCCAGCCGCGACTCTCCGACCTACGAAGTGATGCAGCAAGCATTGCCTTCTGCTGTAATCGCAATCTCCATTCCACAATAGCGCGCAGTAAATCACTCATAGAGTGATGGAGTTCCGCTTATGGTCCTACGGGCCTGGTGCAATCCTTTGCGGTGTTTGGATAAGCCAGTTCCTCATGGGCTCTTGTCAGACGGCCCGCCGTCCCGTTTTGGTTTTATTTTCCGGCTCGCGCAGTTTCGCCAGATAACTATCCGCCAACTGCAGCCAACAATAGCGGCCATGTTTCCCTATTTAGTCCTGGGCTATCGATAACGGTGCTGAAGATTGCTTGCGAGCGCGGTAAATATGGTGGCCGCTGGGATGATGGGCGACGGCATCGGCGTGGACCACGTAGCTACCCGGTCCGGGAGACGAACCAAACGGGATCACCAGGCCGGACTTCTCCGCGGCAAGCGTGAAGTGTTGATATCCCAGTGTCGTCGCTCTACCGCTGCTATTCACCGCAACCACGACGACGGTGAGATCAAAATCCTGCCCGGTTTGATTTGTGACCACCACTGATCCGGAGAGCGTGGTGCCCTGCACTTTTGGAGATTGTTTCCAGTCGATGGTCAGTCCGGCAATCACCGTGATGGTCATGGCGCGCTGCGCCTGTAAGGGAGGCGCACTGGAGTCGGCCACCGCGACCGTAAAGCGATACTCGCCCGCAGTCGCCGGCACGCCAGAGATCGCTCCAGCGTGCGCGCGCAGCTTAAGACCGGGAGGAAGCTGTCCGTCGACAAGACGCCACGAGTAGGGTGCGGCCCCTCCAGTTGCAACCAGACTAAAGCTGAAGTTGCTCCCGAGAATGGCGCTGGACGCAGACTGTGCGGTGATGACCAGTCCGGGCTGCTGGCTCGCGGTGGAGCTTTGCCCATGCGCTGCCAAAGCAGCGGCCAATGCTAAGACCACAAGGCCGCAACGCACCACAAGCTTACACATGGTGCGAACCATTATAGTGGGCCATCGGAATAATGACTGGCGTCCTCCCCGTTATTCCACTGGGAGCATAAATTGAAACTCCTCATCGCCAACCGGCACGGTCACGCGCACCATTCGGGTTTTCGCCGCCTTCTTCGAGGCAGCGGGATCGCGTGCCAGCTTGCCCATCGGGTAGTAGAAGACGCCTTCCAGATCGGCCCGAGGTGGAATGGTGTTGGCCAGGAATGACGTTCGCTCCACGTAGTCGGGCGAAACCTGCCGCTGGAGCTGCATGAGTACATCCGGCCGGGAGGCTTCCTTCCTGCGCAGGTGGGAGACCTCGTCGGAGATCATGCCCTCGGGCGCAAGGCCCGAGTCCGGCTGTGCCGTGGCCTCTGTGATCGACAGAGTGGATAGAACCGGCGGCGCGCTTGCCATTTGACTCGCCATCTGCTGCATGGCCCGCATAATATCGCTGTGTTGACGATCCATCGTTTCCGAGTCGTCGCCTGCCTCAGGCGCTTGTCCGGCCGCGGCGTTCACCGCAAAGCGCGACCAGTTATAGGGACGGCGCATTCTCTTCGCCAGTTCCGCGCCGGAGATTCCCTCCACATCGCGGCCCGCAACTGCGTCCTCAACCCTCACATCTTCCGGCCCCACCGTCACCGAGCGCTGCCCGTTGTTGAGAATTCGCACCTTAACTCCGAGGAACTTGCGATTGGCGACGGAGTGCGCCGCGACTACCACGGTGTAATTCGTTCCCGAGATGAAGTGATAGTCAATCCCGTTGACATAGAAGGTCCCATTCTCATGAGGTGAGGAGGGCGAGACGGATGCCTTGTCTTGAGCGCCGAGCAAACTACAGAACAGAGCCGCACAGAGGATGTAGCGCATGGAGCCTCCCGTCCACCCGAAGGTGGAGTCTGAGAGGTAAATCGGCAAAAGCGGGTGCGGCTTAAGTGGCTGGGGCCTGTGGCCACCCTTAGGAATGAAAATTAACCACGGAGGCACGGAGATCACGGAGAGAACTCGATAGAAACCAAAACTCCGTGCCCTCGGTGTCGGAGCCTGCCCTGAGCGGAGCCGAAGGGTGTGCCGTTAAGCGCTGTGTTTTTGTCATCACGAGGGCCTCCAGAGGGTGTGTGAGAACTCGTTTTGAGTTGCCACCGTGAAGGAAGCGCAGAAAAGCCAGCCCCGAATGGGGCGAAAGAGCTTAGAGCAGTTCCTTAGAGCGGTTTAGTTATTTGTGTAGTCTAGGTGCCGCCGGCTGAAGCCGGCTCGGAGGTGAAGGATCAGCGGGAACGCGGCGCTGAAGCGCCGCTCTACCCGTGCTCGCTCGACTACAGTAATTCTTAAACTGCTCTAG
>DATCCF010000092.1:0-12895 GCA_036511435.1 Terriglobales bacterium | reverse complement strand
CCCTGGAAGCAATCATCGGCGAGGACACCCTCCGTCGCGCGCTCAATACTTATTTCCTGCGCTATCGCTTCACTCATCCGACCGGCGAAGACTTCTTCAAGACCGTCAACGAAGTCGCCGGGCAGGACCTGCGCTGGTTCTGGGACCAGGCCTTTTACGGCACGCAAGTGCTCGACTACGAGATTCTCTCCGCAAGCTCCGAGCCGGTAGATCCGGACGCGAAAGAAAACAAGATGATTTACAACTCGGAGATTGTCGTGCACCGCAAAGGCGATTTCATCTTTCCGGTTGAGGTCGAGATTCGTTTCGACAACGGCGAAAAAATCCGCGAGCGTTGGGACGGCCGCGATCGCTGGATTCGTTACACCTATCAGAAGAAAGCGAAAGTAGTGTCCGCCGAAGTGGATCCCGGCCACCGCATCGCCCTCGACGTCGATTTCTTCAACAACAGCCGCTTGGTCAAAGGGGACACCGGCGCGCGGCGCAAGATTGCAAACTATTGGACGATGGTCACGCAGTTCCTCGCTGCGGCGGCGTCGTGGCTGGTATGACGGAGATGGGAATGGCGAACGGGAAGGGAATCTTTGCGGCGGGCGCGGGCCTTTTATGGCGCCGCCAGCGCGTGCTGTGGTGGCTGTTCGGGATGAACCTCGCCACCGGCATCGTCGCCACCGTACCCGTGCGCAGCCAACTGCGCGTGCTCGACGGCAGCATCGCCGCTTCCGACTCCTTGTACCACCAGATGAATCTGTTTCGCCTGGTCGAAGCGGTGGCCCGGCCCGAGGGCCTGCCGGGCGCGTTCTTCGGCGGCTCGGTGGTCCTCGTCGCCGCCTACTTTTTCTTTCTGCTCTTTGCCATGGGTGGCGTGCTGGAATCTTTTTATTCCGACCGTACCCTCACCTTCGGCGAGTTCCTCCGCGCCTCCGCCGGCTTCTTCTGGCGCATGGTGCGCCTGCTGATCATTTTTGGCGTCCTCATCGCTCCTCTTGCAATCGCACAGAGCAGCGTTAACCCGCTGACCACCTGGCTCAGCAACCGTTCCGACTCGGAGCAGCTTGGATTCTGGGTGACGCTGGGCGTGGGAGTTGTGCTGGCTTTGTTTGGCCTCGCGGTCCGCGTCTGGGTGGACGTCGCGCAATTGGACGCCGTCGCCCAGGACCAGCCTGCCGTCCGCCGCAGCATGCGTCGCGCCCGCCTGTTCCTGCGCGGTAACTTCGGACGCGTATACGGCGCCGTGCTCGCGGTTCAATTGTTGCTGTTCGGGATTACGTTGCTGCTGCTCTTGCTCTGGATCAAGCTTCCGCACGAGGCGATCGGGCTTACCTTCCTGATCGGTGAGGTGATCGTCCTGCTCTGGCTTGGATTCCGCTTGTGGCAAAAAGCGGTCGAGACCGCCTGGTATCAGCAGCGGGTTCTGGCAGAGATGCAGCCGATGGTCGCCGCGCCACCAGTCTCCGACGCTAGTCCCATCATTTCCGCAGAGGTGTTGGGCGATTGATTCCGGAATACGGAATACGGAATACGAAACTCGCCCGCCGAATTACCGAATTACCGATTACCGATTACCGCCTCAGCAGATTCTTCGCGATAAACAACGCATTCGCCGGACGCTCCGCCAGACGCCGCATGAAGTACGGATACCATTCCGTCCCGAACGGAATATAGACCCGCAAGCCGTAGCCTTCGCGCACCAGTTGCTGCTGCAAATCGCGCCGCACGCCATGCAGCATTTGAAACTCATACGCGGAGGTCGGAATGTTTTCCGCGCGCGCGAACTGCTTCACCTCGGCAATGATCTTCTCGTCGTGGGTGGCGATGCCATGGAAGACGCCGCTCTTCAGCAGCGTGCGCGCCAGCTTCAGATAGTTCGCATCCGCGTCGGCCTTCTTGGGGAACGCGATCTCCGGCGGCTCTTTGTACGCGCCCTTGCACAGACGGATGCGGATGCGCTCCGAAAGCAGGTCGTTCACATCCTTCTCGCTGCGGTAGAGGTAGGACTGGATGACGGTTCCCACGCGCCCAGCGTGTCCCGGCTCGCGATGCAATCCACGCACAAAGTCGAGGGTGCGCTGCGTGTAGGGCGAGCCTTCCATATCGACCCGCACGAATTTGTTGATGCGCACGGCGTGGTCCACCAGTTCGGTCACCAGCCCGAACGCGAGGTCTTCGCTTACGTCGAAGCCCATGTGCGTGAGTTTGAGGCTAACGTTCGCGTTCAGCTTGCGGGTGGAGATCTCGTCCAGCAGGCGGTGATACAGCTCGGCGCTGTGTTTCGACTCGTCGGCGTTGGTGACGTTTTCGCCGAGATTGTCGATGCTGACGCCTGCGCCCCACTCGTTCACCACCTGGGTGGCGCAAATCACGTCGTCCAGTTGCGTGCCGGCAACGAATCGGCCAGAGAAGCGCAGCCCCAGCGGCGACTGTTCGGCGAAATGACGCAATCGTTTGCTTTCGGAAAGCCCAATGAAGAGCGACCTTAACATGCCGCCCTCCCGATTCCGGGGGACGGAATAGGCACGGCGTCGGCAGTGCCGTAGGCAGCCGCTAGAAAAGTGGGCGTGAAAACTACGTTCGCCTTTTCGGCAGTGGAACAGGAGGCTGGAAAAACCAGTGCCATAGGCACGGCATAGCTTAGCCCAGCACGGAGCCGAAACCGGGGTCCCCGATTCGCGCCGCTTTTGCGCGAATTGGGGTGTGGGAGGCGGAGTGCTGGGTAACATAGGAAATAAACCTGAGTCCCTTCAGGGACGGCACAGTTTACATACACGCACTTTGGCCCGATGCCCATGCGATGTTGTGGGGGTGGCTGGGGTAGCAGTGCGGAGCCGGTGCTCCGCCGAACGGAATGGCTCATAGTTGGCTCGTGGCCGGCTCTTCGGCCAGCTTTGGCTTACATAATTGTGTATCACAGACCAGCGGCTACTGCTATGAGGCAGGTCACAGGAGCAATGTGCGCGACGGGCCCAGATCATTCCGGGCGGTTACCTCCAAGGTGAGCCCAACTGTTGTCTCGAAGGGAATTGACAGTTGCAGCGTATCCGCTATGCTGAAAGCATGTCAATCAGAAATTCAGTACGTCCGGCTGCAGCAGTCAGCCGAATCGGGCAGCGACGCCAAGTGGTGATCCCGAAGGCGGTATTCGAGGCCCTTCGGCTTCAGGAGGGCGACTTTGTCGAGGTGACAGTCGAGCACGGACGCCTCGCGATGCAACCCAAGCGATTAGTGGACGTGAGCGACGCTCTCACCAAAAGCGAGGCGGCAAAGGTGCGCCAGGGTGAGGCCCAACTAAAAGCCGGCCGCTCAAAACCGTGGCGGACGATAAAACATGACTTGGGCCGTTGAGCTTTCCGCGGCGGCCATACTCAGTGTGGCCGACCTTATTCCGGCATTAGGTCAAGTAGTTGTTTGCGGAGGGGCTGTCTGAATATCTGCTGCGAAATCACGTTCATCACTTCGATAGTCGCGGAGAGGCCTTCGGATACTTCTTTCTTGTACTCTTCGAGGGGCCTTTCGTCGTCAGCTTCCCGGGGGTGCACGAGTGAGTCCCGTAGCTTCCTGAATTTCATAAATCTATTCCAGGTTTGTCCTGTGAAGTCGAAGGTTCCCTGAAAGCGCTTCATCAGGACACGGAACTTGTCATCAAGCTGGTGGTACTCAGTTTTTTCCTGAAGTCCCTTGTTCGCAGAGAAAACAAGAGCCTTGTCATTCAGAAAGCAAATTTCATGTTCCGGAATGCTCTTGGCTTTCGAGAATGAATCTGCAATGTAATTGACAAATGCTTCCATGGAGCTCGCAATACAAAATACAGCAGCTCGGAAATGCCTCCGCGCTAATCGTGCATCTCCATTTCTTGCGTATTCCCGCGCAACTTGCTGAAAGTCGTACGCATCCTGAAGGTAGTCCTCGAACATTAGATCCTACCTAAAACCTTCTGGGCATCGTGGACCGCGCGTTTGGCCTCATAGGATTGAATGGCAGCGTTCGCGAGTTCTTTGGTAATGGTCTTCTTGTTCTTGTCCGCAAGAACCAAGAATACCTCAAGCATTCTGCCCAACTCTTTGACACCGCTGCGGGTTCCTAGTCCACGATAGGTATCCGGATCGATCCCTTTGTGGCGCGCCTGCGACAGAGCTTTGGCATTCAGTGGGTCGTTGTTGGACGTGACGTTATCGGGAAGGGTGTAAAGGTTCTGTAAGTAGTCTGGCTTCCGCTGAAAGTATCCAGCGGCGTAAGCCCAACTGGCAACGACCGTCAGGGACAAAGCCTTGCGAGCATACTCGGCGTTGCTGTCAGTGTCGCGTCCTGTGACGGTCTCCCGCTGCTTGTTGTGGAGTCGTGCAAATTGGCGACCCATTTCGAGGAGATCTTTATCATTCCAATCTATTTTCTCACGCAGTTGCAAATAGTCATCATCGACACCTCCAGATTTACACAGTACAGGTTGATGAAAATCGGAGTCAGATGAGTTTTTGCCCCGGTAGTAGTTGACGAGCAGTGTCCTCGCCAATCGAACGGTAGGCATGTCCGGGCTGCGCCGATCAGAAAAGTCTTCCCCCTTGTCAAGAAGGCCAACTTTGTGACACCAATCACGGAGTTCGGAGCCAAGCAATTGCTCGCGCATTCGATCTAACAAATCGTTCGGCACTGCGATGGCAGTATTGTTAATCGTTGCTATCTCCACTTTCTGTGCGCGCGACAGGCCGAAGTAGACGCGTATTCCATGCAGCGTGCTGCCCTTATGATCCTCCGCTTTCGTGATAGCTCTGAGGCGATGTTGACCTCCGTATACCTTGAGTGGTTTGGCGCTTCTGTACGATTTGTCATATTCAAGGACCAAGTCTTCAAAACTTCTTCCCTGGCTTGCATCCTTCTCCATGGACTTGAAAGCGGTCACATCTTCTTGGATTTCTCTGTTGAGTTTGTAAATCTCATCGTCATCATCAGCGGCGTCGAGGGTCGCCTCGTTGTCGCATGATTTCGTCAGAACACGCCCTTCAAGGTGGCACGTCAGATAGTAAGCTCCGCTCTTCTCATCCAATAAAACATGCGCCTTGCCGCCTGTTTTGAGCTCATAAGGCCGGAAGTCCCTAACAAAATCCTCAATCAAACCGGTCACCTGCAAGGGAACATTCAATTGTCCGGGGAGGATGATCGCGGCATTCATGTTGATCCTCAGAAGTTATTTCATCGGTGGAACCAACAAGGATAGCAGAGAGGTCAAGCCGAGTGCTAGCCGAAGCCGGCTTTGCTTGGGTGGGCCGGGAGTAAATCGCCTAAAGTTTTTGGCCAATAGCTGCCTGGCCTGGCAGAAGGAACGTCTTGGGATATTTGCCGTGGCCGCAAAGCTTGAATGAGCCAAAATCCTTGTACCAGTCTCCTTCGGGCACCTCCGGCCGCGACTCAATCCACTCTCGCAGCCGGTTCAGGTCTTCCAGACCGATATTGCGGTCATGCATACGCTGCACAAGGTGCTGACGGATGCCAGCAGGAATTTCAGACCAGCTCGCGATCTGGGGCATTATTCACCGAACATGAAGCGCCCCAACTGGTCGCCCAACTGCTCGACTTCGTCGGGGTCATTCGTTTCACGAAAACGTTTCGCCAGATCGAAAAAGGCCTTCTCCTTTTCCTTGCGCGCCTGGATTCCTTGCTCGATGAGCTCCACCAGGACCCGGTTATCGCTGAGGCGGCGCTGCTTCGATATGGTTTCCACTTGCTTCGCGATTTCTCGCGGCAGGGTTACGCTCCGCCGCACCTGCTTTGCTGCTGCCCGTTTTGCTGTCGCCATACTGTCATCAATATACACCATTTTGGTGCAATCAGAGGCGGGCATGCCTGTGCGAGTGGCTGTGCCGTCCCTACGGGACTCGGATCAATATTTCAGCCTACCCAGCACTCCGCCTGCGGCTGCGTGCTGGGCTAAGCTGTTCCGTCCCGCGAAGCGGGACTGGGGCGGAGGCGGTTCGGGCATTGGTCGCCCACTCAAGGCACTCAGCAACCGCGAAGAACAGTAGGTCCCTCGACTTCGGCGGCTAAAGTCGGGCCGCCTCCGCTCGGGATGACAGCACATTAGTGATTACTGAGTGGCTGATTGGCGACTACTTCTCACCGTGTGTCATTCTGAGCGGAGCGAGGTCGCAAACGCAGCCGAGTGCAGTCGAAGAACCCTAGCCAGGAAAAACTCCTCGCTCCCATAGGGGTCCTTCGACTCGGACTGAAGTCCTCGCTCAGGATGACAATGCATTAGTAGATGACTGACAGCTGACGGCTGAATGCTGACGGCCCCCTCACTCCCACTCGATCGTACCTGGCGGTTTGGACGTCACGTCGTATACCACGCGGTTGATGCCCTTCACCTCGTTCACGATCCGGCTGGAGATGGTCTTCAGCACCTCGTGCGGCAGGGCAACCCAATCCGCGGTCATGCCGTCTTCGGAGTGCACCGCGCGGATGGCGCAGGTGTACGCGTAGGTCCGCATGTCGCCCATCACGCCCACCGACATTACCGGCAGCAGCACCGCGAACGACTGCCAGACCTTGTTGTACAGTCCGGCGCGCTTGATTTCGCTGACGACAATGTCGTCGGTCTCCTGCAGCAGGGTCACGCGCTCGGCGGTCACCTCGCCCAGGATGCGCACCGCCAGCCCCGGCCCGGGAAACGGCTGGCGCTGCAGGATCTCTTCCGGCATGAGGAGGTCGCGGCCGATCTTGCGCACCTCGTCCTTGAACAAATCTTTGAGCGGCTCGATCAGCTTGAGCTTCATAATGTCGGGCAGCCCGCCGACATTGTGATGGCTCTTGATGGTCTGCGACGGCCCGCGCACTGAGCGCGACTCGATCACGTCGGGATACAACGTGCCCTGCACCAGCCATTCGACTTTGCCGTGCAACTGTTCGATGCGGTGCGCCTCTTCCTCGAAGACCGCGATGAACTCGTTACCAATAATCTTGCGCTTCTTCTCCGGCTCGCTGACCCCGGCCAGCTTGCTGAGGAAGCGCTCGCTGGCGTCCACGGCGTCGATGTCGAGGCCAAGCTTCTCGCGCAGATTCTTCTGCACCGTCATGAACTCGTTCTTGCGCAGCACGCCATTGTTCACGAAGATGCAGGTCAACTGATCGCCAATCGCGCGATGCACCAGCTCGGCTGCAACCGAGGAATCCACGCCGCCCGACAGGCCACAAATCACGCGGCCCTTGCCGACCGTCTGGCGAACGCTGGCAACGGTCTCGTCGATAAAGCTGCGCGCCGTCCAGTTCGGCTTGAGCCCGCAGATCTCGAAGACGAAGTTGCGCAGGATTTCGGTACCCTGCGGCGTGTGACGCACTTCGGGATGGAACTGCACCGCGTAATATTTCTGCGTGGGATTCTGAATGGCGGCGACGGCGTTCGAGGTTCGGCCGATGAGCTCGAAGCCGGGCGGCAGCTCCATGGCTTCGTCGCCGTGCGACATCCAGACTGTTAACGGACCTTGCAGACCCTTGAACAGAGGGGTGTCGCCCCGCAGCAGTTCGACCTGCGCGTGGCCGTACTCTCGCTTGTCGGCGGCCCGCACCTTGCCGCCAAGCTTGTACACCATGAACTGCAAGCCGTAACAGATGCCCAGCACCGGCAATCCGAGATGCAGGACGCGCTCGTCGGCGGGTGGCGCGTCGGCGTCGTACACGGACGACGGCCCGCCCGACAGCACGATGCCAGCGGGAGAGTAGTTGTTGATTTCGTCGAGCGAGGCTGTGCAGGGCAGAACGACGGAGAAGACGTTCTGTTCGCGGATGCGGCGCGCGATGAGTTGCGAATACTGCGCGCCAAAGTCGAGGACGACGATCGCTTGCGTTTCCACCATTTACTTTGCCAGAGGACGGGAGCAGTGTAAAGCGGGAGATCAGCAGGAAGCAATTGGCAATTAGCAATTAGCAGTCAGCAGTCAACCGTCAGCCCTCGTCAATCAGCAATCAGCAATCAGCCGTCAGCACTCAGGGTTCCCGAAGCGGGAAGCTGTCAGTGGGCAAGACTCCTAAACAGCCCGATTGCTGGCGATAAGGCGATTTAGCAATAGCTATCCGAGGCTTCGTGTCGTGACTTTCCGTTAGCTGTCCGGCGTGGTCACGGCGCTCAGTTTAGACATCGACTGGCAATTGCGTCGAGATGCGGTCAGGCGTATACCGTCTGTGGAGGACATCCTTATCAGGAGGCACATGCCATGATGAAATTTCTAGTTATTGCTTTCATGTCGCTTGCTCTTGCTCTGCCGGCGTTCGGCAAGACCTACAAAAGCACCTATCCCGTTGCTTGCAGCGAGTTGTGGGGCGCGGTCAAAGACACCCTTAGCATTCCGGAGAACTACACCGTCGTGGAGAGTGACGACACCCAAATGACTGCGTCCTACAATGTGAAGCACTCCGCTCATGTCAACGTTACCGGAGCGCTCCTCCAGCGAACCAACAAGGTCACGTTAATATCGAAGGGTGCAGGCTGTGAGATGCACGTGGTGTCGAACTATAGCGGATGGGAGCACAACGACCAGGGTGACTTCAAGACGCGCGTGGATGAATCTCTGGCTAAGCTGAAAGCCGCGACACCTTCCCAGCCCGCTAAACCGGCGGATGCAGCAAAGTGATTTTGGCAGGCCCGCCCATGACTCCCGCATGGCAGGAGTTTTGCCGGGTGCCCCATCCTTCGCGCGGGGTTTTGGCGCGGAGGGTGGGAGCGACGCACCAGAACAGTTCGCGCCTTGATCAAACAAGATCATGGCAGTCCACAGGTTTTTGTTCCCACCCTTTCGCAAAAGAGGCGAAAGGATCGGGCACCCGGCCTCTCCGTCTCAGGGGCATCCAGCGAAAGGATGGTCGCCCGGCTGACTACCATACCCGTGTGACCGAAGGCCGGGATAGCCTTCTTGGCTCCTCCCGGCCTTGCATTGCATGTCCGCTCTTTTGCCCAGAGTTCGGCTCTACTCAACGTCCTTGTGAATCGCTGGGCATTCTGGTTACAGGTGTGCTCGGCTTAAGCTCCCAGTTGGGACGCAGTAGATTGGGGTTGGGACGCTCCGGTGGGCTGAAGCTCTTGGACAACAGGCCACCTGTCAGATCGAAAGCATAAAGATTCCCGTCATCGGACCCGACATACACCACACCATTGGCCACCGCCGGCGAAGATTCGATGGCACCCCCGGTCGCGTAGATCCAGAGGAGTGCCCCGGTGCTGGCGTTCAAGGCGTACAAACTACTGTCCCAGGATCCGACGTACACCACTCCGTTGGCCACCGCCGGCGAAGACCCCACACCGCCCCCTGTCGTGAACTTCCACAGCAGTGTTCCCGTGTACGCGTTCAAGGCGTACAGGCCAGGGTCATTTTGACTCGAGGACCCGACGTACACCGCCCCGTTTGCCACCGCCGGGGAAGAAAAGCCGCCGCCCGTCTCGTACTTCCACAGGAACCACCCGGTGTTAGCGTTCAAGGCGTATAAACTACCGTCCCCACCGACGTACAGCACTCCGTTGGTCACGGTCGGCGAAGACACCACACTGCCCTCTGTCGTGAACTTCCAAAGGAGTGTTCCGGTGTACGCGTTCAAGGCGTACACGCCGGGGTCGTCGTACGCGCCTCCGACGTACACCGCACCATTTGCCACCGCCGGCGAAGCCTCCAAGTTACCTGCCCCGCTCTGCCAAAGGGGTGCCCCGGTGCTGGCGTTGAAGGCAGACACTATCCCAATGGACTCGACGTATACCACTCCGTTGGCCACGGCCGGCGAAGAAAAGTCGATAGGATCCCCGAACGTGTGATTCCACACGAGGGCTCCGGTGCTGGCATTCAAGGCATACAGGTTCCAGTCAGAGGACCCGAAATACACTATGTTGTTGGCTACCGCAGGCGAGGAATTGACATCTTCACCAGTCTTGTATTTCCAGAGGAGTGCTCCAGTACTGGCGTTGAAGGCGTAGAGATTACTGTCCTCGTAAGGACACCCAACGTACACTACGCCATTGGCCACAGCAGGCGAAGAATGGATCGCGTTACACGTCTGGTAGCGCCAGTGTAGACCAATGCGTCCTACCGTGGCCGGGCTCAACACATTCTCATACGGGTTCACACCCTTATGGCTTGGCTCAAAGTGAAACTGTGCCCAGTCTGTCTGCACCAGGAATGATTTCTGCGCTGCCTTCTGGCCGTAGCGCTCAACGGCGGTGATCCAGTGCTTTCCTGGAACCGCGGAAGCCGGTACCTGTATCGCGATTCCGCCACGGATGGACCCTCCGCCAAACGTTCCCTGTCCATTGGTGGTCGCCAGGGCCAGATCGGTCGTGTCGAAGTAGATGTCAACCGCAACATAAGGGTCAAAACCGGTGCCCCAAACCAACACGTTGGTCGTGGGCGGTCCGACTGTAGGCGTGATTGCCACCGCAGGTGCGGTGGCTAGGGTCTCCTCTGCTCTGGACACTGTGCTCCAAAGCAGACATGCAGTCAGCAATAGCAAGAGCAGCGTGAGTGTGAAAGATCTTTGCATCGCACGGCTTGTACGAAATGGAATGAACCTCAACGCTGGCGATGCATCGGCGAAAGAACGATTGCATTGCATAGTGCACCTCCGCACGTCAAATTTTCTGAGGTGAAGTAATCGTTTGGCTGTTGGAGACTGAGCGTTTTCGCCTCAGGGGTGGGCGCTTCCATGGCGGGAACTGCTCTTCGGAGAGGCGAAGTTACTACGCCCAATAATTCCCACTAACCCGGATCACAACAAAGTGAAAACTGCTGCACAAGGCGAAAACTATTCCCAAATCGGTACAGCTCACGACACCAGGGATGACCTGGTGCCGAGAGACGACAATTTACGGGCGAATTCCTGGAAGCTTCTCTCCGCGCTCGCCGCCTATAATCTTCTGGTCATGCCGTTCAAGCGCGCGCGCAAGACGTACGACGGGGAATCGCTCTACGAATACGCCGTGGGAGCGCTCGGGCGGCAGATGCGCACGGTGGCCGAAATCAAGCGGCTGATGCGCAACCGGGTGAAGGAACAAGAGCACGGCGAACTGCTCGTCGAACTGGTGGTCGCCCGCCTGAAGGAGCAGAAATATCTTAACGACACCAGCTACGCCGAAAACTATTCGCGCTTTCGCAAGGAGAATGAAAAGTTCGGGCGGCTGCGCGTCATCCAGGGCCTGAAGATCAAAGGCGTACACGGCGACATCATCGAGAAAGTAGTCAGCGCCGCCTACGGCGACGTCAACGAGGAGCAGTTGGCACGCGAGTTCTTGCAGCGCAAGCGCATCGCAAAGCCCGTGGGCCAGAAGCAGGCGGCTCGCGTGTTTCGCGCGATGATGCGCGCCGGATTCAGCAGCCGTGTTATCTTTCGCATCCTGAAGAAGTGGGACGTCGACGAGGAGACGCTTTCGGCGCTGGAGGGGGAAGTCAGGGGCTAGGGGCTAGTAGGAGCGGCACAAAAAGTTGTGTTGTCATCCCGAGGGAGGGCCGCGCCGCGCGGCCCGAGACGAGGGATCTGCGGTTCGCCAGTGCCGTTACGCTGCCCGAAACAAACGCAGATCCTTCGACTCCGCACGAGCAAAAGAGCTCGTGCTACGCTCAGGATGACAGCGACTAAGAGGCTGCTCGCTACTAAACAACCGGCGACTGGCGACTGGCGACTGACTGACTACTCCATGCCCAAGAAACTCGACCACACTGCCGCCCTGGAACATCTTTCGCGGGCCGACCGCCGGCTGGCGCGGATCATCGTTCGCTCCGGCGAATGCCGCTTGCAACAGGAAACCACGCAGAGCATCTTCGAGGCGCTGCTGGAGTCGATTATTTATCAGCAGCTCAACGGGAAGGTCGCCGCCACCATCACCGCGCGGGTGAAAGCGCTCTTTCCCGAGAACACCAAGCGCCTTCGCACCCGCCGAGGGCTGGTCGCCGGTTTTCCCAGCCCGGAACAGATTTTGTCGGCGTCCGAGGAACTGCTTCGGTCCGCGGGACTCTCGCGCGCCAAGATGCTGGCGATTCGCGATCTCGCGGCCAAGACGATTGACGGCACGGTGCCGACTGTCAAGCAAGCCCATCGCATGAGCGATGAGGAACTGGTTGAACGCCTCGACACCGTGCGCGGCGTGGGCCGCTGGACGGTAGAGATGCTGCTGATCTTTCGACTGGGGCGCCCTGACGTGCTGGCTGTTGACGACTACGGAATCCGCAAGGGCTTCGCCAAAATGCACAAACTCGCCGAACTGCCCAAGCCGAAAGAGTTACTGGCCTACGGCGAACGCTGGCGTCCGTATCGTAGCGTCGCATGTTGGTACATGTGGCGCGCCGCCGAAATGAAGGACCTCCCGATGGCGGGCGATGGGGCAAAGAAGACAGCCGCGCCCAGCGCCAAGAAAGCTTCGATCGCCAAGAAAACTTCGCCGGGCCAATCCAGAAAGCCCGCCCAAGGCCAGAAGAAATCCTCTAGCAGGTTGCGGAAAAACTCGGGGTAGATCGGTCGGGTTTTCGAGAAAGCCGGCTTCCTTGTCCGAACCGCTTTGTGAGGGAATAAAGAGTAGAATGCGGCGTGCCGCTTCGCAGTTATCTCTGTCGTGTGGCCCTGGAGGCGGGGCTCACCCTGGCGTGCGTCCTGCCCTTTGTGTTGATTGCCGTCTGGCGCTCCCGCACGCGGCGTTGGGCTTATTGTTATTCGTGGCGTCCTTAGTCGTCCTGGACTTTGCGCTCGGAGAAATACCTCGGGTCGATGGTTTCCAGCACCTGCACTGGAGTTGGCAGGCGTGCCTCCTCTCGACGGCATGGCCATTCTTGCTGGCCGCTCTCGTCCCCGGAATCTCGCTAGCCTCAATTGGCGTGACGTCGCGCTTCCGGCCAGGCTGGTTGAAGCCGTCGATCGTCGCTTTGCTCCTGGCTCTGGCGGT
>DATCCF010000091.1:0-4302 GCA_036511435.1 Terriglobales bacterium | reverse complement strand
TCGCCTTCGAACCGGATTGCTTCGCTGGCTTTTAGAAAAGCCTCGATCTGCTCCAGGTTCAGTTTCTCTGCTTCGTGCACGCTGGTTGTCAATCCTCAGCATGCCATCCGCTCCAGGCTCATCTTGTATTGGAAAAGACTGGCAATTGACTTGGCGCTCGCTCATAACCACTCGCTCAAGGCAACGCGTACCCTTATTCTTCAGAACCAGGCCCAGGAAATCACCGCCAACCTTCGTCCCAATCCAACTCTTCTTTTCGATTCCCAGTTCGTTCCCATTTTTGATCCCAATAATTTCAGCGCGGACGCTCTGAACCAGATCCAGCAGTTCGACATTGGAATCGGATATCTTTTCGAGCGTGGCCACAAACGGCAGCGCCGCTTGCAGGCGGCACAGGACCAAACGTCCGTTACCCGCGCGCAAGTCACGGATGCTGAGCGCACTCTGACATTTAATGTGGCGCAGCAATTCATCGCGGTCTTGTTGGCGGAATCGACCCTGCAGTTTGCACTCCAGGACCTGAAGAGCTTTCAGCAAACGGTCGATATCGCCCAGGCCCAGTACCAAGCGGGCTACATCAGCGAAGGCGATTATCTCAAGATCAAGTTGCAACTGCTGCAGTTTCAAACGGACGTCTCTTCCGCCCGCCTGGCAAGAGTGCAGGCACTGATTGCTTTGCGGGTAGCGCTTGGCTATGACGCAGTCCCGGCCAATTACGATGTGGTTGGCGATTTATCGTATGAGTCCGTTAAAGCGAAGCTGGAAGACCTGCAGACAAGAGCGTTGCAGGAACGTCCTGATTTTCGAGCCGCCGAATTGGGGGTGACCGCCGCCCAAAGCCAGATCTTGCTGGCGCAAGCCAATGGCAAACGCGATGTGAATGGTTCTGTCGACTATACGCACACTGCCGGCTTAAATAGCGCTTCGTTCTTTGTGAATTTCGATTTACCCATCTTCAACCGAAATCAGGGCGAGATTGCGCGCACTCGCTATGCTCTTACCCAAGCTCAGGAGCTGCAGGCGTCGGGTAGCGATACTGTTCTGTCCGATGTTAGCGATGCCTACGAAGCGCTCCGCAGTAACGAAGAAGTGGTACAACTTTATGCTTCGGGATACTTGAAGCAGGCACAGGACTCGCGGGACATCAGTGAGTATGCTTACAAGCGTGGTGCGGCGAGCCTTCTGGATTTCCTCGATGCGGAACGCAGCTACCGGGCGACTCAGTTGGCCTATCGCCAGGCACTGTCTTCCTACATGACTGCGCTGGAGCAACTGAAGGAAGCTGTAGGAACAAGGAACCTTCCGTGAAGATATCCAAAGATCGCTGGCATGGCGTGGCGGCACTGACCGTTGCCTCTGCGATCATGCTGGGGTGCATCGGTTGTCATAGCACCGGGACCGATGCAAGCGGACAGAACCACTCCGCGAACCATTCGAACACTGCCGAATTATTCACCGTTCCGCAGGAGCAGATGTCGCACGTGCAAGTGCTGACGGTCGAACCCACAACTCTGAAGCGGACCCTACGCTTAACGGGCGCGGTGGCCTACAACAGCTTTCATACGACCCCGGTGATTACCCAGGTCAGCGGGCCGGTCAGCCGGATCGTCGTCGTTCCTGGGCAGAGAGTGAAGCCAGCCGAACCCATGCTGTATGTGGCAAGCCCCGACTTCTCCCAGCTACGGACGAATTATTTGAAGGCAAAGGCTGCATACGTTCTGGCGCAGCAGGCCTCCGCCTGAGCGAAAGACTTGTACCAGCACCACGCCATCGCCGAGCAGAATCTGGAGCAGGCGGCCTCGGCCGAGGTGCAGGCCGGTGGAGATTTGGCTGCGGCAGAGGCCGCACTGAAGGTGCTCGGGATCACCAATCCGGACGCTCTGGTGAAGTCTCCGCCCTCTTTCGAGGTCCCGGTAAGGGCACCCATTGCCGGCGAAGTTGTCGAACAGAACGTAGCCGTGGGGCAGTTGATCCAGGTCGGCGCCACGCAGTGCTTCATGATTTCCGATACCAGCAACGTGTGGGTGCTGGTGAATATCTATCAGAAGGATTTGCCTAACGTGCGGGTGGGAGATGCGGTCACGATTCAGACGGAGTCGTATCCTGACGTTTTCCATGGGCGCATTTCCTATGTGGCGGCTTCTCTGGATCCCGCGACGCGGACCCTGCAAGCGCGCATTGAAACCAGCAACCCAGGCGAGAAGCTGAAGAAGGACATGTATGTGGTGGCCTCGGTGGATGCAGGCGCCATGCAAAATGCGATTGCACTCCCGGATTCCGCCGTTCTACGGGACAGCGAGAACCAGCCCTTCGTTTATGTCGAGGCTTCTCCGCAGCAGTTTGGACGGCGCACCGTGACTCTCGGGGACAGCCAGAATGGACAAACCCAAATCACCAGTGGGCTGAAACCTGGCGATCGCGTCGTGGGCAATGGCAGCTTGTTCCTGCAGTTTGCGAACTCGCTGCAGCGTTAGGGTACGGCAGTCAAGGTTTGGGGAAGGAAGCGCGAGACGGACGTTGCCGTCCACATCTGAATGATTCACCGAATCGTACAAGCGTCTCTGCGTCAGCGGTTCCTGGTGTTGATGCTGACCGGCTTCATCATGGTCGCCGGCATCATCTCGTTCCAGCGAATGCCGGTGGATGCTTATCCCGACCTTTCCCCTCCGCAAGTTGAACTCATTACGCAATGGCCCGGCCACGCCGCGGAAGAAGTGGAACGCCTCGTCACCCTGCCTCTCGAACTGCAGATGAACGGTGTGCCGCACATGGTGGTGATGCGGTCCATCTCGCTGTATGGTCTTTCGGATGTCAGGATGACATTTGAAGAGAGTACGGACGATTATTTTGCACGACAGATTATCTTTCAGCGAATCGCCGATGCTAGTCTACCTACTGGAGTAACACCCAGCATGGCCCCGCTGTTTAGCCCCAGCGGCCTGGTGTACCGTTACGTGCTTGAGAGCCCTGATCGCAGTCCGCAGGAACTGAAGATCATCGAAGATTGGGTGGTAGAGCGGGCTTATCGTTCTGTCCACGGCGTTGCGGATGACTCCGGATTTGGTGGGACGACGATGCAGTACCAGGTGCTGCTCGATCCTGCCCGGATCTTCGGATATCACTTGACGGTCCCGCAAGTCATGGCCGCCCTGGCCGCGAATAACTCCAATGCGGGTGGTGGATTCTACTCGCAGGGGGGCCAGTTTTATTACGTGCGCGGCATTGGGTTGGTCCGCAACACCGATGACATCGGGAACATCGTCCTTGGCAGCAACAACGGTGCGCCGATTCGCGTAAAAGATGTTGGCGATGTCGTAATCGGACATGCCCCCCGGTTGGGCGAATTCGGCTTTCAGAATAACGACGATGCGGTGGAAGGCGTCATTCTCATGCTCCGCGGAGAGCAGACGCAAAATGTTCTTAAGGGCGTACAGGCTGAAACCAAGGAACTGAACCAGCACATACTCCCGCCCGACGTTAAGATTCACCCCTTTTACGATCGCAGCGACTTGGTAAAGCTGACCACAGATACCGTGGAAGCCAACCTGGTCCGCGGTATGGTCCTGGTGCTGATCGTCCTGATTTTCTTCCTGATCAATTTACGTGCGGCCATCATCGTGGCGCTCACCATTCCGCTGTCCCTGCTGTTTGCCTTCATCGTGCTGCATGCCCACGATGGCGCCGCGAACCTGCTGTCAATTGGCGCGATCGATTTCGGCATCATCATTGACGGCACGGTGGTGATGGTGGAAAACATCTACCGTGAGCTCGCGCTAAGACAAGGACAGAGCTATAAGCTAAACGAAGTCATTCTCGCGGCGGCCAAGGACGTGGACCGGCCAATTTTCTATTCGGTAGCGGTAATCCTGGCGGGATACCTGCCCATCTACGCCCTCAGCGGGCCCTCGGGAAAATTGTTTCATCCCATGGCCGAGACCATGTCGTTCGCGTTGATAGGCGCACTGATCCTGACGCTCACCCTGGTTCCCGTACTCGCCTCCTACTGGTTCAAGAGCGGGGTGCGCGAACATCGTAACCGGGCCTACGAGTGGATGAAGGGTCAATACGCGAAGCAATTGGACTGGGCGCTGGCGCGTCCCAAACTGATCATGACCATCGCAACGCTGATTTTCGGTCTGACGCTTATTCTGATTCCATTTATCGGCGGAGAATTCATGCCCCACCTGGACGAGGGTGCGCTTTGGGTGCGGGCCACCTTGCCCTACACGATTTCGTTCGAAGAGGCGGGCAGTATTGCTCCTCAGATACGCAAGATTCTGATGTCATATCCGCAAGTCACGA
>DATCCF010000090.1:0-34072 GCA_036511435.1 Terriglobales bacterium | reverse complement strand
GTTTAGCAGTTGCAGGTTGGGCAGCTTCACGTTACCGCGCTGCCGGGGAAGACTGGAGGCAATATGCTGGTACTGCGCTTCGGTGATCTCCATGCATCGCAGCATATCACAGAATTACGAATTAGTGTTAACATGCCCTAGTGGAGTTTCAGAGTGGCTGTAGCTTGGGAGTGAGGGTTCCAGCGACTTAGCTGTGCGACCCGTGCCGGCTCGTAGTGCTGCGAGACTGCGGGCGAGAGTCGCCGTATCGACACCGACCCGGAATTACTTGTATAACAGGCTGTTCTCGACAGTAATCCTTCGTCTTTGTCAGGCGGGCTGAGTTTTTCGCCAGATACGTAGGAGTCCGAATCCCGCCGCGCTCAGCAAAAGGACTCGAGTGGTGAACACAATCGCATAAAAGACGGGTTCGGACGGCCTCACCGCTCCGTCGGTCGCTAATTGCAGGAAGCCGAGCGAGAGAATCGGTACGAAGTGGAAGCGCCACAGGGCAAGAGCACCGACGTTGAAGAAGAACAATAAAGCGATGCACGACTCGATTAGTAAAGCGACGACAAAGCTCGCCTTCATATCGCGTTTTGCAGCATCGGTGAGTTTCACGACGGAAGTATAGGTCTGCGCGGACTAAAACTCCATCGAAAATAGCTGGCGATAAATCGCCATTTCACAACTAATCGAGTCTGGGACGCACATCGGGGGATTGCTTGCGTAATGGGCTGTTATCGTCAGTGTAGAATATTCATATGACGGCGAGGGCATGGTTGTTGCTAGCGTCGCTGCTGTACATCGGTTCGTCTGCCTTCGCGTACCCGCGTCCTCCCTCCGGCGCAGAGAACATTCCCGCACTGATGGCCGAATCAACATTGGTCTGCAAAGGCGAGGTGGTCGAAGCACCTACGCCGACTTTCGTCCGCTCCTCCGCTGCGCTTGCCCGGATGACGGCGACAGCGGAGGTTCATCCCGACCGTTGCTTCAAGGGGACGCCACCGGGGTCTACCATTCCAGTCCTATTCGACAGATTCCTGCCCGCTGCTGGAGGTCCTGCATTCGTGCTCCGCAAAGGCGATTACAGAGTGTTCTTTCTCAAGCCGCAGAATAAGCAGTACGCAATTGTGAACGAGTGGTTCGGCGCGCTGCCAGCGTCCCGTGAACTCGGCCCGGTGCCCGAGAGCGCGGACAGCATGCTCCTGCTTGAACTTGACCTCAAAGCCGGACTGCGGGACTCCGACTCCGAGCGTGTCCTCGACAGCATTCGTATGCTCGGTAACATGAAAAAACTCAACTCAACGGCGGAGTTAAGAAAGCTACTAGACAGCCCGGACCTGTTGGTAAAGACCTACGTATGGCAGGCATTGCTTCGGTTGAAAGATTACTCCGTATTGCCTGCTGTAGCGGACTTCTTCAACTCTCAGCCGGAGCCACCACACGAGTTATTCCTGCCACGCGACCGACTGTTTCAGATGTATTACGAGTTGGAACGAGAGATTGAGGGCATTCGCGACCCAAGCACGCTACCGTATCTGGAGCGATTTGCCGTCAGCCATGTTGATTACCGCCTCAGAGATTCCGCATTGCAAGCTTTGCGTGCGATTGGGTCGGCGCACAGCGCAGCAACGTTTCTAAAGGAGCTGGATGACCCGAATCCCGACAATGCATTCGCGGCAATGCACGGACTCCTGCGATTAGCGGGCGGCGGTCCGATTGATTGGGTCCCTACGTGGAAGCAGTTCGATGAGACTCCGCAGTTCTACGCAGGAAAATGCCGCGAGTGGTGGAACGCAGACGGCAAACAGAAGGCGGCTGCTCGTGCGGGAGACGCTATGAAATGTCAGTTCTGAGTCGCCTCTCCATTGGGTAACTGTTGTGAAATCGCCATTACACAAGTGACCCTCTGCCGTCAGGATTGGTTGTGTAATGGGCTGTTATCGCCAGTTAATCCTGTCGTAGGATATCTTCGCATGACTGTCGAACCTGAAGTTTCCGGTCAATCCGACGTCGAAGAGTATGTGTTCTCCAAGGACAAGCTACCAAAGGCTCTCAGCTACCCTTTGAAACGCTCACTTTTAGATGCGGCTCTGTGCTTACATTCCGTGTATCCAACTGTGCGGTATGTGGTGTATGCGGGCCGACCATACGAGAACGTCCCTCTGGACGCGCACTTCGTTCCCGAAGGCTGTGGGAGTGTGAGTTCAGGCAAGGCCTGGATCACCGTGCACGCCGTGCCAGCAGCAGAACGAAAACTCACGGAAGAACTGCTGCTCACTGTGGGGTTACCGATTCTTTGCCGCTGGCTTGCCGAAGGGCAGTCGAAAGGCAATGCTTGGCGCGGGCTTCCCCATAGCCTGACGCTGAGACGTGTTGGGGAACTCTGGAGTGTGTTGAGGAGTAACAGACTTAATTATTGAGAAATCGCCATCTCACAAGTGACCGATGCCGAGATTCGTTCAGAGCCTCCCCGCCGTCTAGGTTTTTTGCAGCGCATCCAACACCAGTTTTCCTGCGGCCAGGTCTTCCACCGCCAGCCCCAGCGACTTGAATACCGTGATTTCAGCTTCTGGCTTTGGCTTGGTGCCCGCTAGCAATTCGCCCAACTCCGCATAGACGTCGGCTCCCGTGAGCAACATATCTCCTGATTCCCGCAACGCGGCCTCGCGAGTCGACGATGAATGCGCCGCGCATGGCATCGTCATCCAGTTCGCGACGCGTGGGTCCGACTGCGCCCACCGCATTGATCAGCACTCCCGGCTTCAACCATTTTCCGCGAAGCACTGGCTCGGGGGAGTTGGTCACGGTGACCACAACATCGGCGTCGCGCACGGCTTCTTCCGCAGACGTCGCTATGCCACCAATCTCGTCAGCCAATAACTTTGCATGTTGCGGACTGCGACTCCAAATTCGAATCTCCTCGAATTTTCTCACCAGCCTGAGCGCCCGGACGTGGGCGCGAGCGCCTGCACGCCACTGCCAAGAACCGCAAGCCTGCTAGCGTTGGGTGGCGACAGCAGCCTAGTTGCCACCGCCGACACGGCGGCCGTGCGCAATTCGGTGATCAAGCGGCCATCCATGACAGCCAGCGGTTCTCCCGTATCGGAACGAAAGAGCGCGATGATGGCGAGATGCGTGGGCAACCCCTGCGTCGCGTTGTTGGGATAGAAATTGACCAGCTTGGCGCCCATGATGTCGCCATAGACCGCCGGCATGAGTCCCATAAACCCGCTGTGTGGGTGAACGGAAAATATGCTGCGCACCGGCTGCAGCACTCGGCCGGCGGAGAAATCGATGAGTGCCTGCTCCATGGCGGGGAGCAGCGCTTCCAGGTGCAGCACTCGTTGAATTTCGGCTTCGTCAAAGAAGGGAACAGCGCTCTGCGAATGGGGAAGCTGATTCATGATAGTGGGGCCGGTCTCCAAGAGGCACCGTCTGACCACTCTAAGCGGGTCGACTGCGTGCGTCGAGAAGATTCCGCCGCGGAATCGCTGCTTCGCTTGCAGTAACCGCTTCTGGCACAATGGGTGCTTATGCTCAAAGTGAAGAAGCTCTCGCCCGATGCCGTTCTACCGACCGTAGCCCACCCCGGAGAAGACATCGGCTACGATCTCTACTCCGCTGAAGATCTCACCATTGCAGCCCACGGAGCGGCAGGCGTGCATACCGGCATCGCCATCGAGTTTGTGCCGACAGCGGGTGGAATGGTGAAGACCAGGTCCGGCCTCGCCAAGAAGCGGCTGCTGTGCAATGCCGGAGTCATTGACGCCGGCTATCGCGGCGAGATCGTCGTGCTCATGGAAAACCTGGGCGGCGAGCCGTATTCCATCCGCAAAGGCGACAAGATCGCACAGTTGCTTGAGCACCCGTTTCTTGCCCATGAGGTTGTGGAGGACGAACTGAGCGACGCAGCGCGCGGTACGAAGGGATTCGGGTCTTCCGGTTCGTAGAGAACCAGCAACTGCGGCGGCAGAGACAAGTCGTGCCACGCCGCTACCCCGAATCGGAGTAGGAACGTGGCACGGTTAGTTTCGACTTGCGTATTGCGTTAGGCTTTCCTACCTTACCCCAATATTGTATCTGGGGGACGCAATGCCATTGGCAACCACTTCCAGGTAGGTTTGTCCGGTTTCCATGTTGGACGGTATATCGACATGGGTATATGCGGGACCAGCATAGGCAACTGCCATGGTGCTGTGGTCGTGGGTGCGGTAGTAAAAAACGTGTCCCGTGCTCGCATTGGTAAGGCGCACGATGGGATAGTTCGTGGCAGCCTGCTCATCATCGCCGTAGGCAACCGCCTGCGAATAGCCGTTGAACTTCCTGCCGCTGAGCATGATGGTGCTTCCGCGGCTGATGATTGGCGAGGATAGACTGAGAATCGCCGAGGGGGCCCAGCTAGGATTGGCGGTCCCCGTGGAGGTGTAAATCTCGACATCGGAGCTGAAGTCGGTCAACATCACCTGGCCGGTGGGCAGCACCAGCATGTTGCCCACGTACGAGGTATCGCTTGGGGCGTTGGGTGGGCCAGCAACTTGATTCAGGCCAGTCCCATCCCATTCAAAGAATACAGAGCCATTCTGAAAGATTCCGGGGCTGGTCATCATCAGCACGTTGCCGTCGGGCAGAAGCGCCGCGGGACCGTCGGCGATGTCCAGGTTGTTGGGGAAATCTGGACCAGGCGTCCAGACACGCGTGCTGCTGTTGTAAATGGAGGTGTGACCAGCGCCCGCGCCATTCGCGCCGGTAGCAAAGACCGTACCATCGGGCCGCAACATTGCGGGACCAACTTCATAGGATCCGTGGGAATCCCAGAGTTGCACGCCGGTGCTTCCCGCGCTTGACCAGGACCCGGTGCGGGATCGTAGAGTTCGGAATTCATGCCGTTGGGGTCGAACGCGAAAACATAGGCGTCAACATCCAGTACTTTCCCGCCGGGCAACAGGGTTGTGCCCTCTTCGTCATAGACGTCGAATTTGTTCGACCCGGTGGCGGTCCAAGTCAGGGTCGTCGGGTTCAGCAAGGCTGCCTTGGGAGGCTGGTCGCAGCAATCGGTCTGCATGTACGTTCCGTTGGCGAGCACCACACTTGGAGCATCGCCAATCCGTGGCCATCCAGACGGAGGGGTCATGGACGTCCAAGTGTTGGTTCTAGGGTCGTAAATGGCGCCTTTATTGATCCACGTAGCTTGAAGAAAATTGTATTCTCCGCCTTCTACGATCACTCGTCCATCAGGCAACACTGCGGAGGAGTAATAAAGAGGCACGTAGTCCGCTGGCAACGAGGCCAACTGGGTCCAGGTTCCGTTGACGTAACTACCGTTCTGGTCGGGGGTCAGTTTCCACCAATCCGCCGCTCCCGTATCGTGCACCATTACGGTGCCGTCGGTGAGCAGCAGCGGATTGCTGGCGCTAAAGCTGGGTTGATTCGTTAAAGGCTGCCACGGGGATTGTGCACTGGCGCTGCCAAGAGCACACAACAACACAACCGTAGCGAATGCGAGCGATCGCAAAGGCTTCATGTATCTCCTCATTATGTTTTTGCTTCGTCTTAAGGCGGGGTTAGGCACCGTCCTTCGGCATCTTTGGAAGCCAAAGGATGACAATCGTATCTCGACTCAAGCAAACGGCTTCGAGAATTTACCGTGAAGGCGGAGAGAAGTCAATCCTTCGCGCGAAATACTATCTTGCATAGTACAGATTGCGAGAGGGTAATTGCGATTTGTTACCCGGGAGAGACGTGGAATATGCCTCCGCATGCTATCTCAAACCTGCGCGAACACCTTAAACCTGTTTGGATCGTCAGCAGCCGGAGGAGCAGTCGGGCTGCCGCAGCCTGCGCGGGCAAATCCTTTAGGTGAAAAACGGCGCGGCCCCGTACCATCTGGAGCCGCGCTGGAAAAACGTCAATCTACGGGCCGGCGAAACTAAGGTGCTTGTACCGCCTGCAGCAGATTGAGCAGTCCGTAGCCAAAGGTATTGTCCTTGAAGATGTTTGGACCGCGGCAGTATCCGGAGGCCTGCACATCCGTCAAGTGTTGGGCTGCGTGCTCCATGGTTGATTCCGTACTGGTGATGTTCCCGACGAGGTTGGGCTTAGCTTGCCACAAGAGGGCGACTCCGCCGGCAACGTGCGGGGCGGCCATGGATGTTCCCGACCAACCTGAGCCATATCCGTTCGTTGGCACCGCGCCGCGGATATTCACCCCGGGTGCGGAAAGATCAGGTTTGGTGCGACGGCTGCCGTCCACCGTCACCGGACCCCGACTGCTGAAGCTGGCGATATTGTTGCCCGAATCGAGAGCGCCAACATCCACCGAACTGGCGTAGATAGCAGGGGGATACTGGATGCTGGAGCAACTGGGCCCGGAATTGCCGGCCGCCATTGCCGGGAAGATCCCCGCGGCCCGCACTGCGTCCACAATGCTCTGGAGAGTGTCGAAGGAGCAACCCTCGCTGGGCGGGCACTCCCACGAGTTATTGATGGAATCCGGGGCCTTGGAAGGGTCTCCCTGGCCGCCGCCGACTGGATATGGCGCAATCAGAAACTGGAAGCACTCCGTGTATTGCGCGGGGGTACCGTTGCCGCCGGAATCCATGTTGCGGCAGGCAATCCACTTCGCTCCCGGAGCCACGCCGACCTGGTTGCCTTGTCCGTCATCGCCAACCATCTCGCTGACCGTAAAGGTCCCGTGACCATGCGGGTCAATGGGAACGGGTGAGTGGTCGGGGGTGGCATCGTGCCAGTTGTAGTCGTGATTTACATTGTGGCCGTCCCAGCCGCGATAATGCGATTTGAGCGCCGGGTGGTCCCATTGCACGCCGGTATCGGCTCCAGCAACTACCCGGCCTTCGCCATGGAAGCCCAGGGCCCAGACATCAGGCGCCTTTACCTTTTGGATGTTCCATTCCACGCCGCTGGGCCGAAAGGTTGAGTCCATGCCAGTGGCTCCGGGCAATGCGGTCCGCACTCGCGGGTTGGCGTCGATCCGTGAGACGTCGGTGCGTGCCGCGAGTTCTTCCATCAGGTTGCGATCACCGGTCACTTTGATCATGTTTACGATGTAGAAGGACTGATAAGGAACGCCGCGTTGCTGCAATAAGCTCAGGATCGGCGCCTGGGTACGGGCAGCAACAACTCGCAGGGAGTTGACCACGAAGTAGCCCTTTTCCAATTTGGTTTTCAGGGTCGCAGCCGCACTGAGGTCGGCCTGCTGAGTCAGCACAACCAGGGCCTCGGTCGAGCCGCCGTTTGCGGTCTCGGCAAGAACGCGGGAGGCGATCTTGCCGTTCATTTCGCCAGTCTGAATTGACCAGCCCGACGGAACTATTCCAGCTATAAGTGCGGCCAGAATTGCCCCAAGTAGAAATTTGCGTGAGTTCATAAGTATTGATCTCCAAAAAGAACGTCGTTAAACCCAAGGTAGATGGTGGGACGGTAGAACAGGGGTTGCGAACAGCACACAACTCGCCTCTGGAATGTAGCCCGTAGCAGGCGTCCTGTCAATCTTCATGGGAGTTCGGTAGTGGGTTAACGGGGAGTTGCTATTCGTCTGGGGTGACAATGTAACCCGCCGCCATTGGCCACATTACTTCGTTCGGTTCCTCGCAATATGGACACGTCACGCCCTGCGAAACCTCTTTACCTTGCCCTTGAGATGGCCCCGCAATCTTTATCGACCGATGACATTTGGTGCAGTTTATCCGCTTTTCCATAGACCCCTCCAAACAGTGAGTTACTTCCGGATTACGGTAGTGAGGCCATGAACTGCTCACGGGCTTTCTTGATATATTCGTAAACCTGTATTGCGACCGGATCGTTTGCCAATTCACCTGTTGGTGGGACTGGTTCCGGAGGGAGTACTGGCGCGGGAACGGCAATTTTGCCGTGTGTCATCTCGTGGATGGCGACATGGGTGCCGATAAAATAGGCCATTATTTTCGCTTGTAGCCATGACACCACCAGCGCGGTGTGCTGCTGCACTACAAGATTTCCCTTCGGCCAATCCAATTCACCACAGATGAGCTTTAAATCATACTCGCTCGAAAAGAACTGAATGTTATTCGCATACCACGATTCAAAATTTTCGTGTCTCTGGAACCGCTCATCTTGTGTCTTGTCTTTTTGCTCTGAGCCTTCGATATTGTCTGGCATTAGAATTCCTTTCAGGCATATCGTTTTCGCGTGGAAGAATATCTCTTACTTAACCTACGTGTGGGCCGTCTACCGCTTTCAACTAAGTGGATTCCCCTTTGCACACCCAATCGGCAATAGGAACCAGTAGGCTCCAATGGCAACGGAATTTGTATAGCCCCGGATAACGCATTAGTAGAACCGCTGAGCGGCATTGTTCCAAGTTCTGGCGCAGTCCCACCGTTTGACAAAGTCTGCTGAACTTCGGCAAATCTTTCGCCAGCAACAACCGTTCGCGCTTGCACAGTGGCGTTGATTCTTGCCAGATGTTCTCTCATCTGCTCGCGCAGAGAGGTTTCTTGTTCGAAAGTCGGAATCGCTGCGAATTCGCTCTCAGACATCTCGCGAGCAAAGCGCGCCAACTCACTAAAGGGCACAAACCTGCCGATAAAGGCGAGGTCGAATCCACCAGCGATCCGCCCGATTGTGTTAAGAGTGAGATTGCCGTAATCCAAGTTTTCTGCCCTGGAAATTACCCCCTGGGTCAAATGCGACTTCTCCGCCAGTTCGGGTTGTGACAATTCTTGTTTCTTGCGAATCGTCCTTATCTGGAAGGGCACCATCTTCTTAAGCAGCGATAAGGCGTATTCCTCTCGATACTTCTTGCTCTTGCTGAGCTTTTGCCAAATGTCTTCAAACGTGCTCATGAAGCGTCCCCCTTCCTTGATTGAATTGGTTCCTGAGTCTTATCGCTACCTCGAACGCATTTGGCGGATTCGTACTCCTTCCGCTCTTCTCGAATCCCGTGAGCAGAATGAAATCCCACTGGTCTTTCCGCCAGATTCCAATCGCTCTGTATTGTCGCTTTCTATTGTTTATGGTCACCTCAAATATCAGTTCGGAAAGCCCGACGTGTCGGGGATTCCTTGTAAGAGCCTTAAATGCGGAGACAGGATAGTTTGGATCATCCCAAGTCTCGATTTCGCCCAAGATCGGAAGAGTCGCATCGAACGCAGCTTGTACTTCCTCTCCTTGTAGGACATACCACTGGTTAAATGGATTAGTGTCGTCTTCCGTGTGGTAGTCCAAGAATCGCCAATGGGCCATATTAGCGCGAAACCCATTTACATGCAATATTACATTTTCGCTCTTGACAAGTCAATGTAATTTTACATATAATTGGAAACGTTATGAAAATAAAAGGCCAACAGCCCGAGTCGAGAAACTTGGAACTGCTGGCCCTAGTTCTTTGTGGGGCTATCCATGTGGAGACGGCCATCGCTGTGACAGGCAGGCCCGTCGCCGGTTCAATCCCGACTAGCTCCAACACTTACTAAACGCCCAACCCGTAGCTGTTAACTGCGAGCTGGGCTTGCCTCTGGATTGCGGCCAAAGGCAGGATTTGCACCCGCTGTCATTTTAGCCGCTTGCCAGAAGAAAGCAAGGGCGAAATGACGTGCCACAATTGCCAAACTGAATGCAAAATCCAGGTGTATGCTCCGCCGCAGAAGAATTTTGTCGCTATCGAACCGCAGTTCAATCTGCCTGATCCTTACAATAAGAACTGGGAAGGCAGAGACACCGGCATGGTGCTGTTGCAGCCGGGGCAGTCGGTGGCGTGGCGCGTGCGCTTGGAATTGTTCACGCCCCCTCAGTAGGTGAGTCATGCATCGGCTTACGATCAAAACCCACAAGAAGCGCGAGATCGTGGATATTACCGAGCAGCTGGAGTCCTTTCTGTGGAAGCAGTATGGCGACAAGACCGGAGTATGCCAATTGAGTGTGCTGCACACCACGGCCGCGTTGACGACGGCCGATCTCGACCCGGGAACCGATCTCGACATGCTCGACGCTTTCGAGCACCTCATTCCCAAACTTCCGTATCGCCATCCCCACAACCCGGTGCACGTGCCAGATCACATCTTGTCCGCGCTGATCGGAACTTCGCTGGCGCTGATGTTAGATCGCGGTTTGCTGTTGTTAGGGACTTGGCAGCGGATCGTTCTGGTCGAGCTTGACGGCCCGCGCGAGCGCGAACTGGTGCTGGCGTTCGTGGAAACAGCTTAGTCAGAAGTCAGCATTCAGTCCAAACAAGGATATTCTGCGTTTGGGAACTTGGGTCGGGTTCCAGAGTGGCTGTGGATTGGGCAGAGGCTCTGTGGCACAGGCCGATTCGCGAGGCGATAAGAGTCGCCAAACCCTAGCCATGCAGCGGCGAGATGGATCCAGGCCAGGGCGTAAGAGACTGTGTCGCAACCTCTGCCGTCCCTACGGGACTCGGTCTTATGTCCTACTTTACCCAGCGCTAAAGCGCTGGGCTAAGCTCTTTCGCCCCTTCGGGGCTGGTTTTGTATGCTTCCTACCACCGCAGCATACCAATAATAGATCGCGACACACTCTCGTAAGCCCCGGCGACAACTAACTACTGACTACTGACTACTGACTACTGACTTCCTCACAACATCTGCGTGCCCCACAGATCGTGCAGGTGCAGCACGCCCAGCAGGTGGCCGGCTGCGTCCACCACGGGAAGGGAAGTGATCTTCTGCTGCTCCATGATGTCGAGGGCGGCGATGGCGAACACGTCAGGGCCGACGGTGCGCGGCGAGCGCGTCATGCATTCCGCGGCCGCGAGGTCGAACACCTTCTTGCCGTGCTGTTCCAGCAGACGGCGCAAGTCGCCATCGCTGATCAGTCCCACAAGTTTCTTGCCGTCGACCACCGTCGTCATTCCCAGGCCCTTGCGCGACATCTCGTAGATCACGTGGCTCAAGGCCGTCCCCGGTTCTACCTGCGGCAGAGCGTTTCCCGTGTGCATCAGGGCAGAGACGCGCAGGAATCGCTTGCCCAGCTTGCCCCCGGGATGCAAGTTGGCGAAGTCCTCTTCCTTGAATCCCCGCCGTTGCGAGAGCGCAACCGCCAGCGCATCGCCCAACGCGAGCATGGTGGTGGTCGAGGCGGTGGGCGCTAGTCCAAGGGAACAGGCTTCGTGGGCGACGGAGCAGTCCAGCGCAACCTCCGCGGCTTGCACCAGGGTGGACAGGCTGCGTGGCTTTTCGGAAAGCGAGTGCAGCTCATCGCAGGTCATGGTGATGAGCGGGACCCCGAGCCGCTTCACGGTTGCCAGTAATTGCAGGATCTCCGAGGTCTCGCCGCTGGCCGAAAGCGCAACCACCACGTCCCCGCGGACCACCATTCCGAGGTCGCCGTGCAGGGCTTCCGCGGGATGCAGAAACAATGCCGGACTGCCGGTCGAGGTGAGGGTGGCGGCGATTTTGCGGGCAATCAGTCCGCTCTTACCCATGCCCGAAACCACGATGCGACCCGCGCAGCGGTAGAGCAACTCCACCGCCCGTTCAAAGTCCGCTGCCATCGGCCCGGCCAGACGGTCGGCGAGGGCGCGCAGGGCTTCGGCCTCGATACGCACCACGTTTTCACCAAGGTCCCGGCTGCGGGGCCGGGTTGAAGGTTTGCCTGGAGGCCGCGTCATGGGGAGGCCGCAGGTGGCAGCACTCCACGCGAATTGAAGACGAGCACGCGCTCCTCATTTTCGCCGCCGGTCAGGGGAACGTTCTTGCCGTTAAATGAGACTTGCAGCGCGCCGACGTTGCCAGTCCAAAAGACCACCTGGCTGGTGGCGCGGACCGTCTTCACATCCGGCGGCTTAATAACCCCATGAACCACAAGCTTACCGTCGGACTTGATGGAAACCCAGGCGCGGTCCTTGGGGCGGACCGTGAGTTCGAACGGCGCAGCGCCGGCGGAATTGGCAACGTTGTTGGTTCCCGTTGCAAGACTCTGGGGAGCCGTTGCTGGTATGGGCGTGCCAGCTCCCGCAGCGGCAGATTTTGCGCCGCCGATAGCGTTTGCTCCTCCAGGATGAGTCATGTCCGTGCCGCGCAGCGCCGTATCGCGCGTCACCGTGATGGCCGCTCGCTGTTGCCGATCGAATTGACGCTCCCGGTAAACTCGCCAGCCACCCGCTGCCCCCGCAACCAGAACGAGGACGACCAGTACGGGAACAACGGGTAATGTGGACCGGCGCCCGGCACCTGCCTCGTCGCGGCTGGATCGCTCGAATCGGCTTGCGGCGTTTGGGTCGGCGACCACATGGCCGCCGGGGGCGGCTTCCTGCGCGGCTTGCAAATAGTCGGCAATTGCCTGCTCCTCGTCGATTCCGACGTACTTCGCATAGGCGCGGACATACCCTTTATTGAAGATGCCGCCGGGGAGGAGATCGAACTGTTCCTCCTCCAAGGCGCGCAGCAGGCGAGTCCCAATCTTTGTGGTTGCGGCGATCTCCTCGAGGGAGATGTCCCTCATCTCGCGCTCGCGACGCAACCGTTCGCCGAATGCACCCATGTTAACCTCGGTCTGCTCCAACGACTTAGGCAATTGAGCTTACCAAGCTCCCTTGCCGATCATAGAAAGCGGTGCAGGCAGTGTCAAACCGGCCGGCAACCGGTAAGGGGCTCAGCTTGCCCTGCTGAAAATTAGAGAACCAATCTGCGTTTTCCGGTAAAATACACTCTAGGTGGCCGTGTATTTTTGAGCCTGAACCTTTGGACAAGGGCCGCCGGGGCCCTGGTTAACTTTCCCCGGAGAGATAGACGATTCCTGTAGGTCTGATATCGGACAGACAAAAGCAACCCTTTCGTTTAAGCTTATACAGCTCGCCCTGTGGGTACCAATATGTTCCAGTCCCAACCGGAGACGAGATCTGCGGCAGGTTTTTGCATGCCATTTCCAGCCACGGACAACGATCGGCAGTTTTACGACCTCAGGATTTTCCACGATGTTGCCAAGGCGTTAACCTCGACGCTCGACTTGGACACCATTCTGCAAACCATCATGGAGAAGATGGCCGCCTATTTTGAGCCGGCGACCTGGTCTCTGCTCATGCTGGACGAGGCCACGGACGAACTGTATTACGCGGCTGCGGTCGGCAAAGGGTGCGAGAATCTCAACGCCTTACAATTGATGTCGGGTGAAAGCCTGGCCCGATGGGTGATCAATCACGGCGAGCCCCTGGTCATTCCTGACGTAGCCGTGGACAAACGTGTTCAGCACACTAGCCATGACGGTTTCTTCGTCGAAGGGTGTCCCGTGGTCTGCATGCCCGTGCGGACGGGAGGCAAGGTGCTGGGCATCATCCAGATGATGAACATCGATATGCAGGTCTACACCCGCAACGAGATGCTGTTGGGAACCTTGGCCGATTACGCCGCCATTGCCATCGAGAATGCCCGGGCTGTCCAGCGCATCCAGGAACTCAGCATCACCGACGACTGCACGGGCTTGTACAACACACGCCATTTGTTTACGGTGCTCTCCGAAGAAGTACACCGTTCGCAACGCTTCGGGTACGAGTTCAGCCTCCTGTTTCTTGACCTCGACCACTTTAAGTGGGTGAACGATGAATATGGACATCTGGTCGGCAGCAGGCTTCTGAGTCAGGTGGGGCAGACCTTGCGCGAAAACCTTCGCTTGGTGGACTCCGCCTTCCGCTATGGCGGCGATGAATTCGCCATTCTATTGCCGCAAACGTCAAAGGATGGCGCTCTCCTGGTAGCGCGCCGGCTGATGTCAGTTTTCCACACCCGGCAATGGCTCGCTGAGGAGGGCGTGCCGATATCGCTACGGGCCAGCATCGGTATTGCAAGTTATCCAGTAGACGCTGTTTCCCCGCAGGCCCTCGTGCAACGCGCCGATGAAATGATGTACCAGGTGAAACAGGCCGGTCGCGATAACATCGCCTTAACTCATGTCGGGATCGTGGGATCCGAGGGAGGTTCCTCCAAGTCCTAATCCCGCAGCGCGCCGCAGTCGCGGTTTTCCTTATTTCGGCTGCGATTGCGGGCTGGACTTGTCGGGTTGCAAGATGTTGGGGTTGGCCGGAGCGTTGGGATTGACGCCGAAGTCCCACACGTAAAGGTTCATCTCCTGCGGGCCGAGCATCTCCACCACCGCGTACTCGCCAGCGGCAAGGTCCTGTGCCGGAGTCACTTTCACCCACTCTCCCGTTCCCAGCTTCTCCACGCTTGCAGGTACCGAGATGTTCTGCTCGCTTACCTTTCCGGTGAAAGTAATTTTCAGATTGGCGACGACCCGCGCGTCTTTCTTGACGGCCACGCGCACCAGCCGGAAACGGTCCGCGATCGCCGTGCTCTGGGGCCCTTCGTCAATGTCAATATAGATGGTGGGACGCGGCAGGTGCGCTTGAATCCTGGCGTGTTCACCTTGCAGTTCAAAGGGCTGCTTGGAACCGGCAAGCGGATTGATCGTGGCACGCAAAACGTTCTTGCGTGTGTTCTTGTTTAGTTCACTGCCGTTTTGCACGATTTCCGCCAGTTCGGGTTTGCCCTGGTACTGATCGAACAGGAACACACCACCAGTCCCAGGCAAATGCAGACCGGGCACGATCTGCGGCGAGTTGGCATCTTCCTTCTCGCGCTCCTCCCTCTCCTCCGGGGTTTCCTCGCGGGCTTTGCGGAGCTTGCCGCTGTTGAAGTCAGCCTCGTACTTCTTGGTTGCGTCCCAGTCGATGAGCGAACTCGGAATGTCTTCCCACTCGTATCGTTCCGCGCTGAGATAGTGGACCCGGTCACCCTGGATTTCGTATTTCACCACCGACTGGTAGGTGCCGTCTTTCAAGATGAGGCGGGTGGTACGTTGCTGCGCTTGCACGTAGATGGGATGCTGCACGAGCAACACCGCCAGTCCCGTCAGCCAAGCCAGGGAGAAAAGCGCATTCAGAAAAGCGCGACGCATGGGCACTAGTGTAGACCCAAAAGCCGCGAGGAAGACTCGGCGAACCAGGGCATGATTCAGTTTCGCAAACGACATCTCCTCTGGCAAAACATGATGGCCTCCCAGAATGGACCTTACTGGGCAGCCCACCCTTGTCCCCGCTGCGAATTCGCTGAACATTTCCGAACGCATCGAATATATTGATTGCAATGCCTTCACTCGCACTTTCCGACCTGATTGGCGCGTCGGTGATCGACAACACCGGCGCGAGCGCCGGCAAAGTGCGCGAAGTCACGTTGGTCCCTCAGGAGAATTCCAGTCAAATCGCGGGCTTCGTGGTGAAAACCCGCCACGGCGACCGTCTGGTGGCCACCGAGTCGGTCAGCCTGATCAATGGTGGCCTGCGGATTGCCACCGCCGCCTCGGAGTGGAGCCCTTTCGCCGGTGGTGAAGGCATGCTCCTGTTGGAGCGCGACCTGCTCGACCAGCAGATCATTGACGTCCACGGGCGCAAAGTTGTGCGGGTCAATGACATTGATATCCACGAGGAGCTTGGCCACGGCCACATTGTGCTCAAGGTCGGCGCGGTGGACGTGGGTGCGCGGGGTGCGGTTCGCCGCCTGCTGAAGGGCGTGATTCCGGCAGCGGCGCTGCATTTGCTTCTCGCCAAGATTCCGCCGCGGATGATCCCGTGGGAATTTGTTGACCTCATCGAAATTGATCCCGCCCGTCGCGTCAAGCTGAAGATTTCGCTCGATCGCTTGGCCAAACTGCACCCAGCCGACATCGCTGACATCGTGGAGGACCTCGCACCCGCCGAGCGCGAAGCCATCTTCGAGACGCTGGACGATGAGGTCGCCGCCGAAACCCTGGAAGAGATCGATCCCAAGATGCAGGTTTCGATTCTTAGCTCGCTCGACTCCGATCGCGCCGCCGACATCGTGGAGGAGATGGATCCCGATGCCGCCGCCGACCTGCTGGGCGATATGCATCCCGATGCCTCGCGAGAGATCCTGACCGAGATGGAGCCGGAGGAGCGCGCCGAAGTCGCCGGGTTGATGAATTTCGAGGAAGATACGGCCGCCGGGCGCATGACCACGGACTACATGGCCTTGGGTCCGGATGCCAAGGTGGAAGACGCGATTGAGATGCTGCGCAACTTCGAAGGCGGCGTGGAAAGCGTCAGTACGATCTATATCGTCGGCGACAAGAGCAAACTGCTGGGCGCCGTTCCGCTGGCCAAGATTGTGCTTGCGCCTACGGGCACGCCGCTGATGATGTTGAGCACCGGGCACCTCACCACTGTGCATCCCGGCGCCGACGAGAAGAAAGTCGCCGAGCTCTTCGATAAATACAACCTGCTCACCCTGCCTGTTCTGGACGACGACGGTAGGCTGACCGGCGTCATCACCGCTGACGACGTCATCAACATGCTGCGCGCCAAGCTGTAGTGGGAAGGGAGAAGCGTGAGGGTATAATCTCGGCATGACCCACACGGTGATACACATCTCGGAAGCGGAAGCCGAGAGCGATTTCGGCTCTGTTCTGGCGCAGGTACGCTCAGGTGTAGAAGTAATCATCGAGAGCGAAAGCGGCGGGCCTCCGGTGGCGGTGGTGCGACCGGCTGGGCCGCGTCCGGGTCGCCTACTTTCCGAATCGATTGCTTTGGCGAAGGCCCATGGTTCTACGGCTACTCTCGACGCGGACTTCTCCCGCGATCTCGAAGCCATTATCAATAGCCACCGTGAACCGCTCAATCCGCCCGCATGGGACTAATCCTCGATTCCAGTGTTGCCATCGCCGCTGAGCGTCGCGGCGACAATGTGACCCAGCTTCTCGATCAAATTGTTACAGCCGCTGGGAACCAGGAAGCCGTGCTCTCTTCCATCGGTTTGACGGAACTCGTGCATGGCATCTACCGCGCGCAAACGCCGCAGGCGCGTGCGCGCCGTGAATCCTTCATTCAGGAACTATTGGATGACGTGGACGTGTACCCCTACACCAAAGACGCAGCACTGCTGGCTGGCAAGATCGACGGCGAGCAGCAGGAACGCGGCATAACCATCCCCTTTAGCGACCTGCTGATCGGGGCAACGGCTCTCGTACACGGTTACTCCGTTCTTACTGTCAATGTGCGCCACTTCCGGCTAATCCCCGGCCTGAAGGTTGTCTCTTTGTGACGACGGCCTCGCGAGGCGACATCCCGCGACTCGGCTTCGCACACTCTTCACGACTCAAGTGCGCCGCTTCCTCGAAATCTACAGGCCGAAGATCGGCCTTCCCCACCTCTTGATTGGCGCATTTTTCGAGGTGCGTTTATTCTGGGGAGTCTTCATCATCTCACCGTAACTCCCAGTGCCATGTCCGAGACGCGACGGCTTAAAATCTGGAGAATCCGCCTGTTGATGTTCCTGGCCGTCATCGGTCCCGGATTCATCACGGCGAACGTGGACAACGACGCCGGCGGTATCTACACCTACTCCGCCGCCGGGGCACAGTTCGGATATCTTCTGCTCTGGGTCATGATTCCAATGACCGTCGCGCTGGTTGTGGTGCAGGAGATGTCAGCGCGCATGGGCGCGGCTACCGGCAAGGGGTTGAGCGATCTCATCCGCGAAGAATACGGCCTGCGAATTACGTTTTTCATGATGCTGGGGCTGGTCATCACCAACTTCGGCAACGTGGTAGCGGAGTTCGCCGGAATCGCCGGCAGCCTGGAGCTGTTTCACATCTCACGCTACATCAGTGTGCCAGTTGCGGCAACGGTGGTTTGGCTGCTCGTTGTTAAGGGCACTTATAAGAGCGTGGAGAAGGTCTTCCTGGCGGCGTCGTTTTTCTACTTCGCTTACATCATCGCAGGTGTGCTGGCGGGTCCGAGTTGGAAGGAGGCTTTCGTCGCCACGTTCAAGCCGCCGCACGGCGGGGCCTTCCACCAGTCGGCTTACATTTACATGGTCATTGCTCTAGTGGGAACAACGATTGCTCCATGGATGCAGTTTTATTTGCAGTCGTCGATCGTAGAGAAGGGAATCGGGCCGCGCGAGTACCGCGCCTCGCGCTGGGATGTGATCCTTGGGTGCCTCTTCACCGATCTCGTAGCCTGGTTCATCGTGGTGGCTTGTGCCGCGACGCTTTATACGCATGGCGTACGGCAGATCCGCGATGCCGCCGATGCCGCGCAGGCGCTGCGCCCGCTGGTGGGCGAGTATGCCTACATTCTCTTTGCCGCCGGACTATTCAACGCGTCGCTCTTCGCCGCCTCCATTTTGCCTATCTCAACCGCCTACACGGTGTGCGAGGGACTCGGCTTTGAGTCAGGGGTAGGACACAAATTCAGCGAGGCCAAGGTTTTCTACTGGCTATACACGCTGCTGCTCATCGCCGGTGGCGGAGTCATTCTGCTCCCCAATATCCCACTGGTAAAGATCAGCATTCTGTCGCAGGTGGTGAATGGCGTCGTGCTGCCGTTCGTGCTCATCTTCATGCTGCTGCTGGTGAACAAGAGCGAGCTAATGGGCAAGCATGTCAACGGCACGTGGTTCAACCTGATCGCGTGGGCCACGACCATCATCATGATTGGGCTGACCATCGCCTGGTTTGTGACCGGCCGAGCGGGCAGCTAGAGCAGCTTGCCCTCGGCGAGCTGCTGCACCAGGGTGCGGTCGGCATCGAGGAAGTCGAGCGTCGGCAAGTCGTGCCGGTGCACCCACCGGATCTCGCGGAAGATGCGGTTCTGCAACTCGCCTTCATACCGTTCGACCTTAAAAAAATGCAGTTGCACGGCGTTGCCGTTCAGATAAGTGTGCTGTAGTTGGGCAACTTTGCAACCGATCTCGGCGTGGATGTCGAGCTCTTCCTCGAGCTCGCGTTTCAACGCCTCGGGAGGCGCTTCGCCGGCTTCGATCTTGCCGCCGGGAAATTCCCATTTGAGTGGTAGCGCTTGATATTCCGTCCGCTGGCAGCACAGGATTTCCTGTCCGCGTACGAGCAAGGCGGCAACTACTTGCTTGATCAAGACGCGTACCTCGTTTCCCATGCCACTCGCTCGAAGGTCACGAAATCCTCTCCAGGTAGCTGCCGACCAGATCTGCGCAGTGCTCGACCAGCTTGCGGTCTGTATCACCGAAGGCGGCAGGCGTGTGGCTGTCAATATCGAGTTCGCCCACGACTTTACCGTTCACGATCACGGGCACGACAATCTCGGAGCGGGTTGCGACGGAGCATGCCAAGTAGCGCGGGTCGGCTTGGACGTCGTCCACCACCAGGGTTTGTCCCGACGAAGCCGCGGCTCCGCAGATGCCCTGATTGAGCGGAATGCGCTTATGCGGCGTATCTGCGCCGACATAAGGACCTAACACCAGCACCGGATCTTCGCCCGGCAGCCCCTTCTCGATCATGTAGAAGCCGACCCAATCGAAGTGGCGCAGCCTTTCCTGCAGCCGGCCCACGATGACGCTCATCAGGTCGTCGACGCTGCCGGCCGCGTCGGCCAAAATAGCGAGTTCCTCGGCGAGGTGCCGATATTTCGTCTCCATCGTCCTCCATTCATATCACAGCCGCTGAAGCTGGTGAATTCCGGTGGGCCGGGGAAACAGCTCGGGATGCAAGGCCCAAGCTAAAGCACGCAATCCGCCTAGCAAGTTCGTTGCCGGCGTGTTCAGCAGTTCATCGCTGATGCAAAACATTTGCCCTTGGCGAACCGCGGGTAAATTTGCCCATCCGCGCTGCTCCACAATCTTCTCCAGCGACACGCGATCTCCGGCCCCGCACCAGGCCGCCACAATGACATCAGGCTGCGCCGCTGCAATTTGCTCCGCCGTGATCGTTTCGCCAGGCGTGGCGATGAACTCGCCTCCAGCAGCTTCCACTAGCTCCTCGACCCACGGCTGCGATGCGATGATCGGCTTTCCCCATTCTTCGCAAAAGACTTTAGGCTTGGATGCAGCGGCGGCGAGTTCGCGAACCGCCTCGATGTCATTTTGCATCGCGGCGATCACGCTTTGGCCGCTTTGCCATACGCCCATTACCCCTGCAATCGCAGCCATGTCGGTGTAGATGTCGGCCAGCCTTCGTGGCGCCAGCCCGAGAAATCGTATGCCAGCTTTCAGGATGGCAGCCACGGCTTCAAGTTGGTAGGGAACCGACGCCAGCACCAGGTCGGGGCGAGCTGCCAGAATCTGTTCAGTCTGCGCGGTCCAGGAATCGGAAACAATCAGGCGCGAGCCATCCGCGACCTCGGGGCAGACGTCGGCGCAGTATTTGGTGCAAGCAACCAGGCGATCGAGCAAGCCCAGATCGCGCAGCGTGACCGTGGCGCTGGGCTGGAGTGAGACAACGCGCTGCGGAGTGTAATTGGCGTTCAAGGCTGTTCGATTATACGGAGCGCGGCCCCATGACCGGCAAGGCCTGGCGCTGTAAGCTACCAGAGACGGATTCTGCGCCCATGTATTCTCCCCAGCTTCTCGATCACTTCGAGCGACCTCGCAATTCGGGGGAGCTGCCCGACGCCGATGCTCAGGTGCGCATCGAGAATCCCGCGTGTGGCGACATTCTGGAACTCTCGATCAAGATGAACGCTGGTCGGATCGCCGAGATTCGCTTTCGTGCCAAAGGCTGCGTGCCCGCCATGGCGTGTGCCTCTGCGATGACGGAGTTGGCAAAGGGTAGGTCCCGGCACGAGGCGAGCGCAATCGGCAAAGCAGAAGTCGTGAGTGCAGTTGGGGGCGTGCCGCCGGCATCGGGACACGCAGCGCAGTTGGCGATCGATGCGCTAAGAGCGGTGCTGCACAAGCTGCCGTAACAGGCTGCGGAAAAAGTCGGAAAAGCAGATCCCTCGGGGGCTAAACTTTACCCCAAGAAGCGCAAAACCGGCGCTCGTTGGGGAACCCTGTTCGCCCGCTCGGGATGACAAAAATAAGGGGCTATGGTCTTTTCAGAGTTTTCCCTTGCTTTCCGGCCCTCGTTGTATTCTGCTTTCCTTTTCACCATCTGCAAATTATGCGCCTCTTCGGTTACATGTGTTTGTATGCGGCAATGACTATGAATGCACCAGCGCAGACGAACCCTGCGAACAATGCTAAGTCAAATGGCGACCATGTCTCCAGAATCCAATCTCTCACGGAGAACGTGGGACGCCTGAAAAGGTCTTTGGAACATTGGAATACGGGATACGTCGTATGTATGGCAGCTACAGTATTAGCAGCCTTGGGGATTTTCGTCACACAACGGGCAGCCATTAAGAAAGGCATAGAGGTTGCCGAGGCCCAGCGAGAAATTAGTGAGTTGCAGGGCCAAGATTTCCAGGTTGACCTGAAAGAAAAAGAGCGCGATATTGCTGGCCTCAAAAAGGTAGCAGAATCAGAACGATTGGAAAGAATGAGATTAGAGGCAGTCGTTGCACCACGCAGCCTAACATTAGACCAACAACAGAAAATATCCGTACTTCTCAAGAGGTTCTCGGGAAAGACGGTGCTCGTCGAATCACATGGAATGGATACTGAAGGAACCCTGCTAGCTACCCAAATAATTGCCATTCTCCATGCTGCAAAAATCTCTGTTGTCGACCACCGAGCGTATAGCGTAGTAACGGGACCGATCGCCACTGGCGTGGGCATCCGAGGCCCAGCATCAGAAGATACTCTCGTTTCAACGTTAGGAGAGGTTTTACGCCACATTGGAGGACTCGAGGTAACGGTGAACGGGGCGGCTACAACAAGCAGCGGAGGCATGATCGCTAGCGGAGGGATGATTATATCGGGGAGCATTCTCATGGGTGGCGGGGGACAAGTTACTATTCCAGCTGGCCCCTCGCCTCCCGGATCGCCTGTGTACATCATGGTTGGAACAAAACCGTTACCAATGATGCCTAACAAGGAGTAAGACCAAAGACATAACGAACAATAAAACAATGGCTTTTGTGGGCCAAGTATATATTTGCCCTTACAATGGCGCACCTAAAGGTGCGCCCCTGCAAAATCGTCCACGTGCGAGTTTTTCCGCAGCCTGTTGAACCGCGCTACACCGTTTCCGTTTCCAACTCTTCTTCCAGCAACTGCTTGTTGTACAACTCGGTGTAGTAGCCGTTGCGTTCGATCAGTTGTTCGTGGGTGCCATACTCCACGATCTGGCCGTCATGCAGCACCGCGATGCGATCGGCGTTGCGCACGGTCGAAACCCTGTGCGAGATGAAGATAGTGGTACGTCCCTGCATGATCTCGCGCAGGTGATTGAGGATGCGATCTTCGGTCTGGGTGTCCACACTGGCAAGCGCGTCGTCAAGCACGAGGATGCGCGGGCTGCGAATCAAGGCACGAGCAATGGCTGTGCGTTGCTTCTGTCCACCAGAAAGCGTGAGGCCGCGCTCCCCGACCAGGGTATCGTAGCCTTGCGGAAAGCTTTCGATCTCATCGGCGATGTTGGCGGCCTCGGCGGCCCGGCGAACGTCGGCATCGCTCGCGCGCTCGGCGCCGAAGGCGATGTTCTCCCGAATGGTGTCGCTGAATAGGAACGTCTCCTGCGGCACAAATCCGATGTGGCGTCGCAGAACCTCAAGCGGGAACTCGCCAATCGGCCGGCCGTCGATCAGCACTGAACCTTCAGCCGCATCGTAGATGCGCGGAATGAGCGATACCAGCGTGGACTTGCCCGATCCGGTGGGGCCCACAATCGCCAGGCTGGTGCCTTCGGGCACCCGCAGGTTGATGTTTTTCAGCACCGCTTCATCGCCATGAACGTGGCTCATGCCGCGCTCGGCGGCGATCAACGTGTGCCCGTAGTGGAAGCTGAGGTTGCGAAACTCGATTCCGCCGCTAACCTCGGTAGGAGCGCCGGTTGCGGGCACAGCGGTGTCGGTGACCTCGGACTGTTCCGCCAGGAGATTTTGGATGCGGCCCATGGACGCAGTGCCGCGCTGGAAGATGTTGATGACCCAGCCCAACGAAATGATCGGCCAGGTGAGCTGCACCATGTAGGTATTGAAGGCCACGAAACTGCCGACAGAAATGCGATGCAGCAGGACTTCGCGGCCCCCGATCCACAGTACGATAACGATGGCGACGCCCAGCAGCGTCTCCAGCGTCGGCCACAGCATGCCCATCAGGCGCACCAACTTGAGACTCCGCGCGATGTATTCGGTGTTCTCGCGCTCGAAGCTCTCGATCTCCGCCTGCTCCTGCACGTAAGCACGAATCAGCCGCGCTCCGGAAAAGTTCTCCTGCGCCTTGGCCGAGATGTCGGAGAACATGGCCTGGATGCGCTCGAAGCGTTCGTGAATCTTGCGGCCGAAGTACTGCACCACAATGCTGACCACGGGCAACGGTAGAAAGGCGAACAGGGTAAGCCGTGAACTGATGCTGAGCATGAACACCAGCGCGCCCGCAGTGAAGACCACGGTGTTCGCGGTGTACATGATGCCCGGACCGGCCAGCATGCGCACCGCATTGAGATCGTTGGTAGCCCGGGCCATGATGTCGCCGGTGCGCGTGCGCTGATAAAAACTGTAAGACAGCCGCTCCAGATGCGTGAACAGATCGTTGCGCAGGTCGAATTCAATTTCGCGCGAGACGCCGATCAAGATCCAGCGGGTAAGGAATTGGAAAATGGCTTTGGTTCCCGCGACCGCCAACAGCAGGGCCGAGTACGTGAGCAGCTTGTGGCGTGTGACTCCGAGGTTGAGGTCGTCAATGGCGCGGCGGATGACCAGCGGGAAGAGAATCCAGACCCCGTTGTTGCACAGCACACACAGAGCGCCGATCCAGAAGGTCGCGCGGTACTTGCGTAGATAGGGAAACAGCGGGCTTAGGTTCTTGAACATGAGTCGACAGAAATTAGATGTTGGTTGTTGGAGTTTAGCTCTAAGCTTTTGCTGCTTGCGGAAAAGTCTGGGGTGAACCTTCAACCCACTGCCACTGATTTCGATTGGTTCCTGGCTAACACGCGCGCCCGCGTGGCGGCTGGCAGGGTCTAGCAGGCCGTGCGGAGCACCAACCGCGGCGTTCGCCCGCGGATGGTCATCAGGTACTCGACAGTCTGTTTTGGATTCGCCTTGGCCGCCTCGCGCAGGAGCCAGCCCAGCCCTTTCTGCACCATGTCATCGTCGCTGGTCAGCAGCATCTCGGTGATGCGCTGGATGTCGCCGAAGTTTTTGTGCTGCCGGGTGCTGTGGATGAGGCTCACAGCAGCAGCACGCTGATGCCAGCGTTTGCTCGCCTTCGCCCAGCGAGGCGGCCGCAACAAGAATGCATCGTCTGCGGCGATCATTGGACCAATGAGGTAATGCACCAGCGCGTCGTGGTCGGCCCAGGTGGTGATTCGGTCCAGCCAGCTTTCGAACAAGTTGAACTCCGGCTTACTGAACCTCTCCACGATCCCTTGCAGCATCACGACCGCAAAGACTTTTTCTTCCAGAACCTCGCCGCGGAAGAGCTGATCGGACACTTGCAACAGGAACGGCACGCCGTTCTCCGCGATGATCGTGCGCCGAAATCGCACTGCAACTTTCCGTAGCTCGCCGGTGTACCAGCCGCGCGACGTCACTTCATGTTTAAAGAATCGCTGAACTTCTTCCGTGTGCGGCGCCGAGCCGCTGTTCTTGATTACCGTGCGAATATGCTTGGCGATATAGCTGGGAGTCTTTTTCATTACAAAGATTGTCGCGATCAGCAAAAAAGAATGTACAGCGAGGCATGAGGCTGAAGCCTCGGTTATTTATTAACCGGTGGACGCAGGTCTGAAGAGGCTGTGTCGCAACCTCTCTGCCGTCCCTACGGGACTCGGTCTTGTTTCCTACTCTACCCAGCGCTAAAGCACTGGGCTAAGCTCTTTCGCCCCATTCGGGGCTGGTTTCCGTGTGCTTCTTTCCACTGCGACAAATCGATACGAGGTCGCGACACAGTCTCCTGAAGGCCCGCACTAGCTGAACGGCGCTTTTTTCAGCAGCCTCTGAGGCTGGCCGATCAACCGGTCGCCGCATGAGTGGCCTCGCCAGCTGGTTTTGGCAGCACGAACTTGTCGTAAATCCACAACAAAATTGCGGTGAGGACACCTACCCCCGTGATCACCCACCACATCATTCCCGGCTGGTGTTTCACCTCGCCGAAGTAGTGGATGAGAAATCCGCCGAACTTCCCGCCGATGAGCGAGCCGATACCCAACGGCAGAAAAGCGAACCCCATGTAGGTCCCTTGTTGTCCGGAGGGAGCGAGCCGGGAAATGTATTCGTAGTAGCGAGGCGATTGGGTAATTTCGCCGAGCGCAACCGCGACCAAGGTAAGGACCACGCCGGTCACGGTCGGCCTGAGGATCAGGATTATCCATGCCAACGCGGTCATCAGCGTGCCAATGATGATGGCGCTGAAGGCGCGAATCTTCTGCGTAAAGATGTTGATCGCCAGGGTGAGCGCAATCACCACCAGCGGCCCCGTTACCAGCAGGAGTTCGGTGTCGGTGTGAGGATTGATGTAGTCGTGAACATAAAGCGGCAGGGTGATGAACTCCTGCCAATAGACGATCCAGTAACCGGTAAAGATCAACAGGAACAGCATGAAGCGAGGATTGGTAATAACCGTCCAGAAGTTTCTGGCGGACTGCGAGAGACTGGTGGTTTGAACTTCCTCGGTGCGGCGCGGTTCCCGGAAAAACAGCAACACGGCAAGGAACATGAGGAACACGCTCAGCGCAGCCACGCGAAACACGTTCTCCACGCGCATACGCTGGTGCACATACGAAGCGACATAAGGGCCGGCTGCGCCGCCGATGTTTACCAACGTGTAATAGATGGAATAGCCAATGGAGCGGACGTTTTCTTTCGAGGAGCGCGCGGTGGTACCGACGACGCTGGGCTTCACCAGCGCGACTCCCAGCGCCGGCAGAGCCAGAACGAATGTCGCCAGGACTACCAGTGGCACGTTGTCACGAATGGGTGCCAGCCATGGCGCTCCCAGCGATCCCAGCAGGAAATAGGAGCAGCTCAAGATCAGGTAGGCCACCGAGAGCGCGCGGCGGAAGCCCATCCGGTCAGCGACTGTTCCTCCGAAGACCGCCAGAAACCATACCAGCCCGCCGAAGAATCCGGTGAGCGTGCCCGCCTGCTCGGTGGGAAATTTCAGGACTTCATGGAGATATCGCGCCAGCGAAGCGAACGCCGCGTAATAGGACAGCCGCTCGAACAACTCGCTGATGTTGGCGACCCAGAAGGGACGCTCGAAGCCGGTGCGAATGTCGCGCCAACGCTGCGCAAAGCTCAAAATGTTCTCCTCATTGTTGGAGTAGTCAATAGCCAGTAGCCAGTTGCCAGTTGTGATCGGCGGTCTCAGTAACTGGCTAGAGCGTGTTTCAAAAATCGGTTTGTAACAGGGCACGGCTTCAGCCGTGCCGCAAGATCTGTATAACTATGAGGGCTTTAGCCCCTGTCCTCAGCGGCTAAAGCCGTTATCTTGGACCCCAGTGGAGGCACGACTAGAAGTCGTGCCCTGACACAAGCCTGACCTGCGGCTATTTTTGAAATACGTTCTACTGACTACTGGCTACTTTCAGTCTTGCCTCGACCTGCGCGGCGGCGAGCCCGCGCACGCGAACGACTTTGTTGCGGCTGCCCTCCCCGGCGGCTATCGTAACCGAGGAACGCGGCACATTCAAAACTTCCGCCAGAAATTCAATGCAAGCCTGGTTGGCGCGGCCTTCCAACGGAGGCGCTGTCAAGGCCAGCTTCAGCGCGTCGCCAACTTCACCGACGATGGCGTTCTTCTTCGCGCGGGGATGCACTTTCACCTGAAATGTCGCACCGGATGGCGTGTCGCGGATTTGGATCATCGCGGTTGCTTTAGCCCAGGGACTAAACCCCTCTCAAACATCTAACGCGGGCCTGAAGAGGCTGCGTCGCAACCTCTGTCGTCCCTACGGGACTCCTTCCTGTTTCCCACTCCACCCAGCGCTGAAGCGCTGGGCTAAGCTCTTTCGCCCCATTCGGGGCTGGTTTTTGTGCGCTTCTTCCACTGTGGCAAACCGATATGAGGTCCCGACACAGTCTTTGAAGGCCCGCTCTACTCACAACGATTTAGTTCATAGTTTTGGTCGTGTTCCAAAGATCGCGGTACCGATCCGCACGCAAGTCGAACCTTCCTCAATGGCGACCTCGAAGTCGTGAGACATGCCCATCGAGAGCACATCGAGCTTGATCGACGGTAGATCGCGCGCGGCGATACGCTCTCGCAATTCGCGGAGCTGCCGAAAGTAGGGCCGTGCTCCTTCGGGATCGTCCGTGAACGGCGGCACGGTCATCAGTCCGCGAACGCGCAGGTGCGTCCAGGCAGGGGCGCCAGCGAAAATACGTTCGAGTTCAGAAGAATCGGGAACGAGACCGGACTTGGCCTCTTCGCCGCCGACATTGATCTCGATCAGTATGTCGAGAGTTTTGCCGAGGTTCTCGGCAGCGGTGTTCAGTCGCTCTGCCAGCTTTGCCGAGTCGAGAGAATCAACTGCGTTGAACACTTCGGCGGCCTTGGGCGCTTTATTGGATTGCAGGTGGCCGATCATGTGAAAGTGGGCGTCACTCAAGCTCGCAAGAGCACCCACCTTTTCGGAGAATTCCTGCACGCGATTTTCGCCGAACAGCCGCTGACCGGCTTCGTAAGCTTCGATGATCTTGGCGACGGGCTGGGTTTTTGAGACCGTCATCAGCGCAATGTCGTCAGCATTTCTTCCAGCGCGCTTAGCAGCGACCGCGATGCGTTCGTGGATGGCGGAAAGGTTGTCGGCGATGGACATGCGACGGGGTTGTGCCGTGCCCGGGGGCACTCGGATTGTTCCAGGATCCATACCCACCGCTGAAACGGTGGGCTATCATCTTCCGTCCCGCAAAGCGGGACTGCTCCCTGCAGCGTCCGGCAATGACCGCGAGGCCAGGCCTCAGAAGTGGTTCTTTTCTACATAGGCCCAAAGCCTTTCCATAGCTCTGACCTACATAATCGCGGTCGGCGGGGCCGGTTCATCCGGTCGGCCCGCATTGGCCAGCGGCACGCGAATCATGACGACGGCAAGAATTACCAGCACGATAAATCCAGAAACAACATTTGGGTGCTGGAAGATAACCGGTAGCGGCCACTGTTTGTATTTGAAGACGGCTATCATAATCCCCATTAGGGCCTCGCCGGCAATAAATCCTGAAGCCGTCAGCACTCCGGCATTTTCCACGCGGGCCTTCTGTGCGTCGTTAAAGTCCTTGCTATCGCGCATCTTGTCCGTGATCCAGCGAATGATGCCTCCGCAGAAGATGGCGAACGTGGTTTCCAACGGCAGATACATGCCGACGGCGAAGAGCATGGGGCTGCGCACTTCCAGCATGATGAGCGCAAATCCCATCAATACGCCGACCACGATCAGGGGCCACGCCATCTCTCCACCAACAATGCCGCGCGCCAGCATGGCCATTAGTCCGGCCTGCGGAGCCGAGAGCTGCGGGTCTCCAAAACCGATGCCGCCACTATTGAGGTTGGCCTGGTTCAGCAACATCAGCACGGGGAAGAGACAGAAGCTGGCAACCGCGACGCCGAGGAAGTCGCCTATCTGCATTTTGCTGGGTGTGCCGCCGAGGATATGTCCCACCTTGAGGTCCTGAAGCATTTCACCCGCTACAGCGGAGGAAACGCAGACCACGGCTGCCACTCCGAGCACGGCCGCAACTCCGCTCATACCCGATACGCCGATGATCACCATCAACAGGGCCGCAATAACCAACGTAGCCAGGGTTAGACCTGAGATGGGATTGTTGGACGAGCCGATTAGACCAACCAGGTTTCCAGACACGGCGGCGAAGAAGAAGCCGATGACGATCATCACGATCGCGGCGACGATTCCGCCCTTCAGGACACCTGCGTAACTGGTGTAGAGCCAGACCATGCAGAGCAACACCACACCCAGCCCGCCGAAAACAATTTTCCCGTTCAGATCACGGTCGGTACGCGCGGTGCCGGCGTGGGCTGCGGCCGACTTCTTCAGATCGGAGACAGCGCGCGCCATACCCGAGCCCAGGCTCTTGCGCATTCGGAACAGGGTGTAGCAGGCGCCTACCAGCATGCCCCCCACCGCGATGGGGCGCACGATAAAGCTCCACACCGCGGCCGCCTGACCTGCCCAGAAGGCGTCGTCAGGAATCACGGTGCCGGCGGGAGCAAACTCAGCCACCAGCCTCGGACCGCCGAGGAAGAGAATCAGCGGCACCAGTAAGCCCCAGGCAATGACCCCTCCGGAAAAATTCAGCGCTGCCAGGCGTGGTCCAATAATGTAGCCGACACCCAGATACGCAGGACTGATGGCGGGAGCGGAAACCGTAGTTATGGCGCCGGCGGTCAGCTTAGGCGCCGTCGCGGAACGTCCCATGCGTACGAAGCTGGTGCCCAACTGGCCGACGTTTACGATGAAGTCCTTACTTGCGTTAAATAAGTTGAACTGGCCAAGCAGATAAACCAGTCCGCCAAAACCCATATTCGAAAAAAGTATTTTCGCGGCGCGGCTGCCTTGTTGCCCGGCTTTATGAATTTCCGAGGCCGCCACCGATTCCGGGAAGGGAAGCTCCGGATCCTCCACCATCACCCGGCGTAAGAGCGTGACGAACAGAATGCCAAGCGTTCCGCCGACCAGCATCAATATCGACGACTTCAGGTAAGCGTGCTTGAAATCGAAGATGGGCCATGCCCCAGAGATCACGAATGCCGGGATGGTGAAGATGGCGCCTGCCGCGACCGACTCGCCGATCGAGCCCACGGTTCGAGTGATGTTCTCCTCCAGAAGCGAGCCCTTCATCACCCGAAGCAGAGCCATGCCGATGACGGCAGCGGGATATGTGGCGGCGATGGTCATGCCGGCGCGCAGGCCGAGATAAGCGTTGGCCGCGCCCAGAATCACCGTCAGGACCAAGCCGAGGAGCACGGCCCGAAGCGTAAACTCCGGCATGGTTGTGTTGTCGGGGACGTAGGAACGAAACTTCTTTTGTGGCGTGCTGACGGTAGTACTCATGTATGAAGACCTCGCGCGGCGCAGCAAAAGGGGCGACGGCGCAAGTTAGCATGCCAGTGGCACTTGTTACAAGTGCAGGCGGCCGTTGCGACAACTATTGGCAAATGGCGCTCGATGAAATCTCGGTGAAATCCTTTGCCGGAACCCTCTCCGGCATTGCGCGTTTCGCATCGAAGCTCTTATACTGTGTTGTCACGGTGCTTCGGGACCGGATCAGGGTCCCCGACGAGTTCTAGCTCGTTGGGGTGATCGGACGGGCGTCAACCATCGCTCCTCTGGCACCCGGAGGCACCGGCGACGGGTCCTCGATGCGCGCCGAATGGGCGCGCGATCGGATGGTTGGAGGGTCGTCTTCAGCAGTCGTGAGACGCTAGAGCGAGGCCGGCGAAGTCAGCGCGCCCAGCAACGCGCGGTAGTTTTCGTGCCCTTGCAAGCCATCCTGCGCAACATTTTTTCCGTCCTTTTCCCTTCCGATTGCCGGCTGTGCAACACCCCACTCAATAACATTTCCCGGATTCCTGTCTGCTCGGAATGTCTTGCCGCAATCGCGCCGGTGCGCGAGCCGCAGTGCGTGGTTTGCGGCGACCGCCTCTTCAGCGCACAGTTGCTGATGGGCGACGGCCGGTGCCAGAACTGCCGAGACTTTGAGCCGGAGTTCGCGCGCGCCGTCTCTTTCGGCGAATACGAAGGCGGCCTTCGCGGTCTGGTGCATCTGCTCAAATACGAGAGCGTTCTTCCCGTTGCCCCGGCACTGGGTCGAATGCTGGCCAGCTCCATCGCGGAACTTCTCCCCGGTTGTGGCGACGCCCTTCCGCTGATCGTCCCGGTTCCGCTGCACAAGAGCAAGCGCAGTGAGCGCGGATTCAACCAGGCAGAGCTGATCGCTCGTGCCGCGGTAAAGCGCTTACGGCAGCCGATTGAAGTCGCGACCGGAGTACTGGTTCGTCAGCGGGCAACCATTTCGCAGGTAGGACTCAGCCGCGAACAGCGTATCGCCAACATGAGCGATGCATTTCGCGTTCGGGACCCGCGCCATGTGCGGGGCCGCACCGTGATCGTAGTGGATGACGTCATGACGACCGGAACCACACTTTCGGAGTGCGCCCGGGTGCTGAAGCAGGCTGGCGCAGAACGAGTTTGGGCAGCGACCGTGGCGCGCGCTTTTCAGGCTGCGGCTCCACGGAAAGCTGCCAATCATGGGGATGAGGAGGAAATCGAAGCGGTGGCGGTCACGGCTTCGGTATAGCCGGGTATGTCCATGTCGGCCCAGAGCGCAGCGTCCCGATACGGCAAGTCGCTTGCCGGATGTATGCATCACGCCCGCGTCGCCGGTGATGAGCCGCCGCAGTGGACGGCGATACACGCCCCCGTGCTGGTGCTCAATGCGTCCTACGAGCCTATCAATGTCTGTGCAGCCCGCCGCGCTGTCGTTCTAGTGCTGAAAGGTGTGGCCATGATGGAAGAGGCCAACGGACATTATCTGCACGCGGCCTGCATCGCCATGCACGTGCCCTCCGTCATCCGTCTGCTGGAATACCGGCACATTCCACATCAGACCCGCGCCCTCTCGCGCAAGAACATTTTGCTGCGCGACCGCAACACCTGCCAATACTGCGGCAAGATCCTGGCGGCTGGCGAGTTGACACTGGATCACGTCATCCCGCGTTCGCGGGGTGGGGCTTCGACGTGGGAAAACCTCGTTGCTTGCTGCCATTCCTGCAATCGCCGGAAGGGCAATCTGCTGCCTCACGAATCCAGCATGAAACTCATGCGGGAGCCGCGCGCTTTCAATCTGCATACCAGCCGCCACATCATGCGCATGATGGGCCGGTCGGATTCCAAGTGGCGCAAGTATCTTTTCTACTGAAAACGTGATGAAGCGCTCCATCCAGCAAGCGGCCGAGCGCTCCATGGCACCGGCAGCGTGAAAAAGGCCGCTATTCGCGTTTCGCTCTTCGCTTTTCGCGAGAACCTTGTCGTGCTGTCACCGCTAGAGCAGTTTCACATTTGGTGTATAGAGTGGAGCACCGCTTCAGCGGTGCAGGTTAGGATTCGGGCTGAATCGGCTTCAGCCGCTGAGGTAACAAAATATTACCTCAGGCGCTAAAGCGCGATCAGGAACTGGTAGCAGTTGTGCACGTCTGAAAGGCGTGCTCCACCCGTTCACACACACGCGCTGAGAAGGCCTGCGTTATCCACGTGCTTTGGCGAAAAGCGAAAAGCGAAACGCGAAAAGCGAAACGCGAAACGCGGCTCTACTGCTTCGGAGGTGGCGGCGTTTTGCTCGGCTGCTGGGTCCCGGACTGCGGCTGGTCCTTCGAGATTTCCTGGCCCTCGTAGATGATCTTCGACTTGGCTCCAAAGCGCTTGTAGTTCGTGTACTTCACCACCTGTTTCACATGAACGTCGCCACTGGTGAAGTGAAGCTCGTCGTCCACCTTGGTGTAAACCGGGAACCAGTATTGCCCGTCAATTTGCTGCCGCCAGGTGGTGAACTTGGGAAAGAGGTTCTCGCTGTCCCCGTGATGCTTGCCAACGCCGATGTCGGGAACATTCTTGCCGTAAGTCTTCACGATTTGGAAGTCGTGGTCATCGACCCAAATGCGGCCCTGGAAATAACGCTTGTTCTTTTCAATCTGCTTGGGCGCAATATCAAAAACGTAGGTCCCGAGTTCGTCTTCCTTTTGCTTGCCGACGTAAAGAATCGAGTACTCGGGAATTTCGTCGCTGGTCAGCACGAAAGGCAGGCGATGCTGAATGTCGTCGAAGTCCTCCCGACTCATGGAAATCCGCTGCAAGCTTGACTGCGGCGCAAACACGACCTGCTCAATGCGGCGGCCCTGGTCGTCGAACAAAATATCGACCACCTGGCGGAACTCGCCGTCCACGGTGTCGCCGTCGAGCGTTTCCACCATCAGGTCCTGGCGATAGGTGTATTGCTCGCGCGCAATTTTGAACTGCTTTTCCTTGGTGGCAAAGTTCTGGATGATCTTTTCGACTGTGATGCCGGTCGGCTGTGAAGGGTCGAGCGCGCCTTCACCTCGATCCGAGGCCAGCACCGGAACCGCTAGGCACAACGTAAGCAGCAATAGGGAGAACGTCAGAAAACGCAAGGGGACTGGGTGGAACTTCATTAGGGATGGTCCTTTGAGACTATTGTATTCGATGCATGCCGTCGGCCGCTGGGGTGTCATCCCGAGCGACGAGCGCAGCGAGGAGTCGAGGGACCCCTTTGGTCGCCAGCAATCCCAGATTTGTTGCTGCGCTAGGCGGCCACGTTGTGATTTCTGCGGTAATAGGGGTCCTTCGACTCCGCGCCCGCCCGACCCGCAAACGACGCGGGTCGAAAATTCTTTGCGGGCGCTCTGCTCAGGATGACACATCACGTTCATGAATGATCCAGGTTAATTCCAGCTCTGGTTTCGTCTATTCGTCCCAGTGATTTAGACTAACCAGTTTTTAGACGCACAACTATTTGCTTTGTTTCTTCCGCCGGAGGCTTCATGTTACGTCGCATGCTCATTCTTATTTTCTGCTGCTCGCTGTGCAGCTTCGCGCAGAGCAAACGTCCCTTCACTTTCGAAGACATGATGCAACTGAAGCGCCTCGGCGAGCCCATGGTTGCGCCCGACGGCAAGTGGGTGGCGTTCACCGCCGTGGACGTCGACCTCAACGAAAACACGCGCAAGCCACATTTATGGGTTGTTCCTATCAGCAGTGGCGAGCCGCGCCGCCTCACTCCCGCAACTGGCGCGGGAGAGGATCGCGTTCGCTTCTCGCCCGATGGCAAGCGCCTCTTGTTTGAGTCAGCGCGCGATGGCGGCTCGCAGATTTGGGTACAGGATTTCGACTCCGCCAGCGGTACATTGACGGGCGAACCGCGCAAAGTGACCAGCATCTCGACCGAAGCTTCAGGCGGACTATGGTCGCCCGACGGCAAGAGCATCCTGTTTGTCTCGGAGGTCTATCCCGATTGTAAGGATGACGTGTGTAATAAGCAGCGCGGCGAAGAACAAGCCAAGTCGAAGGTGAAGGCCAAGATCTTTACCCAACTGATGTTTCGCCACTGGAACCATTACTTCGAAGGCAAGTACAGCCATCTATTCCTAGTCTCGGCTGACGGAGGAGTGGCGCGCGACTTGACGCCGGGCGCGCACGATGTTCCGCCCTTCAGCCTCGGCGGACAGGACCAGTA
>DATCCF010000089.1:0-22356 GCA_036511435.1 Terriglobales bacterium | reverse complement strand
TAGAGCAGTTTAAGAATTACTGTAGTCGAGCGAGCACGGGTAGAGCGGCGCTTCAGCGCCGCGTTCCCGCTGATCCTTCACCTCCGAGCCGGCTTCAGCCGGCGGCACCTAGACTACACAAATAACTAAACCGCTCTAGCTAAGCTAGACATCCTTCAGTTGGTCCTCATCCATTCCGAAATAGTGGCCCAGTTCGTGGATGACCGTTCGTCGGATTTGCTCCCGGACTTCGGCCTCGTTGGAGCAGACGGCTTCGATGTTCTTCTGGTAAAGCACTACGTAATCAGGTCCTGACGCCAGGTCAAAGACGCTCTTCTTGGTCATGGGTACACCGTGATAGAGACCCAGCAGCAACCGTCTTGGTTGTTTAGAATGGCGCGATAACTGGTCTGGCGGCAAGTCTTCCACCAGAACAGCAACATTGCGGATGCGCTTACGGAACTCTCGGGGGAGCGAGTCAAGCACTTCCTCGACTATCGTGGCGAACTGTTTGCGCTGCACTCCTCGCCTCCCATTTCAGCCACAAATGGCAAAGGGCAGCAGATGCTGCCCGGAAGGGCGCACCGGTTCGATTCCGGCCCCGGCACCAATTGCGCCGATTTCGCCGGGTTCTACAGCGCGCGCTTCCAGAAGTCCAGCATCGCATATCCGAGATGAACCTGCGCCGGAGTATCGGTGAATCCGTGCTTGCGCATTGGGTAGATGATGCTTTCGTACTGCTTGCCGGCCTCGATCAGCGCGTTCATGAACGCCTGCTCGTTCTGCGGGTGTACGTTGTCATCGTAGGTGCCGAAAATAATGAGCAGCTTGCCATGCAGCTGTCCGGCACGATTCACCAGCGAAGTACTTTCGTAAAGCTCGGGATGGTCCTGTGGCAGCTTGACCACCGCTTCCGCCCACTTTGAGTCATAGAAACGCCAGTCGGTGACCGGCGCGCCCGCGATGCCCGCCTTGAATTCCTCCGAGCGCGTCATGCAGTTCAGCGTGTTGGTGCCGCCGCCGCTCCAGCCGTACACCCCGACCCGGTCCGCATCGACCCACGGCTGCTGCTTGAGCCACTTGATGCCGGCCACCAGGTCGTTGGTCTCCGAAACCGACGGCTGTTCCACCAGCGTGTTTTCCAGTTTCTTGCTGATCGCCGTCGCCGCCCGGTTGTCAATCACCGCCACCACGTATCCATTCTCGGCCAGGATGTTGTAGTACAGCATGCTGCCCTGCCACCCGTTGCTCACCGACGGCGCCGACGGCCCGCCGTAGATATGCAGGACCAGCGGATACTTCTTGCTGGGATCGAAGTTGCCCGGCTTCAAGATCTGCGCCGGCATGGGAAATCCGTCCGCGGCCGGAATCGTCAGCAGCTCGGGAAAATGTACGCTTGCTGGCAGCAGCTCCGGACGCGGCGCCGCCAGCACCGAGATCTGCTTGCCGTCGGACGCATGCAGAACCAGCGCCGGCAGCGTCTTGATGTCGGAGAAGTTGTCGAAGTAGTAGCGAGTGTCCGGCGACATCGAGATTCGATGGATTCCGTGCTCGCGCGAGATTTGTATCAGACCAGTGCCATCGAAATTCGCGCGATACAACTGCCGCTCCGTGGAGACGTCCTTCAGCGTGGTGAAGTAGACCCAACCATTTTTCTCGTCAATCCCGGCGACCGCCTGCCGCACCCAGAACGGTCGGCCGCCGGTGGACGCCATGGCCCAGTCGCCGTTCGTTACCTTGTTCGCCAGCGTGCCGTCCATTCGATAGCGATACAGATGCATGTAGCCATCGCGCTCCGACGCCCACAGGAAGTGCTGGCCGTCCTTGAGGAAGTACAGATCGTCCTGCTCGTTCACGAATCCCGGGATGGTTTCGGTGAGGATGCGCTTGGGCGCGCCCGACTGCGTATCGGCAAAGTACAATCGCAGTTCCGTCTGCGGGCGATCCAGCGTTTCAACCGCCACGCGCCGAGAATCAGGCAGCCAATTCACCCGAACCAGCCATTCGTATGGTTCGGAAATATTGATCCACTGAGTCTTGGCCGCCGCGGTGCCCACCACGCCCACGCGTACCTTCGGGTTCTTCTCGCCCGGCTTGGGATACACCTGGTGAATGATGCGCGGATCCTGCGGACGGAAATCCACGAACGTGCTCACGGCAACGCCGGTCACGTCAGTCTGCAAGTAGGCAATGGACTTCGAATCCGGCGACCACCAGTAGCCGAGATCCGTCCGCCCGAAGATTTCCTCCCAGTACACCCAGGTGAGGGTCCCGTTCAGGATGTGCTCCGAGCCATCGGTCGTCAGGCGCGACTCTTTCTTTGCTGCAATGTCGTAAACATAGAGGTCGTTGTCGCGGACGTAAGCCAGCTTGCTTCCGTCGGGAGAGACGTGCACTTCCTTTTCTTCGGCGGGCGTTGAGGTCACGCGGGTAAACGTCGCGCTCGGCAGATCCAGCAGGAAGACGTCCTCGGCAAACAGGTAAGCGGCTTTTGTGCCGGAGCTGTCGAACTCCTGGGGCCACTCGAGTCCCTTGGCCCCTTCGTCCGGCAGCAGCGACTTGAGCGAGGCCATGGCCTGCGCCAGGTCCAGCATCGGACGCCGTTGCCCGCTTGTTGGATCGAACCGTTCGAAGTTACGCTCAGGCTCCGGCAGACGCTCGTTGTAGAGAATGGCGGAACCGTCCGGCAGCCAAAGCGTTTTGGGTACCTTGGCAATGTTTCTGCCAGGCTTGCCCAGCGCCCATTCCATGGAGAGTTCCGGACGCTGCTGGGCGGCGGCCAATGACGCCAGGGAAAATGAAAAAAGGACGAGATAAAAGGCGCACCGCTTGATGGTGGAATGCCTGTTCATGACGGATTGGTCCTCCCGAGGAAGAAGTGCCATTCTAAAGCACACCGCGGCGCTGTCCCAACCGCTGGGATCTAGTGTTCTGATTTTTCCGCGGAGCCGGGTCGGCTGTCTTGTCCACACCTCGTCTCGCCAGGCTGCCCTGACCCCGAGCGCAGCAAGAGGGAGGGGCAAGGCAGGGTGGGGTGTTCCGAACTCCCTGCGGATAGCTCGCGTCCGCGTCGGTGTTATTAATCGGCTTCGAGGACATGATGACTCAAGCTGTTTACCCGCCCACAGATCCCGACCAACTGTGGTTTACGACCGACCGGTCGATAGCGGGTGACGAGCTTCAGAACAAATTGACTGTCGGTCGCACCCGCCCTATCATCAGACTTCCGTTCAGCTCCGGCCAAACATGATCGACACGACGATCTCGCACTACCGCATCGTTGCTAAGCTCGGTGGCGGTGGCATGGGAGTTGTTTATAAGGCCGAGGACACGCGCCTGGGCCGCTTCGTTGCCCTTAAGTTCCTGCCCGATGACGTCGCCCGCGACCCCCAGGCGCTGGAGCGATTTCGCCGCGAAGCCCGCGCCGCTTCGGCGCTCAATCATCCCAACATCTGCACCATCTACGACATCGGCGAAGAAGATGGCCGCGCCTTCATAGCGATGGAGTTCCTCGATGGCATGACTTTGAAGCACCGTATCGCCGGGCGGCCGCTCGAAACCGAATTGGTGTTGGATCTAGGAATGGAGATTGCCGATGCGCTCGATGCGGCCCACGGCGAAGGCATCGTCCACCGTGACATCAAGCCGGCAAACATCTTCGTCACGCGGCGCGGGTACGCGAAGATTCTCGACTTCGGTCTGGCCAAGGTGACCGGCAAAGCCGCGGCGAGCGGCGCCGAATCTGAGACGCGGGTTGCCGACTCGGATGCCGAGCACCTGACCAGTCCGGGAGCGATGCTGGGCACCGTGGCCTATATGTCGCCGGAGCAGGTGCGCGGCAGGGATGTGGACGCGCGCACCGACCTGTTTTCCTTCGGCGCGGTGCTGTACGAGATGGCGACTGGCGCCCTGCCCTTCCACGGTGAGAGTTCGGCGATGATCTGTGAAGCTATCGTGAACCGTGTTCCGGTGACCGTGGTGCGCCTGAATCAAGACGTGCCAGCCGAGTTGGAACGGATCATCGACAAGGCGCTGGAAAAAGACCGCAACCTTCGCTACCAGCATGCCTCGGAAATGCGGAGCGATCTGCAACGACTGAAGCGGGACACAGACAGCGGGCGAATCGTATTGCCGATGGCGGCTGGAAGCGAAGAATCAGGGGCCTCAACGGAGCTGAAGAGTTCCAGCCAGCACGGCGCCATGAGAGCCGGCAGCGGGATTGTGGCTGCCGTGCAGGGCCGTCCCTACGCCAAGATCGTTGCAGTCATCGCCGCCGTTGCCGTCATAGCGTTGGCCGTTTTCTTCTGGCAGTCGAGGCAAAAGGCTGTTCCTGCGGCTGGTTCCGCCAATCCGACCACGGTCGCGGTTCTCCCCTTTCAGAACATGGGCTCCGACAAGGACGCGGACTTTCTACGGCTCGCCCTACCCGACGAAATCGCCACCGCGCTCAGCTACGTGCGCTCTTTGTCCATCCGCCCATTTGCTACCAGCAGCAAATACACCGCGGCTGGCCTCGATCTGCAGCAGGTCGGCCGCGAGATGCGTGTCACCGATATCGTCACCGGGCATTACATGAAAGAGGGCGATCAGCTACAGATCACGCTGGAGGCCGTGGATGTTGAGAACAACCGTACTCTTTGGCGGGACACTCTAAACGTCGCGGCCCCCGACATGATTGCCATGCGCACCCAGATCACGGCAAAGGTGCGGCAAGGACTAATCCCGGCGCTCGGCGCGGGCACCGATTCAGCGGAAACCAGCACTCGTCCCAAGAATGAAGAGGCCTACGATCTCTACCTGCGCAGCCTCGCGCTGCCGCATGATCCCGGCCCCAACAAAGAAGCTATCCCTATGCTGGAGCGATCCGTAGGCCTTGACCCCACGTATGCGCCCGCGTGGGGCAACCTTGGGCGTCGCTATTACCTTGATTCTCAATATGGGGCGGGCGGCGAGGCGATGTTCCAGAAATCAAACACAGCTCTTGAGCGGGCGCTGGCTCTTGATCCGAACCTCACCATCGCACTTGGTCAGAGCATCGCAAATCGGACCGAACGAGGTGAGCTGGCCAGGGCCTATCAAGACGCGCAGAATTTCGTCGAACGCCAGCCTAAGAATGCCACAGCCCACTTCGTGCTGGGGTATGTCCTCCGCTATGCGGGGTTGCTCGACGAGTCGGCCCGCGCGTGCGAAGCTGCGCTCTCTCTGGATTCCGGAAACTACGTGTTCCGCGTCTGCTCGTTGACTTTTGGCGAGATGGGGAACCCCGAGCGTGCGATGGACTTCATCCGCCTGGATGCGGGTTCGAACTGGTTCAATGGCAACGTGATCCCGTTCCTCTTGCGCGAAGGCAAACTGGGGGAAGCGCGGGAGGCCTTTCAGAAACTGCCTGCGGATTCTGACTACATCAAGCTCTACAAAGGTTGTTTCGACCGCTCGTCGTCCACCCGGTCGCCCTCCGCAGAGTTGGACCATGCCATCCGCGAGCGGGATGCATTGCTCGAGGGCAACCCTGACCCGGAAAACCGGTACCTATTCGCAACTGACATGGCCTTCTGTGGCGAGAAAGATGTGGCTTTGCGGCTGCTCAAATCCGCCATCGAGGGGAAATATTGCGCCTACACTGCCCTGCAAAAGGATCCGCTGCTGGCGTCGTTGCGCGGCACGCCTGAGTTCACCCAGTTGCTGTCCGCCGCCAAACAGTGCCAGGACAACTTCCTTGCGCAAAGAGTTCAGGTTCCGCACTGAGTGGTTTTCTGTGCTACTGGAAAGACGCCGACCCCGACATCCCCGTCGTGAAAGAAGCCAAGGCGGAGTACGCGAAGGTGCAGTAGCTACCATTGCTTCGATTTGGGAACCGGCGACGCGCGAAGTTCTTCGTCTAATTTTCTCAAATGAACCTGGTGCGAAAGGGGGGACTCGAACCCCCACGGGTTTCCCCGCCAGATCCTAAGTCTGGTGCGTCTGCCAATTCCGCCACTCTCGCAGCTCGGTTTCAATTATATACAGGCTTCTCTTTCGCACTGCGCTCGACTGTAATGGATTTTGTAGGGAGTGTCTGCTCGACGCCCGAATGGTCATGAAGGTTCGGCGCTGCCATGCGCCCATTCACAAAGTCAATTACCGCATACATTTTGCGTATCAATCGCTCCCTGTCAAGGAGCTGCATGTGGATAGCTGACTTGCTGTTTCAGCAGGTAACTGCTGTTCGCCACGGACAATCAGACGACAACCTCCGATGACGGCGTTTCGAAGGAGGAGCGGAACCTGTCCGCCGGAGTACTCGAACGTGCAGTCCTCAAATGAATTGCTAATAAATATGTTGCCATCGAGGGAAACAGCTTTGCGCACGAAAACATTTCCGTAATAGAACATGTGGAATTTCACCGCTATCGGCTCGGTGAAAAAATCCTCCAGCCAAAACAGATTAGCCCGTTTAGTGCGAGCTGGGGCAGCCTCCACGGCTCCGATCTCTAGCCCAGTTCTGTATAAGAGCGAAACCTTAGGCGGAAATGTTTGCTGCTCCCAGATTACAGTTCCCTGAGCTGGGAAGATGCCAATTTGAAGGGGGCCTCCGACGGTCTTTGAGTAGTCGAACCCATTCACGATCCAAGGAGTCTGTTCAGTTTCCCGGAACAAGGACTCCGCAAGGTTCTTCATCTGCTCCAAAGACATGGCATCTTCTTTATGTTTTCGGAGCCCTCGGATGTAGTTCTTGATATTAGGATCTCTGCCAGAGTATCTTCCGGTGAGGATTTCTGTCGCCACAGAGGGCACACCTTCAGCCTTCCACTTAAAAGTGCTGGCTACAACGGGAGGCTCTTCTTTCGCTTCATAAAGAGGTACCTCTTGCCCCTGTGCTCCTAGGCGCTGCACGGAGGCGCTGAACCTAACCTGTCGAATTTCGGGTAATCGCTGCTTATTCAGTCCAACTGCTGTGAGGATTAGAGGAGAGAGACTCGGCGATGGTTGGTAAGCGGTTTCGACCAGCGCAATCCTAGTGAGATACAAGGACAAGCCCGATGCCCAACTCGCCACAAACATCGGGGAGCCACGACCGTCATCAACGCCAGCGGGCCCAAATCGCGTTTGAATAGTGGCTGGAATCTCAAATTCAACCCCACCGACGATTTTGTACGCAAATCCTGCAAATGCCAGTGCCGCCTCAGGAGCTGTCCGGAACAGCTTTTGTCCATCGTCGTGGTGAACACCGTCACTTCGCGTCAACCTGCTGTCCGTCGCAATGACAAAACCATTCCGGTTGGCGAGCACTATGTTCAATGTTCCATGTGCATCCAACGACACCCGCCCGGTGCTCCGATCCGGGGTTTGGGACATCAACTGTGGTGCCAATGAGAGGACCGCCAGCGCGACCAGTTTTGCAAATGACACTGAAATTACCCTGTCGGAACCAAGGGTAGCATACGATTCAAACTCACTCTGTGTTCGCGGTTTACCAAGTTGATGGCAAGGAATCGTCGAGTTCCGTCGTCAGCGCCCACTCGGTCGCCCTCTGCTGCTCGCGCGTGAGTTTCATCCCGCCGCAGGTCAGGTAAAAAGCGTCATGGGCGGTTGCGCCTTCGGTGTCAATCAGCGCCACCTCGATACTGCAGTTCTGATGGGCGAGGATGGAACTGATGGTGTGCAGCAGTCCGGGACGGTCCTGGGTGACGACTTCCAACAATGTGCTGCCAGGAGAACATTCATCGTCGAAGCGCAGGCGGGTTTCGACCTTGAGCCTGGCTGGCTTGGTATCGGACTTGAGGCGCGATTCCAGCAGGCGCTCGAGTGGAGCTTCGCCCATCAAGATTTCGACAACCGACTTTTTGAAGCGCTCGCGTTCTGGGGGATTTAACTCCAGGGTGTGAAAGCGATCTTTGAAATAGAAGCTGTCGACGATGACTCCGGAGCGATTGGAGAAGGCGCTGGCCTTGGTGATGTCCATGCCCCATCCGTAGAGAATGCCAGCCAGGGTCGAAAACAGGCCCGGGCGATCGAGGGTGACGATGGTGAGTTCGTGCTGGCCGGAAATGCGGCGCACGGCGAGCTGAGCCGGTTCGCCGCGAAGCTGCTTCGCCATCTCGAAGTGCACGAGCACCTGTTCGGGCGAGTGCGACATGAGGTAGCGCTGGGGCAGCCCATCGAGAAATTTCAGCAATTGCGAACGGCGCTTGGGCAGCAGGACGGCGATGCGCTCGACTTGGGCGCTGCACTCCTCGGCGTGAAATCGTTCGCTGTCGGCACTGCGGGTAAAGTAGTTCGCGGTACCGGTGTACAGGTGCCAAAGGTTTTCGGCCTTCCACGGAGTGAGCGCTTCCGGATTGACCGCCTTGATGTCGGCCAGGGTCAGCAGCGTCAGCATCTTTAGCCGCTCGGGAGTACCTACTTTGTGTGCCAGTTCGCGTGCGGTCTCCGGATCGTAAATGTCGCGGCGGCGTAGCGTGGATGACATCTCCAGGTGAGCGGCAATCAATAGGCCGACTGTCTGGTCGTCTTCTTCCTCCAGCCCCATGCGTTCCACTGCGGCCGTGGCGAGTTGCACGCTGTTGTGGACATGGTTGTCTCCATCCATGCCCTTCCCGGTATCGTGCAGCAGCAATGCCAGGAAGAGCAGTTCGGGATGCTCCAACTCCGCCAGCAGGCTGGCGAAGGGTTGCAGCCACTCGACATCGTTGGACTTGAGGCAATGCAATACGCCGATGGCGAGAATGCTGTGTTCATCCACGGTGTAGCGATGGTAGAGGTCGCGGAGAACCAGCGAATCGATCGCCTCGAATTCTGGAATGGCGAGGGTCAGCAAGCCCAGCGAATGCATGGCCCGCAACGCATCGGCAGCGTAGGGGAGCACAAGTATCTCGCGCAGATGTTCCCATAACCGCGAATCCTGCGGCATGGTATCGGCCAACCCGCGACGCGCATTGTCGAGCCGGCGCTCGGTCTCAACACTGACCGCGACGCCATGGCGGGCAACAAAAGTGAAGAGCCGCAAAATCACCAGGGGATCGTGAGCGCCGGCCGTCTGCTGCAGATAGACGCGCCCGTCCACCACAGAGAACTCTTCGTTAGAGGATCGGGAGCGCCAGTGCTGAAACGAGCGGTAGAGCGAAGAGCGCTTTCTGGGAAGCTGTTCCAGCATTTGCCTGGCGTGCCGATGGATGGTCCGCGCATGGCGAAAATACGACCGCATCCACTCGGCGGACGAAACGCCCCCGGACTTGGTCGCGATGCCGCGCTTGGCCAATTCCTCCTGGGCCTCCCATGAGATGACATTCTCGTCGCGATTGCCCCGGTAATGCAGATAACAGCGGGTAGAAATGAGGAAGTCCATCGCGTCGAGAACAGCATCGGTTTCCGAGTTGGGTGGCGCCTGGAGCGTGTCCGGCCACTTGCGCTCGGACGCCAGCGTCATAATCAGCTCCAGCCATCGTGAGACGTGCAGATCGCGCAGCCCACCCGGACCGTCCTTCAGGTTCGGCTCCAGATGAAAAATGGTCTCGCCGAAGCGCAGATGCCGGGTGCGAGTGACTTCCGCCAGACGTTGCAGGAGAACATCGGCCTCGCGGGCCACGAGTTGTGGCAGGCTCTTTTCATGCAAACGTCCGAACAGCTTGGCATCGCCGGCCAGAAAGCGGCAGTCGAGCAGCGAAATGGTGAACTCGACATTGTCGTGGTCGAAGCGAGCACATTCGTCGAGCGTGCGCGTCGTCGGGCTGACCCGCAGACCGGTGTCCCACATCTCCTGGCACATGCTGCGCACCGGGTCCTTCATCCGGCCGCGCACGGCGTCGTTTTCAGCCAGGAACAGAAGGTCGATGTCGGAGTGAGGAAACAGCGCACCGCGGCCGAAGCCACCCAGTGCGGCTAGCGCAAAGCCGCTGCGGACGGTTGGCGGGACCTGCTGCTCCCAGAGCTGCAGCGCCAGCTTGTCGACAAACTGGGTGCGGTCTCTCAGCAAGGCACGGCCAGAGCCGGTCGCTTCGAACTCGCGCCGCAGGCGCTCGAACTCTTGCCGGTAGAATGCGCGAGGGCCGTGTTCGAGCGCCTGGCTGGACATGTTTCTTACCCGCCTCCTGGGAACATTCTCGCGCCAGTGTTGGTCATAGTGCAGCCTCGCCGCGCTCTTCGTTGCGTATGCGGATAGCTTCGTCGACACGGGACAGAAAAATTTTGCCGTCGCCGATCTTCCCAGTGCGCGCGGCATTGGTGATCGCCGCAATGGCCTGATCTACCAGGCGGTCGGGCATGACGGTCTCAATCTTCACCTTAGGGAGAAGATCTACCGTGTACTCGCGGCCGCGATAGAACTCGGTATGCCCCTTCTGTCGTCCGTGACCGCGAACTTCGGTTACAGTCATGCCCTCCACTCCAATCTCAAGGAGAGCATCTTTGACGGCTTCGAACTTCGAAGGTTGAATCACTGCTTCCAGCTTTGTCATAAGTTGATCTTTAACCGTGATGTCGTGATGCACCTCTGGGCTGAAGAGGGTGTGCAAGAACTGTGCCGTCCCTGAAGGGACTCGTTATTTTTTCCACTTTACCCAGGGCTTCCGCCCTGGGCTAAAAGCAATTCGCCCCTGCGGGGCTCGATTTCTCGCAATCGTTCCACCGTGCCAACTCAGGAGGAGTTCTCACACAAATACTTTAGGGCGACCGCCTGGCGTGAGAACATCTGTCGTCCCTACGGGACTCGGGTCTATTTCCCACTTTACCCAGCACTCCGCCTGCGGCTCCGTGCTGGGCTAAACTATGCTGCGCCTATGGCGCTGGATTTTCGCCCATCCAGTCCACTGGCAAATACCAAGTTTGGCTTTCACACACGCTTTGAAGCTCCGAGTAAATAGGATCCCGGACGGCGGCCTAAAGAGGGTGTGTGAGAACCCGTTTTGAGTTGCCACGGTGGAACGACTGCGCAAAGTCCAGTCCCGAATGGGGCGAAAGAGCTTTACCCAGCGCTTCAGCGCTGGGTAAAGTGGGAAATAAATCCGAGTCCCTTTAGGGACGGCACAGTTCTCACCACCCTTTGAATCCCAAATCGTTAGCCAACCACGACGCCAGCGTAAAGGCCGGCTCTATGCGCACTAAGGCAGAGAAACCTCCCAGTAATAGCCTTCTTCACCGTGCTGCGTGACATCGAGCCCCTGCTCCTCATGTTCAGCGGAGACGCGTACCCCGAGGACGAAATCGACAACCTTAAGAATGGCGTAAGTGCCCACGACCGCCAGCACTATTGCCATGGCAATGCCTACGACTTGATTCAACATTTGGCGATAGTTGCCGTCGATCATACCCACGGCCAGCGCGCTGCCCTGCGCGTCTTTGAATATCGGGTTGACAAGTTTCGTGGCGAAGACCCCGGTCAGCAGTGCACCGATGGTTCCACCCACGCCATGCACGCCGAAGGCATCGAGCGAGTCGTCATAGCCCAGCCAAGCCTTCACTTTCGCAACCATCATGTAGCAGGACACTCCAGCAATCAGCCCGATCAGCAGGGCTGGCATCGGCCCAACGAATCCCGCGGCCGGCGTGATGGCTACCAATCCCGCGACGCAGCCGGAGATCGCTCCCAGAGCGCTGGGTTTGCCGTTGCGAATCCACTCCGCTCCCGCCCATCCGATGGCGGCAGAAGCAGCCGCGAAGTGGGTGGCCACAAATGCGCTGGTCGCCAGGCTTCCAGCGCTGAGCGCGCTGCCCGCGTTGAAGCCGAACCAGCCCACCCACAGCAAACAGGCTCCGATGAAACTAAGCACCACGCTATGAGGAGGCATGGACTCATGCGGATAGCCAAGCCGACGGCCGAGGTAGGTCGCACAAATCAGCGCGGAAACTCCGGAAGTGATGTGGACCACGGTGCCGCCCGCGAAATCGAGGGTCGGAAAGCGCCCGCCGAGGCTGGCGTTCAGCAGGCCGCCCTTGCCCCACACCATGTGAGCCATGGGCGCGTAAACGAACAGTGACCATAGCACCATGAACAGCACCATCGCACTGAACTTCATCCGTTCGGCAAAGGCGCCGCTGATGAGCGCCGGAGTGATGATGGCGAACATCAACTGGTAAATCATGAACGTCTGTTGCGGGATAGTCGCGGCGTAGTCGGCGTCTGGTTGCGCGCCGACGCCGCGCAGAAATGCGTGACCCAATCCGCCGAGGAAGCTGTTGCCGGAGGCGAAACACAGACTGTAGGCAACGATTCCCCACAGCACGGTGATGACCGCCATCATGGCGAAGCTCTGCATCATGGTGGAGAGCACATTTTTCTTGCGCACCAGGCCGCCATAGAAGAGCGCCAGGCCCGGGCCGGTCATCATCAGGACCAAGGCGGTGCTTACCAGCATCCACGCGTTATCGGCGGAACCTTTGGCATCGGCGATCTGCTGCTGCAATTGTGCGATGCGGTCCGCTTGCGCAGCTCCGTCGTTTGCCCCTGGGGTCGCAACCGGCGCCGATTGCGCCACCAGAGTGCCTGCCAACAAAATCAACACAACGATCGGTAGCAACTTCTGAAGCAACCGCATTGAGGACTCCTGTTGCGGAACTGACATCGATTACGCCTGGATCTGGGTTGACCGCGCGACAACCCACAGTTCAGGCGCCGGAAGAGCTTGGAAATAAAGAGGGTAGGCCGGCGCGCGACCGGCGGTTCTCTTCAATTTTGCTCGTGTAAGAAGTTGATACGCGGTTTTGCTGCGGATGAGAAATTCAAACTATTTATGGAGGCTATCAGTTCCGCTTATGACCGCACCTGGAGCGCACGGTTTTGTCGCGACCCTTGACGGGCAACAGGAACGCGGTGGGAATCGCTATCTCTCGTGCCCGGCGCCACTTAGCGAGGACCCTGAAACTCCCGCACCTCGCACATATAGCGCCGAGGTTGATTTCCGTCCTGGTGACGCAGAAGCGCCAGCGCTCGCAGGATCGCGAGGTGGGTAGGTGAAAACGGAACGTAAGAGTACAGGGTGTGCTCGCTCCACGTCCCCCTCATCTGAGCTTCGAGTTCCTCGAATACGTGCCCGGGCGAGATGTCATGGGAACTGCGCACAAACCAGACGTGCCGGATGGCGCCTGCCTTGAGTTCGGCACGTGCCGCCTCCACCGATTCGGGCGACGTCAGCCAGCGTAGGCGAAAACTCTTGGGCAGATAATACTCAAGGGTTGTGCCATCGAAGTTCATTTCGTCGATCCAGACGACAGTGTCCTCGCTCCTCGAATGTAGTGCGATTTCCGCGGCGATTCGCTGATTGGGCACCAGGTATCCGGCATTCAGGAGGTCCCTCGCCTCATAATAAGTCCACAGGCCGGCCAGATTTGCGGCCAAGAGAATCACGCCCAGGGCTGTGCCGACGCGGTGCTTGGTTGTGACTCCGGCGGCCAAGGCGACAAGAAACAAAGGCAGCAGGAACAGCAGTCGCGCGCCCATGAAAGAAAAAGAATACGATACCCAGCGTGTCGCGCCGAGAAAGGCGACAACCGCGGCAAAAAGTGCCGGCCAGAGCCATTGGCGCCGCAATCGCGCCCCGGAGACCAGCAGCCACAGGCACGGCAGAGCCAGCACTACCGTGACCGGCAGCAGCCAGATAGGGATGGCTTCGCCGAAAGTGAAGGAATAGAACCAGTAGCAGAGCTTCAAGACCTGCTCAGCCCATAGATTGCCAGTCAGGGAGTAAACTGCGCTGTGCCGCCACTGGCCGAGCGCCCCGCTGAGCGTCATCAGCCACGGAAGGTAGAGAACAGCTACAAGCGCATTGGGCAACAGCCAGGTTTTCCAGATCGAACGCCCATGTCGTAGCTGGATCGCCAGCAACAAATTCGCTCCCGCCCAGACGGCGATACCCGGCAGGTAGTGCGTGTAGAGCAGCGCCGCGAGAGCAACCACGAATGCCGCCAAGTCTCTCCATCCGGCGGCATCTTCTGCCAAACGCAGCAGGTACCAGATCGCCATCGCGGCGAAAAACACCTGCATACTGTAAGATCGGGCCATACGGCTATAAAGCAGCAGACAAGGTGAAAACGTCCAGAACAGGAGAAACCAGTTGCGCAGGCTTGCAGGAGCGTCACGGAGCCAGTACCGGTCGAGGAAGACCGTCGTCAATATGGCGAAGAAGGCAGAGAGTGCGCGCAGCCGTACCAGCGGATCGGAGCCGAGCGGAATACGGTTCCACCAATGAGCCAGCAGGAAGTATAGGGGCGGATGGATGTCCTCGCGAACAATCTGGATGATTCGCGCCGGAGTCTCGACGACCGTCTTTACCGTGAACGTCTCGTCGCCCCACATCGGCAGAAGCTTTAGATTGATGCCATACAATACGCATTGCAGGACGACCAACACCAGCAACATACGGCCGCGATATCGCCGCGCGGCGTCGCCATGCGAAGAAAACCGGAGGTCATCCGGGCTGGTTTTGCCCGCAAAACGTCTTCTGATCCAATACAGAAAATCACCTGACTTGTCGCCTGCCGAAGTCACAGCCGGCGGCCTCGAGTTTTCTCAGTGATCTCCGTGCCTCCGTGGTTAATTTTCATTCCTTTGGGTGGGCCGCAGGTCCATGCGACACTCGGGATGACAGCGGGATATGGCAATCGTGAACCCCCTCTAGTCGTACACCGTGAACTCAAAGCTCTTCTTGGCGTGAACCGGGCCTTGCGAGGCGTCCACAGAGAGGTTCCACGCGCCAGACATATCCATGCTCTTCATCGAAGCCTCGTAGTCGCCGTTGCCTTTGGGCGTGAACTTTACCTGGGTTGTGCCCATATCCATCAGCTTCATCGTAAGAGCGCCATTCACCTCAGCGGCATTGACCGGCGGCGCATGTTCGTCGGTGATATGCAGCGTGAAAGTCATCGACTTGGCCATGCTGGGATGCTCCGGAGAAACCTTCAACTCCATGTGCCACGGGCTTGTGTCACCGGGAGCAGGCGAGGACGCAGCTTGTTGCGCTTCCGGCGCACTCGCGTTCTGGCTGCAGCCCAGAGTGAAGGCCAGACTCACCGTGAGAAGAGCGCATGCGAGGCGACGCAGATGATTGGACAAACAGTTTCTCCGCTTCCGCTTCAATGGAAGTGGCCGTGTTCGTGTGCCGGGCTGATCGGGATGACGCAACCGTCCGCCACCTCGCAGACCGCCAACTCAAACTGGATGGTGGTGTGATGGATGTGGAAGCGTCCGCCCATTTGTTCGCGAATCAGGCGCAGAATTCCCTCGCTCTCGGACGCGGGCATGTCGGCGATGGCCACATGGCAGGAGAGCGAGTGGGTGTCGCTGCCGATGCTCCACACGTGCAGATCGTGTACATCGTTCACTCCCGGAATGGCGCGGATGATCTCCTCGATGCGCTGCAGTTCCATGCCGCTGGGCGTGCCTTCCAGCAGGATGTTCAGGCTCTCGCGGATAATCCCGATGGAAGACCAGAGGATCATGACGCCGATGCCCACCGACAGTGCAGGGTCGATCCAGCGCTCGCCGGTCAGGGCAATCATGATGCCGCCGGCGATTACGGCGGCGGTGGACAAGGTATCGCCAATCTCGTGCAGCAGCGCGCTGCGAAGGTTGATGTCGCGATGGCCGCGCATCAGCAGGAGCGCGATCGCGCCGTTCATGACGACTCCCGCGGCCGCCACCCAGATCATGATGCCGGCGTGCACATCCACCGGAGCCTGCAAACGGCGGAATGCTTCGTAGAGGATGTAGAACGCGATCAGTACCAGGGATAAGCCGTTGATGAAGGCGACCAGCACTCCCGCGCGGTTGTAGCCGAAGGTTTTACGCGCACTGGGCGGTCTGCCTTGTAAATAGACTGCGCCCCACGACATCAGCAAAGCGACAAAATCGGAGAGATTGTGTCCGGCCTCCGAGAGCAGCGCCAGGCTGTGCGCGCGCAGCCCGGCAACGACCAACAGCACGATATAGGCGAGCGTGACGATCAGCGAAATCCGCAACACCCGCGAGGTCGTTCCATTCCTTGCGTCGCTGGTGTGCACGTGCATAGATCCAGTTTAAGAGCGGGATTGCACTCTGTTCAACCTGAGGATGGGGGTTCAGTTTTGGAGGGAGTTCGCCATGATCGGGCCGGGACCGTCAAGGCGACACCGGCGGTTTCGTTTTAGGCGGACCGGGAACGGCTTTATAATGGTCAGTCTAAACAAGAGTTAGGCGGACTCACAACGAAACATCAAGGAGGCAATGCTCCATGCGTTTGGGCATACTCATCGTGGGGTCCCTCTACTGGGGCCATTCCCGCGTCCGTTGCCGATGGCGCCAAGCTCGCCTTAGCTGCGCGGACGAGCACCCAGTAAGGGTTAGGGTGCCTATTCGCTACGGTAGGAAGGCGTGCAGCCGAGGAAATACCTTCACAATGGTGTTTGCCAAGTCGTGCTCGGAGGATGCAAAGCTCGGGGTCGGCCTCGTGGTACCCGCACGAGCGGAATGTTGCGAGCCTGGGCACTTGCTGGAAGAGGCAGAGTACCTTTGGGCAGCCGAGCGGGACCGCGAGGAGATATCCGGCATTTATTCAAAGTGGGGCAAAGTCTGTATTCTCGAGAACCGTGACGCCAAACTTTCGGAACCAATTCTCCAGGCATGGCAATCCCGCATCGAGGCGCTCGGCAAGGCGTACACTGCCCTCTCCACGGCGCAGGGCGAAGGTCCTGTTCTCGATGCATCCACGGGCCGCGCGCTTTTCGATTGGCCGACAGACGCTGTAACGAAACAACCCCTGCTTGGCTTTGATCTCTTGCTTATGACGGCGACTGAGCCGACACTAAACGATGGTCAATATCCAACGCCGAAAGAGATCGCTGAGGCTTGGAAGGCGCCCGGCGCTGGCGACAACGTTCTATATTTTCACAACAACCGCCACCATGGCATCACCACGTTTCAGGACGAACAGATTCTCGCGGCCCTACGGGGGGCCGCCTAACCACGCGCTGAAGCCATTAGGCCGCATTGCCAATGAAACGGCGGGCCGGACAGGCGTGGCCGGTTGTCCCAGTCCTGGCGGCTCCCGTACTCATTGGGATGGGGTGACGATCCCCGTGGCAGCTCACAAGGTCTAATTCTCATGAGCATGTTGGATAGGATTTTTGGCACCCCGGAAGAACGCAAGGTAGAGGGCATTCTGAAGAAGGTCGAGGCCGAAACCTCAGAAGTCTACGGCCCCCTAGGCAACTTATCTCTCGGGATCGTGAAGGCCACGTGGGATTCTTATCAGGATGTCGCTAGAGGATTGGGGTTCTCGGTCGAGGGGCAACCGACCGAACAGCAGATGCTGATCTTTTACGAACTCCTCTACTTTTTTATTCATCTGACGATCAGAACCGCCATAGCGGACGGGCTGACTAAAACCCAGATGTTTAAGCTCCATGATTATCTAAACCTTTCGTTGTCGCAGACGGCCGCAGACACCTTTTGGAGGCATTTGCCTGTTGAGCAAAAGAGCCGAATTGCACAAGAGTTCCTCGAAAAGCTCAACATTGCTGAAGCTGATTACTCTGAGTGTCGGGTTTTCATAGTCGAGGACAAACCTTTTGAGAAAGATTCTCTCTTCGGTAGGCTTGCGTACAACGTCGCGCAGATTTGGAGAAGCCCGTCCGATCCCGCAGTCATGAAGTCGGCGCTGATGGCAGCAGCGAAAGTATTCACGAGGATGCAGCTTGACAATTTAATTCACGACGTTGCGGTGGTGATCGACCGAGTAAAGCCCGATACTCTCGCGGTGTTGAGGGATCGGCCTTGGTCCTAGCTGCCTACTTTCGCGTAGCCGGGCCCTGTACCTTTAGTTTGGACCAAAAGGAGACGCATGAGTTCTGCAAGTCCTGTCGCGCCCCTGGAGCAACCGCCCCTTTCCCAGGCCGAACGTGTCGCGGACACCTTCATCGCTCCCAACAAGACGTTCTCTGACATCCGGCGCAGCGCCAGTTGGTGGGTGCCCTGGATACTGATGGCAATCGCCAGCCTTGCCATGGTGACAATGGTGGACAAGAAACTCGGCATGGAGAAGGTCGTCGAAAACACCATGGCCCTTTCCCCGAAGCAGGCAGAGAAGCTTGATCAGTTGCCGCCCGAGCAACGCGCCGCGCAGATACAGACGATCGTCAAGTTCAATCGAGCGATTTCTTATGCGTATCCGGCAATCGCGTTGATCATCGTCGCAATCATGGCCGCTGTGTTGCTGGGGACATTCAACCTTGCCTTCGGTGCGCACCTCACCTTCAATCAATGCATGGCCATCAGCATGTACGCGTCGCTGCCCGGGATCCTTAAAGCCCTAATTGCCATACTGGCGATCAGTGTGGGAGGGGGTGAAGCCTTCACCTTCCAGAACCCGGTTGCCAGCAATCTGGGTGCTCTGGTTGACCCCAGTTCCCACTTCCTCTACTCCATAGCGACTTCGCTCGATGTGTTCACAATCTGGGTGATTGTGCTGACTGGCCTAGGGTACGCCTGCGTAACCAAATTGAAGACGGGGACCTGCATGGCCGTGGTCTTCGGCTGGTGGGCGGTAGTCGTGCTGGCGGGAGCGGGCTTTGCAGCGTTATTCGCCTGAGGACTGGCTGCGGAGCGCTATTCTGCACCTCTCGTAGAGCGCCGCTGGAAGGTCGAGACTGAAGCAGAGGCCGCGTCACAGCAGTTCGCCCAAATTGGAACCTGCCTCAATTGAAAGCCAGGCGCGCTGCGGAAGACCTCGCAAACTGGTATATACTTCGGCTACTCTAGTATTATTCCCGCCGCGGTTGGGCGGGGCGGGGCGCGATTCTTTTTCATATGCCCCGAGGCGATTACTTAGCGGAGCGAGCGAGTCGAGGCCTGTCCGTCGCGCTTGGAACGAGAGTGCGTTACCGGCATAATTTTCTTCCTATATCCCCGGAGCGCTTTCACCCACTGCAGACGCCTGGATCGGTCGGTGGAGGTGTCGCTTGGACCTGGTATTCATACGTGTCTTATTTGTCCTCATTACGGCAGTTGCGAGCTACGAACTGCGCCCGCTTGGGTTGGACCGATGGCCCGCAGCGGGCGTGGGAGTGCTCTTCGGAATCGCGGTAGTTCTATTTGAACTTCGCCTGCGACGCGTCAGCCTGAAGCGGCTTATCGGCGCGGTCATTGGAAGCATCCTCGGAATCGTAGGGGCCTACCTTTTCAGTCTCGTCATTCGCAATAGTATTCACGAAGGTCCAACCCAAAGCTTTCTGCAACTTTTCGTAATGTTGATCATGGCCTATGTAGGTCTGGTGGTAGGCGCCCGTAAGGGCGATCTGCTCAATCTGGCTGCACTGGGCGGCATTTTCGGAGGCGAGAAACAGTCCAAGAGGAGCCACAAGATCCTCGACACCAGTGTCATCATCGACGGTCGCATCGCCGACATCGCCGAAACCGGCTTCCTCGACGGGGTGATCGTCATTCCCCAGTTCGTGCTGCGAGAACTTCAATTGGTCGCCGACTCGGCCGACTCCATGAAGCGTAACCGCGGCCGCCGCGGCCTTGACATCCTGCAGCGCATCCAGAAGATCGCGACCTTGCAGATTCAGATTGTGGAAGACGACTTCCCCGCCGTGCGCGAAGTGGACCTGAAACTGATCGAGCTGGCCAAGGTGTACGAAGGCAAGATCGTCACCAACGATTTCAACCTCAATAAAGTGGCCCAGTTGCAAGGGGTCGCGGTGCTGAACATCAACGAGCTGGCCAACTCGTTGAAGCCCATCGTCCTGCCCGGCGAGATCATGAAAGTCTTCATCCTGAAAGAAGGCAAGGAATACAACCAGGGTGTGGCTTATCTGGACGACGGAACCATGGTGGTGGTGGACAACGCCCGCAAGATGATCGGCAAGAACATCGATATCTCGGTGACGTCTGTGCTCCAGACCACCGCCGGGAAGATGATTTTTGGCAAGTTCGACGAGCGCACCATGAGCGTACCGGCGCGTCCCATCGAGCCACGGCCGGACTTTAGGAAGGTAGTGCCGACGCCTGCCCCGGCAGTGGTGGTTCCGGAAACGCATAAGGCGGAATAATCGGGACGGGAGTTCCGCCTCACGCTTTGGCAATGGCACGCTTCCTCCGATTTGTATTTAGCGTGGTCCGGCGTTTATACTGCGCTCCCCAACATGAAGGTCATCGTCATCATCCCCGCAGCCGGATTAGGTACGCGCATGTCCAGGGCCGCCGGAGATCCAAAGAGCAAGAGCAAGCAGTTTTTTGAGCTGGAAGGAACTCCGATTCTCTTCCATACGCTGCGCAAGTTCGCGCAATGCCCGGCGGTCAGCGAGATCGTGGTGGCACTGCGCAAGAATGAAACCGCGAGCTTTCAGAAGCAGATCGACAAAGAGAAACTGAAGAAACCAGTTCGCACGGTTGAGGGTGGAGAACACCGGCAGAATTCCGTGGGCAATGCGCTGGCATCCATCGACGCGGCCGACGATGATATCGTCCTGGTGCATGATGCGGTGCGGCCCTTCGTTGACCAGGACACCATCGTTGGCGTAATTGAAGCGGTCAAGAAGTACGAGGCCGCGATTGCCGGAGTGCCCGCGGTCGACACCGTGAAGCAAGTGGACCGGACGTCCGATGGCGCCGTCGTGATAGCGACCGTCCCGCGTGAGCGCATGGTGCTGGCGCAGACGCCGCAGGGGTTTCGCTTCGGCCTGCTCAAGAAGGCGTTCGAGGAAGCCACCGTCGACGGATTCATGGGCACAGATGAAGCCTCTCTGATCGAGCGCAGTGGAGGGACGGTCCATGTCGTGATGGGGTCTCCGCGCAACATGAAGATCACCACGCCTGCCGATCTGGAGTTGGCGGAATTTTTTCTATCGCAGGAGAACCGCCGCAAGGCCAGCTTGGGCGGGTGAAATGGTAGAGGGGCCTTCAGGACCGGAACGATCGGGTGTTTTTTGAGAAACGCGGCTTACAAGCCACTAAGAAATGTCGTGTAGTGCGGACCTTCAAAGTGTGTGTGTGAACCAAATTCGGTGTTTGCCAGTGGAATTTGCCAACCGAAAATCCAGCGCCGTAGGCGCGGCACAGTTTAGCCCAGCACGGAGCTGCAGGCAGAGTGCTGGGTAGAGTGGGAAATAGATCCGAGTCCCGTAGGGACGACAGACGTTCTCACACACCGCCACGCTCTAAGATTATCGTGAAAGCTTGGACGTGAGCCTGAAGGCCCGTAGTACTCGAACGTCGCTTTTTTTAGCAACCTGTTGTGCTCAACACTGTTTGTCAGCAACGGGGCTTCCGCCCCTGAGGTTACTTCCCACTGAGCAACGCCAATATCGCTCGCCCACCCCGCATCGGCTTTGGCTGGGATTCGCACGAATTCCAGCCGGGCATCCCGCTGAAGATCGGGGGCGTGCTGATTCCACACCACAGCGGTCTGGCGGGGCACTCCGACGGCGACGTCCTGTTGCACGCATTGACCGATGCGCTGCTCGGCGCAATCGCTGCCGGAGACATCGGGACCTACTTCCCGCCCACCGATCCGAAATGGAAGGGCGCTGACTCAACGGTCTTCGTCCGCGAGGCGCTGAAGCAGATCGAGGAGGCGGGCTACGTAGTGGGGAACGTGGACAGCACGCTGATCCTCGCCGCCCCCAAGATCGGTCCCCACGCTAGGGCGATCCAGCAACACGTCGCCGAGCTACTCGGCATCGAGCCCTCTCGCGTCGGAATTAAAGCAAAGACTCCGGAAGGCATGGGCACCGACAATGCTGCCATCGCGCATGTGGCCGTGCTACTCAGCGAGATTTGCTGGCCGTGACGGGGTTGCGACGTAACCAGCGACTTGGGAGCCGCACAATTCGCTTTCACCCGGAGAAGAGCGTGCCGTCCCCGAGGGACTCGGTTCATTCTTTACGCTCACCCACCCCTGAAGGGGTGGGCTATCTTCTTCCGTCCCGCAAAGCGGGACTGGGACTGTCGCCGGTTTGATCTATCGCATTCCAATCGAGTGTTTGCCCGGCTGGCAGTGGTTCTCAAATTTATTGGAAAAGCTGGAAGAAATCGTGCTTCTGGCAAACTAGGGAGGTTAGCTTCAATATGATTTCCGACCTTGCGGTCGCGCAGGAAATTAAGCGTTTGGTCTTTCAAGCCAACGAGCGGATTGAGGAATCTATGAAATTGGTGGAGACTCAATGTCCTTCTGAAGAATTTGCCGTTTATAGGACTGCTGTGGGGAAAGTTGTGGCGGCGATGTTGACCGCGATCATTGAACCTCTATATGAGCGGAATCCTTCGCTGAAACCACGTGGATGGGACGAGTTTTAGAGCAGTTTAAGAATTACTGTAGTCGAGCGAGCACGGGTAGAGCGGCGCTTCAGCGCCGCGTTCCCGCTGATCCTTCACCTCCGAGCCGGCTTCAGCCGGCGGCACCTAGACTACACAAATAACTAAACCGCTCTAGG
>DATCCF010000088.1:0-46361 GCA_036511435.1 Terriglobales bacterium | reverse complement strand
CTTCGCTCATAGACCTGCAGAAGCTTGCAGCGCAAATCATCCGAATATGGTCGTGGCATGGCTGGGCTTGCGGAGATCGCCATCTGCAGCCTACTGCCTCCCCTCACTTTCGGATATAGCTTCTAAGGAACTGCTCTAAAGGAACTGCCACCAACCCAGAAGACATTTGCATACTTGGCGCTCGCCAATTCCGCCGCAAACCTGAATCGATACGTCTATGACCCACAACAGATGAAACTCAAATTGGCTTGCTGCGCGTACTTCCATGCGGAGAACGCAGGTTGGCAGGCTCCGTACTTCGCGACCGCGGTGGCGATCCAGGCAGCTCAGGCGCATGCCGAGCTGGATCCCTTCGCCGACTTGCTTGGCGCACCTGCCGACGAGACGATTCCTCCTAACGGCCTCCGAACCAATCCCGACGACATGCTCAATGTGCTGCATTTGTTTAAGCAGACAGGCTCACAACCATCTGCATTTGCTGGGGAAGAGTGTGCAAGAATCGAAAAGATGTCACCGTGCCCTTTTGTGATTGCGAATTCAGACGAGAAGGGTGCCACGGTAGAATTTTCCTTCGCCGGCTGTGTCCCATCCACGGCGATGATGCGGGTCTTAACGGATGTCACTCACCCGAAATTGGGCGGCGGGGTGTTCCTTCTGCTAAAGATTCCCTTGATTCCCGGAGTCTCTCAAAATGTCGAGCTCGCCAATCGACTCAACATTGCCGAACTAACCAACTGGACGAGGAGCCGAAGTTTCGGTGCCTGGTGCAAAGATGTGGAGAACAAAGATCCTCTCGACGGAATCGCTTATGTCTGTTTCATTCCGTCATTAGCCAAAATGGATGGCCTTTTGGAAAACGAGGTTCTCCAGATGGCGGCACGTGCTCGTTGGCTTCACGAATACCTGCAAGTGCCCGATACGGGTCCCGATGACATGCCACTTCGAATGAGAGCCCTAGAGCTAATAATGAAAAGGTTCAAAAAAAGCTGACTGTGCCCATAAACTGTGTGTCCCGTCATTGGCGAGCGCAATGTCCTGGTCCGAGATGGCGTGCGAGTAACCACGCAGCACTACATGCTGCTGCAACGCAACTTGGTTTACACCGGGATCACACGGGGCAAGCGGCTGCTCGTACTGATTGGCCAGCGGAAGGCGCTCGGTATCGCCGTCCATAATGACCGTCCACAACGGCGGTATTCGGGGCTGCTAACCAGCTTGAGAAGGGACGGATAGGCGCGGCGGAGTGGGGCATCTGACTTCCTAGGCAGTGCTCCAACATCGAAGAGAGTGCGCCAAATGGCGGCACGGTCTCAGCGCCGTAAGGAGGCAACCAGGTCGATGTACTGCTGCATGGCGTCCTCGGTGGAGGTGCCTTTGATCTCGCTCCAGGCGTCGAACTTGGCGCGGCGGACAAAGTCGAAGCCCCCTGGCTGCTCCCCAGTGGCATCGCCCTGAGTCGCCTGTTTGTAAAGAGCGTACAGCTTCAGCATCGTGTTGTTGTCCGGGCGCTCGCCAAGGCCGTTCACGTCTTCTTGAGCTTGAGCAAATCGATCCCGTAAACCAGACATGACAATCCTTTGGACTTCTGTTCCGGTTGTAACACAAACTCGTCTGCAAAATGATGGATGAGTGAACACGTGAGAGCCGGCGCCAGTTTGTAAAACCGGAGCCCGGTGCATAGCGTCCATCCTGCTCTCTCTCGGTAGTCCAATCCCTGAAAAGCCAAAACGAATACCAATGCAAGTCACACTGGAGCATTCCCATGAAACTCCGTCGGAATGAATATTGTCCGATCCATAGATCGCTCTTCTGCTGCGGTCGCGAGCAGGTACGGAAAGGACGCAGATTTCAGCTTGGTGTTCAGCGCATCGAAGATCCGCACCATCCAAGGGGATATCGGGAACTCCGGTCACCAGCAGAGATGCGGAAGTTGCTGAGCCGAAAAGTCGTGGAGCAGACAGGGAAGTGCGCCATTTGCCACCGTGAATTTGACGACTGCAGCGATATCGTACCGGACCACAGTGTGGTTTAAAGCATAACTTTGCCGAACCTAAACCATAACCTTGCCGCATGATCTCCTTCAAGTTGTTGATTTCGCTTGGAAGGCCGCCGTCGCCGGCGGAGGCTCTCAAACCATAACCTTGCCGGAATTGCAGTGCGGCCGTAGGCTTCCCCAATCACCTGCTGTTGATTTAGCGTCAAGAAAGTTGTAGTATTGTGTTATGGCCCAGTCTCACCGTGAAGCCTCGCGGCAGCTCTTCGAGTTTGCTGAGCAGCAGCAAGGTTTCTTCACTACCAAGCAGGCTAAGGCGGCCGGATTCGCCGAAAACACGCACCCCTATCATGTGCAGGTCGGGAACTGGATCCGCGAGCACCGGGGTATCTACCGGCTCGCTCTGTTTCCGGCGGCTGATCGGCCCGACCTAGTCCTTTGGGCACTGTGGTCCCGGAACCGGAACGAGGAAGTCGAGGGTGCGTACAGCCACCACACGGCGCTCAGCCTCTACGATCTGTCAGACCTGAATCCGGCGAAGCTCCACATGACCGTTCCGACAGATTTCCGGCGCAACAGCGATATTCCCGGCATCCTCGTACTTCATTATGCCGACCTGTCCGAGAGCGACGTACAGACGGCGCAGGGCTTCAAGTTTACTCGCCCTCTGCGGACGATTCTTGACCTGATCGAGGCTGGCACGGTCGAGCGGAACTTCATCCGCCAGGCGCTAAGGCAGGCTGTCGACCGTGGTCTGATCACTCGCCAACAGATTCGGAACACGCAAATGAGCGGACCTGCGCGCAAAATCGTAGAGGAAGTGCTGCGGCGAGCTGCATAATGCCGTCACCCAGGACATATGCGACGGCGGGAGCATTCCGAAGGGCTCTTGAAGAACGCCTGAAGAGGGCCTCTCTTACTGATCAGATCGATCTCAACCGCCTCCGGCGACAGGTATCATTCGACCGTCTGCTGGCAAGGCTGTTCCGGGAAGAACCAGCGCCCTGGGTTTTGAAGGGTGGTTATGCGCTGGAGCTGCGCTTCAAGGCTGCTCGATCAACGGTGGACATCGACCTGACATTGCAGCGAGTGGGGGCAGCAACATCGGCGGGTGGTGACACGAACCAGGTTGTACGCGGGATGCTGCAGAGCGTGGCTGACATCCCTCTTGGTGACTGGTTCGAGTACGCGATCGGACCGCCTGTCATCGATTTGACCGCCGCGCCGTGCGGCGGGGCTCGCTATCCTGTCGAAGCTCGAATGGACGAACGGATCTTTGCCCGATTCCACCTGGATGCCGGCATTGGTGACGTGGTTATGCAGCCGCTGGAAACAATCATCTGCCGGGACTGGCTGGGATTCGCTGGCATCGAATCGGCGCGCGTCCGGATGATCGCTCGCGAGCAGCAGTTCGCTGAAAAGATTCATGCCTACACGCTCCCGCGGAACGCTGCGAACAGCAGAGTGAAGGACTTGGTGGACCTGGCTCTCCTGATCAGATCAGGAGGCATGGATAAACAGAGAATCCTGGACGCCTTGCGTCTGACGTTTGAGAGAAGAGGAACACACGATTTGCCGGGGGGTTTGGTTCCGCCGCCAGCGGATTGGCAGATCCCGTTTCAAGCCCTGGTGGAAGAATGCGGGCTCCCAACTGATATCGCCGCGGTGTTTGCGGGCGTACAGGAGTATCTCCAAGAAGTGCTGACACGTCGCACGGAGCGGTGAACGCGGTATGACCGAGAAGGTTTCGGAATCTCTTCCATTCGAGCCTCCAGAGCAGGAAAATATTCGCCTCCGGGAGGAAAACGCTCGCCTGCGGCGGCTCCTGGCGGTTCACAGCATTCCGATTCCGCAACTTGCGCCAGAGAATCGGCCTCCAACCAAAACCGTCGAGACGGCGCCACCGGTGGACAAGGAGGAGCGTGCCAGAAAAAGAATCGCGCTGTTTCGAAGCCTGTTTCGCGGGAGAGAAGATGTCTACGCACAGCGATGGAAGAATGACGACGGCCGATCGGGATATGTGCCGGCGGCCGTAAAGGACTGGAAGGCCATTAACAAAAGCCGCCCGGAGGAGCGGAAGAAAGTCGACCAGAAGACAAGGAAGTTCCTCCCGGTGACCGACGCCGTCATCGAGAACCACCTCTTGGGCAAGGAAGCCGTTGGCGTATATCCCCTCCTGTCCGACGAAACGTGCTGGTTTCTCGCGGCAGACTTCGACAAGAAGACTTGGGAGTATGACGCCCAGGCTTTCCTTGAGACCTGCCAGGAGTTGAGTGTGCCAGCTGCCTTGGAGCGTTCTCGCTCCGGGAACGGCGGCCACATTTGGATCTTCTTTGATCGTGCGCTGTCAGCGATTACCGCGCGCAAACTGGGATGCCTGATTCTCACGCGCACCATGGAGCGCAGGCATCAGCTCGGTCTCGATTCCTATGATCGCTTTTTCCCCAACCAGGACACGATGCCCAAGGGAGGGCTCGGGAATCTGATTGCGCTCCCCTTGCAGTTTGCGCCACGCAAGTTGGGCAACAGTGTGTTCATTGACTCAGACTTCCAACCGTACCCCGACCAATGGCAGTTTCTTTCGACAATTCGACGAATGCCGGCCGACGCCGCCGAGGAGATCGTTGCGGAAGCTCAGCGCAAAGGCGACCTGATCGGAGTCCGGATTAGCATCGCCGATGACGACGATGCACGAGACCCGTGGACCTTGCCACATTCTGGCAAGCGGAGGGAGCGGCCGATCGAAGGGCCGCTACCAAAGACTGTTCAGGTCGTTCGCGCGAATCTTGTTTACGTGGAAAAGAAGGATCTCCCACCAGCCATGCTAAATCGGTTACTCCGGCTGGCCGCATTTCAGAACCCGGAGTTCTACAAGGCTCAGGCGATGCGGCTCTCGACGTTCGACAAACCGCGTGTGATCGCATGCGGCCAGGAATTCGCCCATCACATTGCTGTGCCTCGTGGCTGCCTGACTGAGACGTTGGCTCTTCTCGAGGCGCACAAGATCCGGCCCGAAGTTCGGGACGAACGGTACTCAGGCTCAGCGATTGAAGCGGAGTTCCAGGGTCAGCTTCGGCCGTTCCAGGAGGAAGCCGTCACGAAGATCACCGCACACGACGAAGGTATCCTCTGCGCGCCGACAGCGTTCGGAAAGACCGCCGTTGCGGCGTGGCTGATCGCGAAACGCAAGGTCAACACTCTGGTAGTCGTTCACCGGCAGCAGTTGCTCGATCAGTGGCAGGAGCGCCTTGGGATGTTCTTGGATCTGCCAGCCAAATCGATCGGACATATCGGTGGCGGCAAAATGGACCGGACGGGTTACGTGGATGTCGCCGTCATCCAAAGCCTGTACCGAAAAGACGAAGTGAAGGACTTCGTTGCTGAGTACGGCCAGGTGATCGTCGATGAATGCCACCACATATCCGCTTTCACGTTCGAACAGGTCATGAGGCAGGTAAAGGCCAAGTATGTTGTCGGTCTGACCGCCACGCCGACGCGGAAGGACGGGCACCATCCGATCATTTACATGCAGTGTGGCCCCGTACGGTTCAGCATGAGCGCCCGGACGATGACCGAAACGACACCCTTTGAGCACAAGGTGACTCCCCGCCATACGGAGTTCCGGATGGCGTCCGAACTCACCGAGGTCACGATCCAGGACATCTACGCCGCGCTCGTCGATGATGTCTCGCGCAACGAGATGATCGCCAACGACATCGTGCGCGCCATAGAATCTGGACGTTGCCCGCTGCTTCTGACCGGTCGGACAGAGCATCTCCAGCATTTCGCAGCCAAACTTGAGGGTGTTGCCAAGCACGTCTTCGTCTTGAAGGGCGGCATGGGGAAGAAGCAGCGTCGAGCAACAGCGGCGGCCCTGGCATCAGTGCCGGAAAACGAAGCGCGGGTGATTCTGGCGACGGGAAGTTACATCGGAGAAGGGTTTGACGACGCGCGTCTGGACACGCTATTCCTGGCCATGCCGATCTCCTGGAAGGGCACGTTGCAGCAGTATGTGGGGCGGTTGCATCGTCTTCACGACAACAAACGATTCGTGCAGGTCTACGATTATGTGGACAACTACGTTCCAATGCTGGCCAGAATGTACGAGCGCAGGCTGAAGGGCTATGCCGCGATTGGTTATGTGATCGAGCAGGAGACGTTTCCACCCCATCCCCCGGCACACCTGTAGACCCGGGCCTTCAGTTGCTTGTAGTTTTTGTCTTGTATCGACAATGTATGTGTGCTAGTATGCACCTATACAATGACTCGAACAGAAACCCCGGAACAGGTCAGACTCTGGTTTCAGAGGGCAGTTCGCGATCTCTGGCCTGTGGCCATCGGGTCTCTGTCCTTGCGGAAGAGCCCCTGTATTCGAAAGCGCTGTCAGCTATGCGAAGCAGGGCAGGGACACTCCAGTTATTCGTTGTATGGCCGCAAGGGGAATCGCCGGTTTTCGATCTATGTGCCTGACGAGTTGGCCGAGGATTTGGAAAGGGCCATCCGGAACGGCCGCGATCTTCAGAAGCTTATGGCTGAAGCCGGGCGAAGGTACACGTTGGCGCTAAAGAACGAGCGCAGTTCGCACATCCGAAAGTAGCCAGCGGCGTCTCTGCCGTTCCGGCTGCGGAGGGCAAGTGCTCAACGAGGCGGACTTTCTTGGCTGGTGTGCACGGCTCGGGTTGACCGAGACAACACGTGCGACGATCACTGCGGTCCGGTCCCGTAATCCTACTCGTCGCGTTGGAGGCGGTCGCCAAAACGTCTCCGGTCGGTATCCCAGCCGCAAAATGGGCATCACCATCCAGTTCGAAAGCCACCGAGTTGAACTGCCCTTCGTATACGAAATGGAGCACGATCCCGGAGTACTGGAGTATTACGACCAGCCGCCCTCTATTCCGCTCATCTATCACGCGGCAAACGGCAGACGCTTGTCGATTCTGCATACCCCAGACTATTTTGTGCTTCGCCGCGACTCTGCGGGATGGGTAGAGTGCAAAAGCTCGGAGGATCTCGAAAAGCTGGCCATCAAGAGTCCACACCGCTACCTTCGAGATAATTACGGCGACTGGCGCTGCCCGCCGGGAGAAGTGCACGCCTCGGCACTGGGCTTGGACTACCGAGTATGGTCATCGGCGGAGGTTAATTGGATTCTCCAGCGGAACCTCCAGTTCCTGGACGACTATCTGCGATTCGACTCTGCGGGTGCGACAGGCTTTATCGACGCCGCCATCAAAACGGCAATCGAAGCAGAACCAGGAATACTTCTGCAGGAGCTGTTGGAAAAGGTCCGCGGCGTTGCGGAACCTGACGAGATTTACCTACTGATCGCAAGCGGCGGCGTCTACGTGGACCTTAGCGCAGCCGCGATCGTCGAGCCAGACCAGGTTCGCGTCTTTGTCAACGCAGAAGTTGCTACTGCATACCAGCTAGCTTGTCATGAGTTGAAGGAGCGTGTGGCGAACTGCGGACGCATCGGCGGCCCGTCTGCTCAAGCGCCAGTTGCGCATAGCGAGGCCTTCCATCTCCTGGCAACGGCCAGCGAGCAGGACTTGGTCGCCGCGAACCGGCGCTTCGATCTTGTGAAACTTCATCTTGGAGGGGAAAAAGCTCCGCATTCTATCCCGGCGAGGACGCTGCGCCTGTGGGCGGCGCAGTATAGGCTCGCGAAAGAGCAGTACGGCAACGGGTATGTGGGTTTGCTGGGGAAGACCAGTAAGCGAGGAAACAGAACCAGCCGCTTGTCCGAGGAGTCGCGCGACCTGCTCATTCAGTTTATCGAGAACGATTACGAGAATCTCAGGCAAAAGACAAAGATCGCGTCGTGGGCAGCGCTGAAGCGCAAATGCGACGAGCGTGGCATCGAAGCGCCGAGCTACGTCACGTTCTGTGTTGCCGTGCGCGAGCGTGCGACCTTCGAACAAACGTTAAAGCGGCGGGGGCGACGCGCCGCGTACACCCATGCATTCTTCTATTTCGAGTTGGAACCGACTACGCCGCGCCATGGAGACCGTCCCTTCGAGATCGGGCACATCGATCATACCGAGTTGGACGTTGAAGTCGTCTGCTCCCACACCGGCCGTCCACTCGGGCGGCCGTGGATGACGATTCTCACGGATGCCTTCTCACGGCGTTGCCTTGCGCTCTATCTGACATTCGACGCTCCGAGCTACAGGTCCTGCATGATGATTCTGCGGGATTGTGTCCGGCGCCATGGCCGCCTGCCGCAGATTATCGTCATTGACGGTGGCCCCGAATTCCAGAGCACATATTTCGAAACGCTCCTGGCCCGCTATGAATGCACCAAGAAGACGCGGCCGCCGGCAAAGGCGAGGTTCGGCTCCGTCTGCGAGCGGCTTTTCGGCACCACAAACACTCAGTTTATTCACAGCCTGCGGGGCAACACTCAGATCATGCGCAACGTCCGACAGGTCACAAAGAGCAACGACCCTGTGGGACAGGCGGCTTGGACCCTCGTTCATCTTTATGACTATCTGTCGTCTTTCCTGTTCCAGATCTACGATACCATCGAGCACCCCGCTCTCGGGCAAACCCCGCGAGAGGCGTATTTCAAGAGCCTGGAAAGCACCGGCGTTCGCCCGAATAGATTGATTCCCTACGATCAAGCGTTCTTAATGGCTACCCTTCCAACAACTCAACGGGGCACTGCGAGAGTGTCACCTGGGCGTGGGGTCATCGTCAACGGCGTGTACTACTGGGCCGAGGCATTCCGCGATCCCACGGTTGAAAATCACGACGTCGCCGTCCGGTACGATCCTTTTGATATCGGCAAAGCTTACGCGTTTGTGAAGAACCGATGGACGGAGGGCCACTCTGAGCACTATGCGGCGCTGCGGGGCCGTTCGGAGAAAGAAATAATGTTGGCGTCCAAGGAGGTACGCCGACGAAGCCAGTTGCACTCTCGGGAGCGATTCACTCTGACGGCTCGGAAACTGGCAGATTTTCTTGGATCAGCCGAAGCGGAAGAGAAGTGTCTCCTACAGCGATTGCGTGATCGGGAAAGCAAGTCGATCCGCCAGAACGGCCCCGCTGTTGTTCCAGACGCAGCCTCCAGTCGAGAGGCCTTCAAGGAATCACAGTCTGGGAACGCTACGCCGCCGATATCAGTACCCGGTCAAGCTGAGGCCAGCGCGGTCTACGGAGACTTCTGATGGCGGCTAACCACAATCGGGAACCGGATGGTACTGAGTTGCGACTTGACCGCTTTCGTTCCTTCACGGTGGCGCATCCTCGGCTCGTGGAAGCCAAAGAGACACTGATAAATGCAATACGGGGGGCCGAGCCGAATTCGCTCATTTTTGTGTTTGGACCGACCGGGGTCGGTAAGACGACGTTACGGTTGAAAACGGAGCAGTTGATTACTGCGGAGCTCTTGAGCGAACTCCATGAAGACATCACGCGGGTCCCGGTGGTTAGTGTCGAAGCCGTAGCTCCTGAGTCCGGGAGTTTCAACTGGCGCGATCACTACAAACGTCTCCTCCACCAACTTGACGAGCCGCTGATCGACCGTAAGCTGAATCGACAGGTGGAGCGGGCCTTCGTCGAACCCAGCATGCGCTTCATGCCCACATTCAGAGCGGTCGGTACCGAATACCGATACGCCGTGGAGCAGGCTATCCGCTATCGCCGGCCCGTCGCGGTCATGATCGATGAAGCCCAGCACCTCGGCAAGATTTCATCAGGCCGCCGCCTGCTCGATCAATTGGATGTAGTCAAGTCCATCGCCAATCAGACCAAGACCGTACACGTTTTGTTCGGGACCTACGACCTGCTCGCGTTCCGAAATCTGAATGGGCAACTCAGCAGACGAAGCGTCGACGTTCACCTCGCTCGTTACCGTGCCGAAGATTCGGGAGACCGCCAAACCTTCATCAATGTCGTGCAGTCCTTCGAGAAGGAACTTGCTTTTGAGGATCAGTCAGACCTTGTAAGCGACTGGGAGTTCCTGTACGAGCGGAGCCTTGGTTGCGTCGGCATTTTGAAGGAATGGCTGATGCGGGCTGCTACCGTCGCGTCTCGAAAGGGTGGCCGCCGGTTGACGAGAGCCGATCTTGAATCTCAAGCCTTGTGCGTAGCTCAATGCGAGCAACTGTACGCGGAGACTACAGATGGCGAACTCAAGCTGAACGAGCGCAGCGAGGCAGTAGCGCGGCTTCGCGGGAGACTGGGTTTGAGCACTCACGCGACAACAGAAGTAGATCCGACACGGCCAGCCCCTCCGGTCAAGCGCCGGCGACCGGGCCAGCGGCTTCCGACGCGTGACGTCATTGGACAAATGGATGCAAGTGCAGCCGCTCTTTGATTCGTGGTCACTCTCAAGCTCGCCGATTCCGCCGAGAAGCCGGCTCTATTCGCTTGAGCCGATTGGCATCGGTACCGCATTGGTCGAGAGCCTGAGCGGCTACGTTGCCCGGCTTGCCGAAGCGCACTCGGTAAGCGTTGGAGACCTTGTAGGCCGGGTGCTCTCAGAGGTTCCGAATGCCCAAGGCGCGATCATCCCGCCGGTGGCCAAAGCTGGCGGACGCGGCGGACATGGATTTCGAGTTTGTGGCTATACGGTTAACGGCGTTACAGACCGTGCCAAAAAGTGGGTCCACGCTCTGGAAGTGGCGACGAGCCGGCGTGACCTGCGGTGTCTCACTCTCCTTCCGTTCCGCTACGCGCTGCCTGATCATTTGTTTCATCGGCACCGGACCTGGTGCGCGCCCTGTTTCGAACAATGGCGGCTGAACGGGCAAACCGTCTATGAGCCGCTTCTCTGGGCAATCAAAGTGTCATCCCATTGCCCGGTACACCAGCGGCCGCTCAGTCACACTTGTCCTTGCTGTGGGCGGGCGCTAAATCTACTCGGCGTTTTCTCCCAGCCGGGATTCTGCGAGCGCTGTGGCGGTTGGTTGGGCGCGCCATATGCCGACAGTGACCAGTCACAACCTAGCTCGACCAGCGGAGAAGACCAAACGTGGTCTTGTACCCAAGTAGGAGGGCTGCTGGCGATGCTTCCCCGGGTCGACCCGGTGGCTGCCCGGGAATCACTTCGCCGAAGCCTCATCGTGTATCTCGAAGAGGTTGCAGGCGGCAATGTCCTCGCCCTCGCAGAGTACGTTCGGTGTCCCCATTCTATGCTGCACAGTTGGCTGGCTGGTGCAGCACTCCCTCGACTCGAAAACCTGCTGCGAATCGCTCGATACTTGAATGTTCCGATTTCTAGCTTCTATGCTCCGTTGGGACCGACGCCCACGAACATAGCCGCCGCAAAGCAAGCGGTTGCCATCAGAGGAAAGCGCTCTGTGTCCCCATCCCGGCATGCATTCGAAATTCGGCGAGCTCTTCTGGCAGCATTTGATGATGCCGTGCCGCTCAGCGTCACAGAGATTGCGCGCAGACTGGGCTACACAACCACGTACAGCCTTTATGAAGTCGACCGAGCGATCTGCTACAAAATCACTGCCCGATATCGACAGTCGGGCGGGCGTCATTGGTGGAAGAAACCTGGAGCGCCCAGAGTGTGTGAGACTCTACTGAAGGAAATCTTAGAGCAGTCTCTCAGCTCGACCGAACCAACCTCAGTTCATCAGATTGCTGTACGCCTTGAACATCCAAACAGTGGCTATATTCAACAAAAATTCCCAGAGCTATGTGCAGCCATCGGCAAGAAGATCGTACAGGCGAAACAAGATCGTCTCCAAAGTCTGCGCCGGACCTTAAGAAACGCGCTCCACAAACATCCACCGCCGACCCTCACGGATTTGAGCCACCGTGTCGGCTATTCGCACTCAGCCATTCTACGCAGGCATGAACCCACTCTATGCGATCAACTCATGGCGCAATACAGGTTCTACATTGCGAAGCGCAGATCTGGTCTGGAGAAGGAAGCGATGGCGGCGCTCCGGGAAACTCCGGCGCCATCTTTGCGAGCCGTCTGCAGGCGACTCGATGTTACGGTACCGTTCATGAACAAGCACTTCCCGGCTGGGGCGCGAATGATCATCGAGCAGCACCGGCGGTTCGTCTCGGCTAAGACAGCGCACCGACGTGAACGGTTGTTTCACGACATCCATGCCATTGCCGTTGAACTTCAAAGTAGGGGCATGTACCCGTCAGTAGAAAGAGTCGTTGAGCGGCTTCCCGAAAGATCTCGCTGCGACTGGAAGACCATTTCCTCGGCGGTTCGTGAAGCGCGCAATGTGCTTGCGACAGGCCCGCACAACTGCACTGGGTTCTCCCCGCCAAGGGTAATCGATGAACTCGCTAGCTTATCAGCCGGAACGCCTGGTGTACTTCGCGAGAAGGAAATCCATGTCATCTTCGACGCCGTAGCCAAACGAATGACTGATTTCCCGCACACGGTCTAAGCGCGCGATCAAGCCGTCGCGGCCGGTAGCGGATAGCGTGTTGGTCGATCTGATGGCTTGTTCAAACATGCGAACCAAGGCGTCGAAATATTCTTCCTCTTGATAGCCGATATCCCGACAGAACCCAGCGGCCTGCTCGCAGTAGAAAACCATCAACTCGGCGAGTCCCGCGGGGTCACCCACCGCCTTTCTGTAATCGGCAATGGCCCGTTTCGCCTGGGAGACGGATGTGTCCTGGTTCCGAAACACGTCGGGCCAAAGCCAGCGATCGATGGTCTTCTTATAGGGTTCGAGCACATCCTCGCCCAAGCCAAAGCGGGCATGAAGGAAGGCCTGGTTATCTTTGTGCGCGGCATAGAGATGGTGAATCAAGTCCAGCAAGGCCCCCCGGTCAAAAGCGGCGAGCTTGGCTTTGACATCAGCCCACGTGGTTTGCGATTTCGACTGACGTTTTGCCATACGCGTCTTCGATATCCAGCCCGCATGCGTAACTCTCAACGGGGCTGCCTGACTCAGAAACAGTAGCCCTGCGCCAGCCAGTAGTGCCAGTCGCCGATGGCCTCGAGGGTAGATTCATCCGCGTCAATGGCAACTAGTTGGGACAGAGGAACTGCGACATTGCGTCCCTGCCAGCGAATCAACACCAGCATGTCGCCGGCACACGCATCTTTCGGGCGCCATGCGGAGGACCTCGACGGTTTCTCCCTTGCGGAGCGGCGACACCACCTTGGCCGAGATGCAGCGGGCGGGGAAAGGGAATCGTAGCTTATCTTCCAGGAAGTAATACCAGCCCAGAGCTTGCTCTTCCGGCCCATAGGCGTCGACGATGACTTCGTTGTGGATTCGTTCCTCGCGGAGGCGGTCTCGCTTGGGTTTGGCCACGGCTTTTTTGTCGCGGACCGTCAGCAAGACTGTAGCAGCTGGCGGATGCGCGAAAAACGCAACAGCTCCGCTGCGCCCAGCACGGGATTTGCCGGCCAAGGTTCTTCTTCGTCCTCGTCCTCGATCTCCGCCTCAGGCGAAGCCAGAAACTTCGCGCTCTCCAGATGGTCGAGATAGGCACGAATCTCCTCGGCGGAAAACAGCCCCTGAATAGCGGCGACGAATGCCGGCAACTGCGCAGCGAACTCGGAGTCCTGCTCCGATGCCATCACGAACGTAAAAAGCTTCTCCCCGATCAGATAGTCCAACGCGTTTTTCGCCCCGAACTGCTCACGGATGTCTTCGGTGGCCGCGCATTGTTCGATCCAGATCTTGTGAAATTCCATCGACGAATGGCTCATCAGCGAATCCTTTCCTTAATGATACGACGCACCGAGATGCGGCCGGTAGGGAGCCGACGCGCGATCTCCGCGTTGCTGGCGCCCGCGCGATGCAGCTCCGAATCTCAGTCGTGTGCAATGGCGCCGTCGCGGGCTGGCCCAGCACATCGGCACCATTTAAAGCATAACGCTGCCAAACGGCAACTTTATGGTTTAAATCACACACAGACACCCGAAAGGAATGGGAGGAGCCTGGCGAGATGACCATTCGGAAAACATCCAAGCCGTGCATTGGTGGTGCAACTCCGAAAAGGGATCGAGCAGACCGGGAGATTGATGACCGCTCAGTGAACCGCATTGTGGCGGGCATTATCATGGGGACATGGAACGTGGCGAGCAAGTTGCGGCTAAAACCGACAATTTGGACACGAGGTTGACCATTGCAGCCCATCATGAAGCCGGACACATTGTGATAGCGGCAGCAATGGGATTGCGGTTGCGCCCGGAAGGAATAATGGTCGATAAGGGTGCGTGGGGCCTTGCCTGCTTCTACAAGGAACCGGACGAGTCCGACGAGTCGAAAGAGTCCATTATCGTTGCCACCGTTGCCGGGTATTTAGCGCAGAAGCGATTCTGCGAGGAGCATGGCTATTCTTGCCCATTGCCCGACGACCTCGAAGTTACTTTGAGCCCGGACTCGAAAGAGGCGCGCGGAATAGAAACCAATCTTTCAAGGCAGTACCTGGGCAAGAGGACCGTTCCCGAGGTGCATGAACTCCTGCAGCAGCGAGCAGCGGAGTTGGTTCTGCAGCATTGGCCGGCGATCGAGGCCGTTGCCCGCGAGGTAGCCTCAACGAGTTTAGCGCCGCTGAAGCCGCTCAAAAGCGGTACACAATGGTCGGACCAGACATCGGCAAGATCTCTACCCGGCGATGAGGTGGTGAAGATAGTCGAACGGTTTGGGATTAAGGCAGTTTGCGTAACGGAATCTTAGAAGGCTATGTGTCTGCATTTCTGAAAAGTCGCACAGCGTCCGCTACGCTGGCGATGCCATGGTTTTCATTCTGGTGGCCGATTACTTTGAAGACTATGAGAATTCCTAACTCACTATCCCAGCCTGTGTTCAGCAAGGCATAGACCAACGTCAGAGAACGGCTGCGCGATCTGCCAAGATTACGATGCCGATTTCTACGGGACAGGGTCGATTGCTGGGGCTTCGAAGACGGGAAATCGAATTGCGGTACCGACGAAGTCCTGAGCTCGCACGAGGACCGGCATGAGCCAAAACGTGGATCCATTCCATGCAGCGACTCTGTCTGGGATGCATTCGGCGGGAGGACCGACAAACGGATAAAGCAACATCAGGTCTGGAGTCGTTGCCATTCGTTCCCGCCGCCGGACTAGCTCGGCATAGACGGTAAGCTGTCGGACGTCCGCTGGGCTCAGGACATGACCTGCCAGAGGAGCTGCCTCGTCCACCCCGTTCTGTTCGCCTTCCAAGTCACTAAAACGCAGCGCACGTTGCAGGCCCTTTGCCAGGTGTTTGTATTTGGCATCGCCGATCCAAATGGTTGTTTCGTGCCGCCAGTAGTAGTCTGCCAGCTGAGAAATCCCTCCCGCGCGGACTTCGAGGAGTTTACCGACGTATTTTTGCTCTTCTACGGCAGTGTTGAAGTGCGATTCCAGCACAGCGTGCACGTAGTTCTCGAAAACTTGGTTCATGTCTAACAGGAAAACAAATGTATTGGCACTGCCCACACCGAGGTTGTGCCCGATCCCTGCTAGTAGCCGTCGGGCAAGATCGAAAGCTGTTCTGAACCGCTCCATAGACCGGTCAAACCGCAAATTCCAAACGCCCGACAGCGCGGTGGCGGGAGAAACATCTTCGACCTCGCCCATTAGTGCCTGGCAATCCAGAAGCAGACGTGATGCCTCCAAATAGTTCACCCGTTCGGATAGGAATCGGCAGGCGCACTTGAAAAGGCGATTAATCGCGGTGTCCAACGTGAATTCATCCCAGGCGCACAACACCCGGTCGAGCCGGTTCCAGTTTCTGGTCACCTGTTCGACGAGGTCGATCCGCCCACGTACGGCCTTGAGATCGTCTGTGAATTTTACATAGGCATGGGCGACGCCCCGCTCCAGTTCAGGCAAAAGGTTCTTCCCGAGCAAGTAGGCGAACAGATCGAAAAATGAGGTAGGCGCCTCCTCAAGGTGCGCAGTTGCGGTCTCGGCGAGATCGCGATGATCAGCGACCTCCAGCATCCACAAGAGATTGCGCATCACCGAATCAATCGTCGTGGCAGACGATAATGGCTGTCTTTCGCTGACCTCGATCAAAGCAGCATCGAGCTTTGGGTAGATTTCAAGCGCAACCTCGTCCACCTCGATTACACCCACGTATTGCCGGGCACAAAGCTGTTGGCCATCCGGCCCAGCAAAGGAGAGCGGCGAGACGGACAAACCGTTGAGGATACGCCAAGCCTCTGCAGCCGCATCGATGTCGCGGCACACGTCGGCGCTCAGTCCGTGATCTGCCCGCGACCATTCACAGAGCCGTATCTCTCTCGGCAGAGCGCCCTCCAAGGCGAGTTAAACGATTGAGTAGCTACTGCACAGCGTCTGCAAGCAACCTATATCGCCTGCATCCGCGTCGAAGAACCACTGCCACTTCGTCCGGGCTTCTTTGACATCAGCGCCGCTGATTTTGCGGATGAACCCACCATCCACGGTTCCCGAGTTCTCACCGAGGACGTACCGGAGCCCGTCCCAGTCGTTGTAAAAATACTCCTGCAAAAGGGGGATGATCTGCTTTCGGAAACACTGATTAAAGCGCGCCTCATCCTCCACTCTGATGAAATACGCGTGTCCAATCTGGTGGTCCCGATCCTTGCGTAGAGCGATTCGTCGGTTGAGTTCCTGAAGGACCGATCGCATCTTTTCGCTCAAGCCGCTACACAACGTCAGATCCACCCGTAATTCCTCAAACTCGAATCGCCGCCGAAGGGCTACGTCTACGAGGGCTATGCTCTTGTCAGCAGTGTTCATTGTTCCCACGACGTACAGATTGGCTGGAACAGCAAACTTCTCGCCGGAGTAGGGTAGGGTTACGACTAAGCTGTTTTGGTTGTCTCCTGTCCGAAGCCGCTTGTCGGGCTCGATTAGGGTGATGAGTTCGCCGAGTATCTTGCTGATGTTGCCACGGTTAATTTCATCGATGACCAAAACAAATCGGTTCCAATGAGATTCAGGCTTTAACTGGTACCCGCTCTTTTCACCTTCGGCGAGAAAGCGCTGCACAATTTCCGCTTTTTCGTCCTCCGTGTGAGCCGTGGGCCGTGGGGGTTGGACCTTTCCCCGAAACTGCGATTTCTCTATTCGGCGCAATTCGTTAAAAACCGCGGCCACCAATTGCGAATGACATCCGCGCGCCACAACTTCCATTACTTCAGAAACGGTGACGGCATCCTGGCTTCGCTTCGCATCAAACACTTGCTCGAGGATTTTGCGGGAGCAAAGGAACTTCTTGTCGCTCAGGACATTGACGCCCTCGATGTTCCCCTTCTGAGTCAGGGCCAATTGGTAAGATGTTTTGTCTGATAATCCTCGGTACTTGGCTTCGGGATCCGATTCGATCTTTGCAAGCAGTGCTTTCCACAGAGCATCGAAAGGAACGAGCCCTTTAGCCGCCTCAGCCCTTTCAAGGCAATCGAATAGGGCATTGAATGCCAGTCGCTTGAAGGCGCCCGGTCGACATTCGTATCGAGGCGGACCACCTTCCTCATCCGCATCCAGAACAGGCCGGATGCCTTCGACGAAGTCCTCATAGGAATACGACTGATGAAACGTGATGAACTCGACCTGCCCTTGCAGAACCAGCTCGTCGAATCGCCGCTTTTGCGCCACGCGGTTCCCCGAGTTTTCCCGAGCAAAAGCTGGGTCGATGACCTTCACTGCGCGCTCGATTGTCTCGTATGTCTTGCCAGTACCCGGCGGTCCGTACAGGATGAGATTCATGGCGCTTGATTCGTCATTGAGGATGGTCGATTCTTCCTCAGATTCATTGCTTGGTTGCTCTGGGCCCGCTGTCCCATCTTTGTAACTCGTCGGGCAGACGACCCAGATAAAGCTCTGAACATCAACCCAGTCCGCTGGATTCTGCGCCTCTAATGCTCGCCAGAATGCCTGACCAAATCTCAATACTTGATCGAATCTCTCGCCCGTGGGCGGCCCATCGGGAAGAGGATGTCCCAGTTCCTCCGCCAGTTTTCGGTAGTATTTGATTTTCACCGGAAAATAGTCGGAGGGACGCATGGCCCATAGGAGCGTAGACAGCGTATCCCAATGTGGAGTCATCCCCTGCGCGACAATGGCTTGGACAATGGGCTCAACTGTTGATGGCCCAGCATACGGAGTTTCAGCCGCATCGAGGAACGCCCTGAGCACTACAGAGCTTTTCTCATCGTCAGAACCAATACTCGGCCGCCAGGACTGATATGCCACGAGATTCGTCGTGATGCGCCTGCTTATTTCCTCGCGAGCTTTATTGCCTTGCCCCGCCTGAACTAACTTTCGCAACTGCGCATTGCCGATTTCCTCTTCGTAACGCTTCAGGGCGTTCCGCTTGTAGTCCAACTCCTCCTCGTGGAAACGATCACCAGGTGATCCAAAGTCGGTAAATCCAGAGATACGTTTATTGAAGCGCGTCCACAACTTCTCGAGCTGCTGCGGTGTGATAGCGAATTGTGGAGGTTTATCACGGTTTATCTCCTTATCTCCCGGATTGGCCGTTTCCCACGCGGTTCGAGAAATCTCTGGGTATTCGGTACCGAGCTTTGCGTTCACGTTCTTCACCAATTGCAGGTAAGACGATAGGGTTTCAACCTCGCCGTCGATGCCTTTGAGTTTGAAAAACTTGCGGCAATTCGAATCGCATGCGATATACCGTTTTGGATTGAGCCAAAACATGCCCATCGTTAGTTTTGCAGGGCCAACTGTCTCCACTTGGAGACACCGCTCGAAGAGTTTTGAGTCGAGATCTTCCGGAGGGCCTTGTACGACTGCTTCACCGAGCGCCCAGAGACTCGATATGTCATCGGATTTGCGCTTGTTCTTGTAAGGAAAGAACCACGCACGCCTCGCGTCGACCACTGGGATTCCCTCGAAATCAGCAGGAACTTCTGATTCGAGATCGAACTTGGTCTTGAGATAGGCCAATATTCGTCTCCTGTTGTCCGTCGTGAGGCCACGGTTGAATGAAGCGTAAAAGGTGAAGGGATCAATTACCGCGAGCGGAATTTCCTTCCCTTCGTTGTCGCGGTCCACTATGGAGCCGACAGGAATTCCGTCGGCCTCCAGCGCTTTGAGCATTTCGATGAGTTCGCTCTGGCGATCGCGATACGGCAGGAGTTTCTTCGCCAACTCGGTGTAGATCGGAATCCAAGAGAACATGGTGTGTTTCTCCTTCCACCCTGTGTGTCATTTTGGTGTGGTGTACTTGCGTCAGACCACAATCATTGGGCCTACAAAACTGTCGCATCCCAAGATCTTACTGAACTCCAAGTATCCAATCCTCAATCTGCGCTGTCTCCTGCTCTGAAGGCGTGAGCGCGGGAGTCAAGAAGTCCGCGAGCCTGCCATCAAGGTCGGAGTAACGCATCCATGCTGCAACCGAAAAGGCATCATGCTGATCGCCATTCCTCTCCTCTCGCGCGAAACCTTTACTCCAGAGAGATGGATACACTTCTGCCCACGACTGACCTTCCTGCAGGAATCTCCCAGCCGTCAAATGGCCAAAAGTGCACGCCGGGTACCCGCATACGGAGGTACCTCAGCCACGGGAGTCCAGCATGGGTGGTCGGAACTGGCTGAAAACAGAATTGGCTGGGTACTGGGGTCAGCGCAAGTCCCTGATCATAATCCTGCGCTACTTGGCCTCCATGGAAGTGAAGATATCCACGTGGAAGGACGACGGTCATGCGGCTGGACTCGTGGCTGGTGCTTTAGAAAACGACAGCGTGTAACCGCACCTATGGCAAACCGATATTCATCACGCAGGCAACCGCTGGATCATTCATTCCTGAACCAAAGACTGATTGGGGCTCGAAGCTACGACCGCATAGCCGGTTACTTCAGCTCCTCCATTCTGGAAGTTGCCGGCGAGGCGCTGGAATCCATCTCAGGCCTGATCCGGGTGGTGTGCAATTCCGACCTCAACCCGAGGGATGTGGAAACAGCGCGCGCCGCCAACCTCGCAATGCGGCGGGAGTGGTGCGCGTCGGAACCGGAAAAACTGATTCACGAGAATTCTCCGAAGCGGTTTCGTCGACTCTTTGATTTCCTCCGCTCCGGCAAGATGCAGGTGAAGGTACTGCCCTCCGAGAAATTCGGTTTGGTGCACGGCAAGGCTGGCGTTGTGACCATGGCAGACGGCACTCGCACTTCATTCCTGGGCAGCACGAATGAGACGTTGGCGGCGTGGAAGTTGAACTACGAACTTGTGTGGGAGGACGACTCTCCTGATGCGGTCGCTTGGGTGCAGGAGGAGTTTGATGCGCTCTGGACCTGCCCAGCGGCGGTGGCTCTGGCCGACTTCGTAATAGAGGACATTGGACGACTTGCTCATCGAACGGTTATAGCTGGAGTCGACGTATGGCGGCAGGCGCCCGAAGCCGCGGCGACGATCGTGGAATCGCCTGTCTATCGGCGTGAATATGGATTGTGGGAGCACCAGAAATACTTCGTCAATCTGGCGTTCGATGCCCACCGTGGACCACATGGCGCCCGCTTCGTTCTGGCGGACCAGGTCGGATTGGGGAAGACGATCCAGCTCGCCCTGTCGGCAATGCTGGCGGCTCTTTACGGCGACAGGCCGATTCTCGTCCTCGCCCCGAAGCTGCTGTTGTGGCAATGGCAAGACGAGATGAAGACCCTGCTCGACATGCCTTCCGCCGTATGGACTGGCAAAGCTTGGGTTGACGAGAACGGAATCGAGCACCCAGTGGCCGGTTCAGAAGGCGTGAAGCGCTGCCCACGCCGGGTCGGACTTATCTCCCAGGGACTCATCACTCGGGATTCTGACGTAGCTGACATCCTCAAGGAAATGACCTTCGAGTGTGTGGTGGTAGATGAATGCCACCGGGCACGCCGGCGAAACTTAGGGCCGAATCGCGATAGCGAGAAACCCGATCCCAACAACTTGCTCCGGTTCCTCTACGCGATTTCTCCTCGCACGAAGAGCTTGCTGCTGGCAACGGCCACGCCGGTGCAGATGTACCCAATCGAGGCTTGGGATTTGCTCAACGCTTTGGCAGTCAACAATGAATCCGTGCTCGGTAACAATTGGCGCAGCTACTGGAGGCGCGCCGATGAAGCCCTGAACATGGTGATGGTGAAGAGGACGCTGCCCGAGGATTAAGATGAAGCCTGGGACTGGATGCGGAACCCATTGCCGCCTGCCTCGGAATCGAACGACTTCCTTTTGATGCGCCGCGCTTTACGGCTCCGCGAAGAAGACTGCGTGGCATCGCCGGAATCGCTCTGGAGTCTGTCGCAGCCAGACTTGGCCAGGGTTCGTCGAGTTGGCAAGGTGTTTGTGGAGCAACACAACCCCTTCATTCGGCACATCGTCCGACGCACCCGCGAGTTCCTGGAGAACACGACAGATCCTGAAACCGGGGAACCGTATCTGAAGCCGGTGAGAGTAGAGCTGTTCGGGGAGGGCGACGAAGAGGCGGTTAAGTTACCTCCATATCTCATGGACGCCTACCACAAGGCCGAAGAGTTCTGTGAATTGTTGGGCCACAGAATGCAGGCGAGCGGTTTCCTGAAGACGCTTCTACTCCGACGAATTGGAAGCAGCATTGAAGCAGGAATGAATACTGCCCAGAAGCTGCTCGGTGAATGGCAGGACCTCGACGAGGAAGATGACGACAGCGACGGTGATGACCAGACTCCTGATTCTGCTCGATCGCTCACCTCGGCAGAGCGCCAAAAGCTCAAAGAGCTACTGGACTCCTTGGAGGCGAACCGCGAACGCGATCCGAAGTTTGAGGTCGTAAGAGACGTACTCCGGAATCGCGGTTGGCTCAACCTTGGCTGCATCATCTTTTCGCAGTACTTCGACTCAGTTTGGTGGCTTGCCAACCTCCTTTCGGCGGAGCTTCCGGCTGAACTGATTGGGATTTACGCAGGCAGCCAGAAGTCAGGAGTCATCCAGCACGGGGAGTATGCCCGAAAGGATCGCGAAGATCTGAAGGCGATGGTCCGGCGACATGAGATCCGCTTGTTGCTCGGCACAGACGCAGCCAGCGAAGGGTTGAATCTTCAAAGCCTTGGTACGCTGATCAACCTCGATCTTCCTTGGAATCCGACGCGTCTGGAGCAGCGTAAAGGCCGCATCCAACGGATCGGCCAACTTCGGGACACGGTCTACGTCTACAACATGCGCTATAAGGACTCGGTGGAAGATCGAGTGCATCAACTTCTCTCCAGCCGGCTCCAGTCGATCTACCAATTGTTCGGCCAAATCCCCGATGTGCTTGAAGATGTATGGATTGATGTGGCGCTGGGCAAGATCGAGAGCGCCAAGAGAACCATCAATGCTCTGCCCGAACAGCACCCCTTCGAAATCAAATACGACCGAATTGAAAAGGTGCCTTGGGAATCATGCACGAAGGTCCTGGAGAACACCAGTCGACGGGATGCGCTGATGAAGGGATGGCAGTAGTCATGGCTGTACCAAGTGGGAATGTGTAGGGTCTTTTCGATGCAATATCTTCTTTCGATCACCAGCCTCATTGACTCTGATGCTCAGCAATACCAGCGTAGAAGCGCAATCACCACTATTGTGGCAGAAGCAGATCTTGGTCAGTATTCTGAGCGCGGATTTCCAGAGTCTTTTGGCGGAAAACTCGTTGGCGTTACACCGGAACAGCTCCTTTACGTCAGGTTCGGCGCTGGGATCGAGGTAGGGTTCAGGGGCAAGCGGTACAAATTCAGTCTGCTTGAGGAAGACGGCAGATTTGAGCTCCGCAAGGGTTGGTGAAAATCCAGGATCACAAGTAAACGATCATAGGCTGCGGCTGAGACGGTAGCAGCCAGAAAAGTCGAACCTCAGCCCAATATTTCGCCGGTTGTCACGTTCATGCTATAGTTGCTGTCCCGGCGCATAGACAAAATGGCCGATCCTAAACATCTAGAAGAAGCTTTGCGTCTGGTCGAGGATCTTTGCACAGCCGACCAGGTTCGCGACCTTCTTCGTGTCCACAAAACGAAAGATGTTCGAATCACCGCTGAGAAGAAAGAGGACCTCGTTCGACGCAACCTGCGCGAGGCGATCACCTCAAATGCGGTCAGCATCTCCGAAGTATTCGATCTCATCAGAGATGCTGAAGAAAATGGAAACCAGCACATATTTTACTATCGCCCCGAAACCAAGAAATTAGCGGCAGCGCTTTCTCTCGAGAACGTGGCACGACAGTTGTGGGGCACGCGGAAAGAAAGCATGGTTGCCGGTTTTCCGAATCTGACACTCATTCCTGACAGTTTCTCGTATAGCGATCTTCGGGTTCCAGGCAGCAAGAAACCCAACGATTGGCTTCTCAAGATCTACGGGCAGAAGGCGATTGTGAGGGCGACCGGCAAGGTAGAACATCGCCCTGGTGGCTACATCTGGCGAGAGTTCGTGGAGGAGCCCCTTAGAATTGTGTTGAGCGCCAGGTGGAACGCTCCGGACCTCTTGGAAATCCGCATACAGCGGGACGAGTCTCGCCGCAGAATTGAAGAATGGCAGCAAATGGTCTGGCGGATGTTATCGCCTGCCCTAACGCGCGCGCAGTTTTCTGAATGGCCTGTGACTCCCTGCATGCGACGGATCGTGTTGGAAGCACACAGGCATGAAAACGTCTACGATTTTCGAGATGCGGGTGTTATCGATGAAACGAATGAAGTAATCGGGGAATTCCAAGCGATCTCCGACCAAGGTAACCTTTTTCAGAGTACTCTCGCTCGTAACGCAGTAAACAAGTTTGTGAATGATGGAGGCAAGCTGAAGGCGCTAGCGGTAAGATGGAAGACGAGCGAATCGTCTAACGTTCCTTCTCGGGAATTGCGAACTCTCTTGGGTGTAAAGGAAACCCACGAAGTTCTCATCGCTAGCCACTGTTCGGCTTTGGATATTGAGTATGTCACCGATCAGCTTCGAGGATTTAGCAAATAAGACACCACGCTATGGAGACGCCCTGAGGGCTCTGGACGGGTGGATCCGCGCGCATGCTTCGGTTGACGTCATCAATCCGGCCGCCCTAGCCAAAGAACTGAAAAGCTTCAACCCGTTGGACCTGGCCGGTGCGCTGGGCGAGGCGGAGCATGCCGGTCTTCTTGAACGTCGCTACAAAGTATTAACACCTTCCGGCGTGCTGGATGATAACGAGTTCGAGGACCCGACCAAGATTCCAGAGACGCTCCCGGACAGGTTCAATAGATACTTCGCCACAGCCGACGCGGACGTTATTCCAGTTTTCCGTCGGGCAGCACTCAGGTGACAGGCCAGAGCGACAGCGACTCTGCTCTACTCCGACAGATGCACGAGTTGAATGCGCGCATCGACCGAGACCCCACAAACAAACTGAAAATTATTCAGCAGTATTACCAGGAGAGAGTAGCTGCCAAGGACCAAGCCGGCGCGGACGCTACCCTGTTGATCCGATCAATGCTCGGGGCGTCAGAGGAATCGTCCGATGCGTCTTCGAGAGATGAAGTCGATACGCAAGTTAAATCGACCCAGCCAGGTCGGCGTTTAGGGTACGTACTTGCCGGAGTTACAGTCGCAGCGCTAATTGCTATCGGCGCTGGGTGGCGGCTCTACTCACAGCGCTGCCCGGCGTTGCCAGTTCCAGAACCGCATTTTGTAACCTCTGACTTGCGGAGTTCTGCACCAAAGAAAAATAAGCGGGTGATAATTTTCGTGCACGGCGTTCTAGGAGATATTGATAACACATGGAAGAGTCCGACAGCACGAGGGTCTTGGCCCGAGATGGTCGCCGATGACCCGGATTTCGTCAGTTTCGATGTTTACGTCTACGGTTACCTTACGCCATGTCGGGGCAATGCCTCCAACATTACTCAAATTGCGGAGCGCTTTGGCCGTCAATTGCGCGATGAGGATTTCTTTCGCGATTATGACGAAATCTACTTCATTGCACACAGCATGGGTGGTCTGATAACTGAACGCATGCTTTCAACATTTAACGGTCAGGATGACATGCGACCATATCTTCAACACGTCCGGGCGACGATTTTTCTTGCGGTTCCCAATGCTGGTGCGGAGATAGCTTCGATCGCAGCCTGGGTCAGTCACAATCCGCAGTTTCGGGACATGCGACCTAGCGACGCGCAAAGCTTCTTGCAAGCGATTCAGAGCGATTGGGCGACGGTGCTCCGACAAAGGGGGCCTGCTCGCCCCTTTCCTTTGACGTTCGTCGCGTATGAGACTCAGCCGATCGCAGGTGTAGCCGTCGTTCCGGCTCTCTACACTTCCGACCTCTCTGATGAGACACCCATTGCGTTTGATTACGACCATTCGCGGATCGTCAAGCCACAATCAAGGAAAGATGAGGTCTACAGGTGGACCAAGGCGCGAATATTGGAAGCTTCCGCGCGATCCGCCTCAGGTCGCTGACTCGTTAGCCGGCATCGCTTGCCGTGGCAGACCCACTGTGTCTGAGTAGCGCCCGGTCGGTGCCTGCGCTAGGACCTGAGGTATACGAGCTAGGCCAATCCTCAAGGCCGTTTGCATCCCATTGCGATTGAATCGAATCCTGCAACGCGTTATACGCGGAGGAGAACCCATGTTCACAGAACTGATGCCATTGCTGCGGAAACGCAGGCTGCTACTGACGATCTCCCTTGTTGAGGGCGATACGATCAGAGCCACCGTCGTTCCGCAGAAGGCGTCTGACACCGAAGACAACGCCCTCACCACCCCATTAGCAATCACCGGCACAGCCGAGGAACTCGACCGCGACCTTCCTCAGCAACTGGTGGAATTCACTGGGGCGCACCTGCAACTCCGAACCACCCTGGCGTCTGCCAAAGCCGAAATGGATGCAGCCGCAAAAGCGGCTCGCGAAGAGGCACGGAAGAAAACCTCGAAGCCGTCTAGCGTGAGCAGTCCAACAACTCAATCGACACCAGCGACGACGACTGCCCCACCGGAACCGGAGGCGCCGTCGCTGTTCGCGCCGATGGCGCAAGCGGAGACGAGGGCAGCACAAGAGGGAGGTGAAGCATCATGAAAATCAACCTGGTCGAACGCGAGTTCGTTTATCACGGCACCACTCTGGCGGACCCGAACCCCAAGTTTTCGATTGAAGAGGTCCGTTCGTTCTATGCCACTCAGTTTCCGGAGCTGACCAATGCAGCCATTACCGGGCCTGAAACGGCTGGCGACCGGTTGCGTTACAGCTTTGAGCGGGCCATCGGCTCGAAGGGCTGATGAGATGCCGGACGCCAGCAAACAATCGCTGTTACAAGAAATCCGCGAATCAGAGGGTCGGCAGGCCAGTGCCAACCCTCTGACCGGACTGATCCGCAGGTGGCTCGAATGCAAAGACTCGCAAGAAGCAAGCAGTGTTCTCGCACGGGCTCTCTCCATGCAAGGAAGCGGAGATCCCGTATTCCCCGGGGCGGGTATCTGGCCAATCCCGCCAGCCTGATCGGAATACCCAAGCTGGAAGTAGGCCACGCCGGAAACCGAATCACCTTCGGCTGCTCCGACCTAAACTCCTTGGCTCAGGCCTTGGTCGAAATCGACCTCGCCACTGAATCCGACTGGATCGCGGCAGGAAAAATTCCTGCCGCCCTGGTCGACTCTGTGTTCCGCTGTTTTCTCCGAAACCGCGGGCAGGAAGTCATTGCTGAGCACTTTGAGTTGTACCTAACGCTGGGAGAATCCATTTTCGACGCCCGGTACTCCGACTCTGGTGCCGATTCCAATGGCCACCTATTTCTGGTGCTCAACACCGAGTCGTCCTTCCCGTTGCGCATTGGGAGCACGATTGAAGAACTGGAGGCGTGCCATCCAGGAATGGGAGTGGCTTTCTACGAAACCCTGCGCCAAGCACTCTATCGCTGGATCCGGGTCTATGACGATTGGGACGCCCGCAACCGGATCGAGCAGATGGTCGAATGGGAGGAAGGGGAGGAAGACCCCGATTCTTACGAGATCCCGAAACTCGACCAAGACCTGCCCGAGTGCCTCAAAAGCCGCGAATCGTCAGAGTCCTCACAATCCTTGGATTCCTTCCCGGCACCGACTGAACCGGCGCTGAAGGAGCTGGTCGAAGCAACCCTAGAACTGCACCGCATCTCCCACTCGATGGACCGACCACCACTGGACGAAGAATGGCTCGAATCCCAGCGCAGCTACCACTCATTGGATCTTCCCCTGCCCGCCATCCTCCTGTACTTCAGGCCTGGAGACGCCGTCACCGGCTGTGTCAGCCTCCTTCGCAACGAGTTCGAAGTGTTGGAGGTAAGTCTGGCTCATGGCAGCGGCGATGGAACTGTTCCAATAGGAGTCATCGCCGCCAAGCATGCCGTCAATGACGTCTTCGGCATGCTTGTAAAGTGCCTTCGCTTCTGCAATGCGCCCGCGTCGTGCTTTCAAGTCAGCCAAAATTGTTAAGTTCCGCGGTACGTAGTATCGATCTCCGACACGCTGGCTCGCGACCAGACCCTGTGTCGCACGATCGTCTGCGGCGGCGAGATCTCCGGAATCACGATAAAGCTTCGCTAGCTCGAACATGGCGTCAGCTTCCATTCGGTAGAACTGGACTCTTGCTGCGAACTGCCCCGCATCCTCCAAATCGGCGATGGCCTCTTGTTTGTTTCCGGTTTGCGCCGCGAGCTTGCCGAGGACAATCAGCAGTTGCGCCTCATGGCCGCGCTTCTGTTGCGATCGGGCCTTTGCAAGAGCGTCCTGCAGCACCCTCTTTGCTTCATCTGGTCTCCCTAAGGCAACCAGCGCTTGCGCCTTTCCCTCGTACCCCATGAAAGGAAGTCCGGAATCTTCGTCAGCCTCCGCTATCTTGATAGCCCTCTCAAAAAACATCAGAGCGTCAGAGGGACGGTTGACCTCTACCAGGCCGTTTCCTAGCATTTCCAAAAAGCGAATCTGACCGCCCTCGTCGCCATTAGCCATCGTGGAGACGAGGGCTCCGCCCAAGAGCTTCGCCGCCCGGCTGGAATTTCCCTCCAGGAAAGCGATTACGCCCAATTCACCGGAGGCCCTGGTCGCTAAACGATCGTTCCCCAGACTCTTTGCGATCTGTTGGGCCTCCAACCAGTCTTGCTTCTCCGCTCGATAATCAATCTCGATGTCGGTGTACCCCTTTGCGGCGAGGCACCAGACGCGCAACTTGGGATCGTTACGCATGATCGGGTTCTGCAACTGGTCGTTCAAGAATCGCGAAAGATCGACGAAAGACATCGTCTCGGCTTCTGACCTGAGGCGGCCAATCTTGGCGTAGAGCTCATTCCGAGTATCGCCTCGATTTGCGAAGAGACTCTCGGCTTTCGCGTACAACGGGGCAGCTTTTGGCCCGTTATTTAGCCAGTAAAGGCGATTGGCCGCCGACAGGAGGACTTGCGGATCCGTGGAACGTTCCGGATGCTCCGAACGACCGGAAGTATTGATGTGTTTGTCGGCAGAAATGTCGCGGAGCCACGTGTAGGCGTAGCGCGAGACAGGAATTACGACCGCAACAAGGGCCGCTACAAATACCACTCCCCTTGGGACACGAATCCTCACTCAGTGCATACCGGGCCTGGTTCGTCGAGGTTGTGCTAAGAGCAAGCGGTGTGCCAGAGCTGGAGGCTGAAAACATGAGGGTTATCGAGGACTGTGCATCCGAGGCCGGTAAGTTTTACCAGCGCCGGGAAAGACTTGCTGGGTCAGGCGGGTAGCAATCTTCTTATGCCGCTGATGGTTTCTTCTTTCGTTCTTCTTTCGGCAGCCGCACCTCTTCTATGACGTCAAGAATCTGCGGGTAATCATTGTTGTCGTTCATCCTCACCCGAAAACCTCGCTGCCGGTGCAACTGGGCTCCCGTTTCGGGAGTGCAGTAGGCGAAGTGTTTGGAGATGTAGGTACTCGTGTTCTCATCAAACACCTCAAAGACGAATCGGTTCTCCTGCATGCGTCCAACCGTTTTCGAGCCAACGATACGAACGACGAGCACCTGGTTCGCGGCGGGAAACATCGCTGCAGTGCCTTTGATCTTGGCGCGTCCGATTTTCCCTACGACGAGTCCTCGGTCAATGCGAGGGTGACTTTTCGCAGCAGCTTTCGCCAACTTGTCCACCCGCTTCAGAAGCGGGGTAGATTTGTTCTGCACTTTGCAAATGTCGATCCGAACTCCCGCCTTTGACTTCGCTGACAAGAACTCTTTCCAAAGTTTCCAGTTGTCAATCGGCCGTCCAGCAGCGGTACTCCATTTGGCCTTCTGCCAAAAAGGAGCGGAGAACTGACCATTAACCACGTACTGTGAGTCACTGAATATTTGCACTCTGCTGTACCGCCGCCTGATTCCTTCTTCTCTCACCCACTCCATGGCGGCGATGCACGCGAAAATTTCCATCCGATTGATGGTGCTTTCTTTGAATCCCTGAAACACGACCTGGTGCTCAGTCGGATCATCTGGATACACGACTACTCCGGCGTATCCCGATTTCCTCCCTTTGTTTGGATAGCATGATCCATCGACCGAGATCTGAACGGCGTGTGGGTCGGCGTTCATCCTTAGGTGATTGTACGTCTACTTGTGACCGGTGCCTCGGGTACCTCGCCGCCATCGCGCACGGGCCCATCCGGCACCAACTATCGCGGTAGGGACGACCATCTCTGAGCAGCCAAGCAAAGGACTATGCCGGGATGACCAAGATCGTCGCAACCGTCTGCAACCAGCAAAGCCATTGGGTCCAAAGCGGCGTTTTGCAGTTCCGTAAAGCAGTTCTACACTGGCCGCCGAGAGTATGGCTGCTACGTTGCCCATTCCGGTCTGTCGGGAGCGTGTGGCGAACCTCCAACTGCAGGGGGACCCTGCTGCCTGTGTGTTCGCCAATCAAACCAAGCTGCTCGTGTCCCGTTTTCTTGCGAAGTCTGTCGCTGTCGGCGACGAAATCACGTTTCCGATTCCAGCACCAGATGCAGTGGGCCCGGAAATCCTCGTCAGCAAGAATGCCGCCTCAGGACCGAGCCGTTATATCTACCAGGCGCCAATCGCATACGTCAGACAGCCCAAGCAGGACAAACGAAATCAGTACTTCGTTTCTGCTGAGGTTCGCCGGGCAAGCCTTGGCATCGGCACGATTTTCCTGACTTGCGAGGTCCTGCGCGAGTACTTCTATCGCCTGCCGCATACGTCCGACAGAGTCGATCATCCCACTCTGTACGAGGTGTTGAGTATCCCGGCCAGCGCTTCGCCCTCTGAACTTCGCGTGGCTTTCAAGCTGCGTGATCTAGAGCTAAGAACGGCGGGGGTTCCGCACAGTGAACGAGTGGCGCTGGAGCGGGCATTCAACATCCTTGGTCAGCCGGAACTGCGCGCTTGTTATGACGTGCTGCTCGCCGATCCCGAAGCACCGGCCATATTTCCCTATGGTGGATTCGGCTCTCTTCTCGTGGCCGGCGAGCCTTCCCGAGGCGGACAAACATTCTTTGCCCGCCGCATCCTCGCGTTTTCACCCGATCTCCGGCGCCGGCGGTTCCAAGTGCCACTGCGCAAATGTGATTTCTATGACGACCGGGCACTCTGCCGCGACGTGCATCGCAAGATCGAGTTGTGGCTCGATCCAGCCGCCCTCCATACACTCTGGGACCGCACCTGGAATCAGTGGAAGCATCTGTTGGGAACCAAGATCGAGGTCGAAGGCACGTTCGTACAGAGCGGCAAATACCGCAAGCGTCGTGAGCAGTGGGAGCTCGTTACCTGGGAAACTGCGTTGCCGAGCCGGTTGGAGGTCAAACTGCCGCCCGATTTCCATCTGCAAATCGAATCTGCCAAAACTGCCTATCATCGCTTTGGCCAGTATTCGCGCGCTCTGGATCAGATCCGGCTGTGCTTGGAGCATCGGGCAGTCGAGCGAGCGGAGTTGCAGCGAATGTGTTCCGAGCTGCATGTTCCCGGCGACTTTGATGTCGCCCAGATCAGTTGGCGCCCTGATTATGACCCATTCTTCTATCGCCAGCTCGCACGCCGGGCACGCCGGATCTATCTGTTTCGGGAGGAATACATTTTCGACGTTGAGAAATCCGTCGTCGTAGAAACCCCTCAGCTTGGCCACGCCACTTACGTTTTTGCCAAACCCCGCAGCATGGATGCCTTTCTTGCCCTGTACACCAAGACCACGAAGGACGACGTCCGTCGGAACCGCAATAATGCAGCCGAGCGGCTGGGCTTTCTGGGGCGCGTGATTCACGGCACCAATCCGCGAGCGTGGCTCAAGGAAGTCAGGCAACGTATCGGGGAAGGAACTGATTTTGCAACGGCCATGGCGGAGTGAATCACGGGCCAATTCGTGCCCACTTTTGTGGCATCAAATTTGGCGGCGAATTCCTGCGCACAAGCTGCTTTGCCCAGTCAAAGTGTAATCGGTGAAATATTGTTAGCGGAGAATTGCGGCTCCATCGCGCGTCGGTGGTTCGACTAATAGGCCACCAAGGACATTGTTGCCGAACAGTTTGAGCGAGGTCTTCTTCCCACCTCTTAAACAGTCACCACCAAATCAGTCCACAACACCCGTGCCCCGGTCTGCTGACATGATGAGGCCGTTTGACGAAGCGTCGATTTGAGGCTAAGAACAGCGGTTGAAAGGCCACTGTTGCGTCCGGCGCACGGGCATCGAGAAGAAGCCACACGACACGCAACAAACCGACTAAAACTAAAGCTGCTCTCAGCGACCAACTCTCTGGGGCTACACAACTGCGGAAGTGAGTCACCATGACGATGAATAGCGAACAGTTCGTACCAAAGGAGGTTGTTGCCCAGTATTTGTCCCTGCCCATCCGCAAGGTCATGGAGCTTGCAAGGAGGCGGGTTATTCGTGCGTATCCAATTGGTAGCATTCGTAATCAGTGGCGCTTTCGGCTGAGTGAGGTGGCTGAAGACATAACGGCCTTGACGAAGCCTGCCCAGAGTACAATCTCGGCAGCAGCCCCGACGAGCCGGAGGAGCAAATCCAATGGCTAACAAGGAAGTTAAAGCACGCGGCTGGCTCAGGCAGCGTGAACGGGCGGATGGGATGATTTGGCTCTGGTGTTACCAAAGGCAGAGAGAGAGGGACGGTGAGATGGTAGAAAACGCCGTCAGGCTCGGTCTGGTCGCTGACATCGGAGATGATGAAACGTCCGCTTGGCTCAAAGTTGGTGAGCTTGGCCTGGTCGAAAAGTACATCAATAACCCCCTCTCTGGTAAGCCGACTTTTGGCGAATTTTGTGCCGCCTACGTCAAGGACGGCTTGCCATTCCGCAAGAAGGACGGTCGCCGCAAGACGAAAGGCACCATCGAAACGTATGAGTACCACATTAACAACCATATCCTTCCTCGTTGGAAAGATGCCGTCGCTGAGGAGATGAAGCCTCTCGCCATCCGCAACTGGCTCGTTGACCTCCACGACGGCGAAGACTATGTGTGGGAAACCTGCTCAAAGATTGCGGGAATCATGTCGTTGGTCTTCAGCTTTGTTGACCACAACGAGATTCGCTCCATCCGCAATCCTCTGGATAAGGTCACCATTCCGGCCAGCGAGGAGGATCAAGATGAAGTGAAGGTGCTCTTGCCCGAGCAGGTCATCGCTCTGCTGGAGCGACTCCCCTACCCGGTGAAGATTGCCGTGCTTTTGGTCGCTTCCACGGGCGTCCGCATCTCCGAGTGTCTTGGCTTGACGTGGAAGCATGTGGAGTGGGCGAACAATCGCATCTACATTCACCAGACGTTCAGGCGGGGCGAGATGCAGAATCGGACGAAGACCAAGGCCAGCAACGCACCCGTCCCGATGTGTGCGGCGCTGGCAGCGTTCCTCACCGATTGGAGGCAGCAAACCCCGTACGACAAGGACGAGGACTTCATTTTTGCCTCGTCGAAGCTGAAGGGAAAGCAACCGCTGTGGGGTCAGACGATGAACGCCGACTTCGTTAAGCCAGCCGTCGTGGCTCTGGGGTTGGTAGCCAAGGGTGAGAGTTTTGGCTGGCACCGGTTTCGCCACAGCTTGAGCACGTGGGCGAACGAGACCACCAAGGACATCACGGTCTCCCAAACCCTACTTCGTCACAGCAAGCCCGAGATGACCGCCGTCTACACCCACGGAAATTTCCCCAAGGCGTTGGATGCCCAGCGGCAGTACATGGAGCAGTTGCTGGCAGCCAAGCCGGCGTCGGAGGCCGCTCAGTGACCTCCATCGGGTTGGCGTCGGGCTGGAGTTTTGCCGGCAAGAAACGACAGCCGCCCGTAAGTGGCTGTGCGGTAAGCAGATATGTTGGTGGGCGCTACAGGATTCGAACCTGTGACTTCCACCGTGTGAAGATGGCACTCTACCGCTGAGTTAAGCGCCCAAGCTTGAGACTCAATTCTTCCAATCTACCAAACCTGCGCGCAGGAACGCAAAGCCGTACCGGATAACATCAGCCGCTCAAGCCTCCGACTTGCGCCGGGGCGGGAAGAACGCGCGCTTTACCCATCCGATCAGAGCCAGCTTTCCCGCGCCGAACACTGCAGAGAGAATGGGGTTCTTGGTGACCGTCTCTAAAACGTCGGTCTTGGTGACAACCTTCCCATCCTTCTGCACCCTCCCCTTTCCGGACGCCTTTATCTCCCAGTTGATTCTTGTTGATGGCGAAAGACTCCACGGTCAGGGGCGATTGTTTTTCGCCGAGCGCTTCGAGGCGCGGTGCATTCGTCGCGCCATTTTTCAGGTTGACGGTGCTGATTTTGATGGCACTGGCCGTAAATTCGTCGGTTGCTAAGGACCCAAACTGCACCAGAGGCAGCGCTGCGCCTTTGTTTTCCCAAGTGCTCGACTTTTCATTCAAATTTTGCCAGCGGAACCGAAAGTGTGCGCCGGCAGGAACCAAGATCTTGATAGGCACAAATCCCGCCGTCACCTGTTTCCAGTCTCCGACGGACAACTCCACCCGGCAAGGGGAAAGGATGTCCTGAAGAGCTCCTTGGGAAGTGAGCACCACCTCAGTATCGGTCCCATCAAAGCTGGCCCCAAGGCTTCTATACCCCTCAAGGGAGTCACTACTGGTTTGCGAGAATTGAATCGACGACAGATGTGGGCCGGTCGGCTGTGCCTCCAGTTGAGTGCTGCATGCGCCATGACTCACTGTGCTCGTCAAGTAGGTGATCGAAGCGCTGGAGGAGGGAGCGTCGACTCGCAGCGCGTGCAGGGCTTGCAGGGTTTGCGGGGAAAGGTGGGCATTATCGAAGTAAGCATCCAGTAGCACTTTTTCAGCTTCCGTTGGGGCTGTATACCCAAACGAGAAGATGCCGCCGTCCACCAATCCGGGATTGTCGAAACTTACTATTTCGGCGCGCGCTCGAACCGTCGCGGGAAATTGTCCACCCACCTCACCGACGGGAATGTTCACCAGGTAAGACACCAGGGCTGCAGCCGCGATCAGACACGTCAGGGCTGCGACCTTTTGAGCTATCCCTGTCCTCCATGAGGGCTCTGTGGGGCTCTTGGTTACAGAGTCTGGCTGTTCAGGGGGAATTTCAGCCGACCCACTTTGTTGCTGGCGCGCTTCAGGCATCTGGTTTTACTCAACGGAAACAAGCGTCTCGGACAGCGCTGTGACCCAATCGCCGCCATCCTTTATTCCAAACCATGCGCGCACCTGCAGCGCGTGTTGTCCGACCGGAAGCTGGAGCCATTGCTGCAGCTCCGGAGGGTAGTTTTTCAAGGTCGCCGGAGGCTTGACGCTTCCATCCCACTCTCCATTTTTCTGGGCATTCTGATTTACGCTTCCCATCGACTTACTGCCAACCGAGGCGGCGATAATCTCACCGATGCTGGACTTGGCCAGGCGGACAAACGTCACTTCCGTGTTCTTGAAATCGAACATGGAGTGGAAACTGTACTGCGCCCGTTGATGCTGGTCCAATCGGATACTGGCGGGCGAGAAACTCACCTGATCGATGCCGATCGATCCCACTGCTTTGTTACCAACCGCTATGCCGTGAATGTGCATATGCGCGGGGGAGACTTGTCCGATGTTGTTGTCCAGAGTCTGCACCAGGTACTCCGAAACTCGCAGTTGGTCGCCGATTTCCGGGGGGAGTTGAATCTTGGTTTGCCAGTGTCCTTTCTTGCCGTCGAGGCGAAAAATCTGGGGTTTTTGTCCTTCGGGAGCGATCACCACCAGCAGCAAACTATCCTGCTCTAACACATAGTCGATTACTACCGGCCAATTCCCCTTGGAAAATCCCATGATCGAAAAGGTGCTCATGCTGAATATCGGCGGCAGTTGCGGCCCGTGTTTGTCCAGCATGTCGGCACGTTTTTCGTAGTCCCCTTCGGGTCGCGACATCGAGCCGAGGCATCCCGGATCCATCGGCGGTGGGACGAAGATCACAGTCCGGCTGGGCTCACTCGGCGCTTGGGGAGCTTGTGGTTTTTGGCAGTTGTTGCCGGTTTCGGGATTGCATTGCCCCTCTGCCCGCGAGAGTGGCAGCAGCAGCAGGAGTCCCAAAAACACATAGCCTTGAACGCGTCCTGCCATTCTCGCGTAGAAACGGCAATTTCCCCGATCGATGGTTTCACCGAGATAAAGCTCGGAAGAGGGGCGCCCCATATTCCACCTCCTGCAACGTTCAACCCATAGAGTATCTTTGCCAGTGTTGCGTAAGCATAGAATGAATTCCCGCCTAGTGCGACAGAAAAACGTGAGCTCATTGTGGTTGGGATGCAGCGAAAGTACCACTTTACGGCCGCCTGCCAAGAGGGATTGCAGCACGCCTCTCCGTCGTGTTCATCTAAGTGGCATATGGCACTCGAAGAGTACCAGCGCAAACGCGATTTCAAACAGACACCCGAACCTCCCGCGAAGGTAGAACGCGGCGAACGCCGCCGCTTCGTGGTACAGAAGCACCGCGCCACCCGCCTGCACTATGATTTCCGGCTCGAAATGGAGGGCGTGCTGAAGTCGTGGGCCGTGCCCAAAGGGCCGTCGCTCGACCCCACCGACAAGCGCTTGGCCATGCAGGTGGAAGATCATCCCGTTTCGTACTTCGATTTCGAGGGCATCATTCCGGCCGGCAATTACGGGGCGGGCACCGTCATGGTGTGGGACATGGGTACCTGGCAGCCGCAAGGGGATGCCGCGGAGATGCTGCGCAAGGGCGACCTGAAGTTTCGGCTCGACGGCAAGAAGCTGAAAGGCGACTTCGCGCTGGTGCACATGAAGTCGCGCCGGCCGGGAAGCAAAGGAAATGAGTGGCTGCTGATCAAGCATCGCGATGCCTACGTGCAGGAAGGCTACGACATCGACAAGTATGACTACTCGGTGCTGACCAAGCGCACGATGGACGAGATCGCCGGCGATCAAGGCTCGGCGGAGTGGAAGAGCAGTCGAAAGGCGTCGGTGGGTGGCGCCACGAAGAAGAACGACTGGCTCGCCGAATCGATCGCGAAAGCTGACGCGAAGAAGGCCAAAGCCGGGAAGAAATCCGCAGCCTCCAAGTCGTCCTCTGTCACGGCGAAGAGGGTTGCCGCGAAACGCGCGCCGACGAGTCCCGCCCAAGCAAAAGAAGCTTGGATGGGGCACCCAGCCGCTGCGAAACGCAAGCCGGGCAAAACCACGCATTCCACCAGCGCCTCCTCGAGCAGAGTAAAAAAAAACTCTTAGCCGGCGACGGACACAGGAATAGCCCGAATCCCCACCCAGCACGTATTGGTCACAAAACGCCGATGCCCCGGGTTATTCATCCTATGCTGGCAACTCTTGTGGACAAGCCGTTTAACGGCCAGGAGTGGCTTTACGAGATCAAGTGGGACGGCTATCGCGCCATCGCCTTCCTGGAGAGTGGCTCGGTGCGCCTGGTTTCGCGCAACCAGAACGATATGACCGCAGCGTATCCCGAATTGTGCTCGCTCCCAGATTCCGTCAACGCACGGACGGCAATTCTGGATGGCGAGATCGTCGCGCTCGATGCCGAGGGACGGCCTTCGTTCAGCCTGATGCAGCAGCGGACGGGGGTTGGCGAAGGCGGCCGTCGCATTCGTCGCACCCGCGACGATGTTCCCGTGGTGTATTACGTCTTCGATCTGCTCTACCTTGACGGCTACAACCTGATGCAAGCCGAACTGGAGCAACGCAAGGAGCTACTGGCCTCCATACTGGCGCCGGGCGACCTCGTTCGCTACTCCGACCATTACGTTGGAAACGGCATAGCCTTGTTTGAAGCGGCGGCACAACGCGAACTGGAAGGCATCGTCGCCAAGCGCCGCAGCAGTCCTTATGTGCAAAAGCGCAGCAGTGACTGGCTGAAGATCAAAATCGTCAAGCGGCAGGAGTGCGTGATTGGCGGCTACACCGACCCGCGTGGCTCACGCGAAAACTTTGGTTCCATCGTGCTCGGCCTCTACGACGATCAGGGTCGCCTGATTCACGTCGGACACGCTGGCAGCGGCTTCACGCAAGCCTCGCACGCAGCTTTGTGGAAGCAGATGCACGCGCTGGAGATCAAGCGCAGTCCGTTCTTCGGCAAAGTGGATAGCACCAGGCCGGTCCACTTTGTGAGGCCCGAACTAGTTGCCGAAATCAAGTTCTCCGAATGGACGCACGAGGGGCAAAGCGGCGGAACCAAGATGCGCGCTCCGGTATTTCAGGGATTGCGCTTCGACAAGAAGCCTGAGGAGTGCAAGTTCGAGCGCGCTGCCAGGTAGGTGCCAAGTGCAGTAGGAGGTGTCGCTTGAAGTGGATCACTCGAAAAAACGTCAAAGTGGACCGAGTCGCTTGTCCGTGGCTGATCAGGCGTTTTGTCGATCCCGAAGCCCAATTTCTCTTCGTCGAGGAAGATCAGCTGCTGAATATCGCGAACGCCGAGCAGGCAGTTCCGTTCGACGCCCCCAAGATTCCCGAAGTCAAGCTGAATCACCGTGGGGATATGTGCAGCTTTGAGGCCATCATCGCCGACTATAAGCTGCAGACTCCAGGATTGGCGCGGCTGGCGCTGATTGTTCGTGCAGCCGATGTGAAAGGCCAGGAATCGGTCGCGGCGGAAGGATTGGGGCTGCGAGCAATCGCCGAAGGTTTCGCGGCGATGCAACTGAGCGACGAAGAGCGGCTGGCGCGAGGGTTCCCGATCTATGATGCGCTCTACGAATACGCCCGCCGGTCGGAGAGTTAGGGATGCGGCTCTCACGCACGCTTCTATTGATCTATGTGGCGGGATTCCTGCGCTCGCTTGGAGTTGGTTTGCTCGGTGTCATTCTCGCCGTGTACCTCTCGCGTGTTGGCGTCGGCGCCACCGGCATCGGGGTCGCAATCGGCGCTGGATTGCTGGGAGCGTGTGCCGCAACGGCAGTGGTCGCGTGGGCCGGGTCGCGAGTTGGGTACAGGACCTCTCTTGTGGCTCTGTCATTGCTTGCGGCAGTCGGCGGCGGCGCACTCGCGGCCCTGCCATCCTTTCCGGTCCTGCTGCTTCTGGTTTTCATAGGCATGGTGAATGGGATGGGGACCGACCGAAGTGCGGCGTTTGCGCTGGAACAGGCCATCATCCCGGGCCTTGTTCCCGAACGAAGTCGAACTTGGGGGTTGTCGTGGTACAACGTCTTGCTCGACAGCGGCGGAGCAATCGGCGCCCTTGGGGCCGCTCTACCCCTGGCGGTGAGCCTCTGGTCGCATGTGGACTTAGTCGCTGCATACCGTTATGTCTTCCTGGGATACACGGGCCTTCACGTTGTCATCGCAGGTTTGTATCTTCTGCTTCCCGTGGAAAGCCAGCTAACGCACAGGCAGGAACCCGCCAGGCAGGAACCCACCGTTTCACTACAAAGCCGGAGGATCGTCCATCGAATCGCAGCGTTGTTCGCGATTGACGCATTCGGTGGCGGCTTTCTTACTGACGCGCTGGTTGCGTATTGGTTTTTTCACCGCTTTGGCATCGGCGAGCAGAAGCTGGGGATTTTGTTTTTCGCAGTCCATGTGCTGAACGCCGCTTCGCATCTGGGAGCGGCGTGGATAGCATAACGAATCGGGCTTGTGAACACGATGGTGTTCACCCATTTGCCATCGAGCATTTTTCTTATCACCGTGCCACTCGCCACCGGCCCAAAATTGGCTATCGCGCTGTTTCTTCTCAGAGAGATCTTCGTAGAGATGGACGTGCCGACGCGGCAGTCCTATGTGGCGGCGCTGGTAAAACCACAGGAACGTCCGTACGCCAGCGGGATTACGAACGTCACCAGAACTGGTGCGTGGGCAGCGGCGGCGGCGTTGTCTGGACTTGTGATGCAACGGCTTGCGTTTTCAGCGCCGGTGGTCATCGGCGGGACGCTGAAAATCGCCTACGACCTGCTGCTCTATCGCAACTTCCGCCACCTGAAACCTCCGGAGGAGTTGGTTGTTCGTTCCTCAACCTCAGCTAACATTTCCGCAAGATAAACAACAAGGAGAGTGACATGCGGTCAGTTCACACACAGAAAATTTCTGATTGGACAGTTTTAGCGTACCTTTTCATCGCGCTCGTGCAAGCAGGCACACGGGCGCAAACCAACAGCGGACCGGGCGCAAGTGCCGAGTGGAAACAGGTGGAAACCGCACTCGGCCGTGCCGGCAAGTTGCAGCCCGGAGACGTTTACAAGTTCGGCATGCCGCGCACCGACATGCAGGTAACCGTGGATGGCACTCTGATCAGCGCTCCACTGGCATTGGGTTCGTGGCTGGCATTCAAGAGAATGGGTGGCCAGGTTATGGTCATGGGCGATCTGGTTCTCAGTGAAGGTGAGGTCGAACCCGTGATGCTGAAACTGCAGCAGGGCGGCATCGAGCAGACGGCCCTTCACAACCACTTGCTGCATGAAAGCCCAAGGGTCATGTACATGCACATAGCCGCCCGGGGGAATGCTGTGCAGCTTGCAACTGCACTCCACGATGCGCTGGCGCTGACTAGAGCGGTTTAGTTATTTGTGTAGTCTAGGTGCCGCCGGCTGAAGCCGGCTCGGAGGTGAAGGATCAGCGGGAACGCGGCGCTGAAGCGCCGCTCTACCCGTGCTCGCTCGACTACAGTAATTCTTAAACTGCTCTAAGCAAGCTGCTGGAAAGTCGCCGGGGATGGCTGCGTAGGATGGGCCTTGAGATCGGTACCTAGCTTAAGGCTGCGAGAAAACTCGAGGGAAGGTTTTTGGTAGAAGCCCCCTGCTTCAGCATGGGATCTCGACTTTAGTCCAGCGTAAAAGGGGGCGATTTTGAAATGGGCTTTAGCCCCGGGATTCTCGATCCCCGGCGCTAAAGCGCGTGCTCAAAGCCGAACTTTTCCGGAGCGCTGAAGCGCTCCTTCCCCCGCATAAATGCGGGGGCTTCCACCAAGAAGTACACTCCACGGTTTTGCACAGGGTTTTTCCGCAGCCTGTGAAGCCGACTCTGGAATCATTAAGCAAAAGGCTTGAACGCGGACTTGAAGGTCCGCACTACCCGAACGTTGCTTTTCATTCTGTCTTCTTCTTGCCTTCTCCCAGTTCGCGGGCCACGCTGTCGAGTACGCCGTTGATGAAGTGCACGGACTCGGGCGTGGAAAAACGCCGCGCAATCTCCAGGGCTTCATTGATCACGACCGCACGCGGCGTTTCCGGGAATCCTAAGAACTCAGCCACCCCAGCGCGCAGAAGATTGCGATCCACCGCGGCCATGCGGTCCATCCGCCAATGCTCCGCGTTGCGCTCAATCAACTGGTCGATCTCCTCGCCGCGTTCGACAGCCATACCGAACAGGTCGTCGGCAAAGCCGCGCACCTTGTCATCGAGGTCCTGGCGTTCACTCCAGAACGATTGCCGCACCTGATCGGGATTCTGCTTTCCCATTTCCATTTGAAACAACATCTGCAGCGCCAATTCGCGCGACTTCCTGCGAGTGCCGGCCTTGGTCATCGCTTTCCGTCCGCTGTACTGGCCACGTGCCCGACAACCTGCTGCCGCAATGACGCCATTTCCACTGCCGCCAGGCCAGCCTCGAATCCTTTGTTGCCCGCCTTCAATCCCGCGCGGTCGATGGCCTGCTCCAGGGTGTCACAGGTAAGCACTCCAAAGGCGTGCGGGACTCCGGTTTCCTGCGCCGACTGACCCACTCCGCGTGTTACTTCGTTGGCAATCACCTCATAGTGCAGGGTACCGCCGCGCAAGAGACAGCCGATGCAGACGATGGCATGGTAGCGTCCGCTCTGCGCAAGCTGTCGTGCCGCGGCGGGAATCTCGAAGGCCCCCGGCACCTGAACGATAGTGATGTCGTCTGGATTCGCTCCGCATTGCCGCAACGCCAGCAGCGCGCCATCCAGCAGACGCTCGGTAATGAACGAATTAAAGCGGCTCGCCACGATAGCGAACTGCTTTCCGGCCGCATTCAGCGAAGCTTCCAGCCCGCGACTCTCTCCAGCTTTTCTCGCGTACGTCAGGAACCCAACGCGAAGCCCACTCAGTTCCACTTCGAAGAGCCGCGCGCCGTAAGGCGTATCGCCGATCTCGCGACGGATGGTCACGCCAAGCTTTTTAGCGATCTGCCATGCGCCGTCGGCATCGGAGACTTCCACCATCGCATCGACGCTGGGCGCATCCGCGGCGGCAAGGAACTCAATGCCTCCGCTTGGAGCCAGCATCTCGATTCCGTGGTTTCCGCCCTCATGCCACTCATTGCCCAGTGCGAAACCCAGGGCGCGAAACAACTCCAGCGCAGGCTGTAACTCCTCCAGCGACTTCCCGGCAATGCGAGGGAACACAATTGATCGGATCATAAAGTTAGATTTCTATTCTAACCGGGGTGAAAGCTAGACGGGGTGCCTACTCGTACCTCAGCGCTTCGATGGGATCGAGCCGCGAGGCTTTGATGGCGGGCAGCATTCCGCTGACCAGGCCCACCAACGTCAGAATAATGGTGGCAATGAAGACGATCTTGGGATCGATAATCAGCCGGATGTCGGCGGCTTCGGCATTCTTGGCAACCGCACTGTAGAAGGTGAGACGGCCCACGCCAATCGAAATCGCATAGGCCATGGCGATGCCGGCGATGCCGCCGGCAAAGGTGATCGCCAGGGCTTCTGCCAGGAACTGAAACAGGATGTCGCGGCGCCGGCCGCCGAGGGCCTTTTCCACGCCAATCTCACGCGTGCGCTGGGTGACCGATACCAGCATGATGTTCATCAGCCCCACGCCGCCGATGCCCAGGGTCAGCGTCCCGATGAAGGCCAGCAGAACCTGCAAGCCCGCCGTTATGATTTGGAACTGCTTCAATTGGCGCATCATGTTGAAGACGAACACAGCGCGCTTGTCGTCGGGCTTGAAGTTGTACTGCTGGGCGAGAACTGCGCGCACCTGGTGCTCCACCAACTCATATTCATTGCCTTCGTAGTCGAGCCAGATGCCGTCCAGGTAATGCGTGTCCTTGAAATCGCTCATGGTGCTGAAGGGAATATAGATCACTTTGTTGATGCTGTCATCGCCCTCTTGCATATGCGGCGCAAGAACGCCCACAACCCGGTAGCTGATACCGTCAATGCGCACGTACTGGCCCAGAGCGGGCTGGCCGGAGAATAGCTTGGTCTTGGCCTCGGAGCCGATGACCGCTACCCGCGCGCGCGACAACTCGTCGTCCTCGTTCATCAGGCGGCCCTCGCCCAGCGTCAAAGCCTGAATCTTGAACATGCTGGGATAAACGCCGTTGATAGGAAGAGTGTAGGTGCGAACATCCTGTTGCACAACGCAGTCCTTCTCCACCATCGGGGTGATGCGCTGCACGAGAGGGGCAGCATTCACAATGCGATCGATGTCTTCGAAAGTGAACCTGATCTTGGTGCCGGCCTTTTGCCCGCCGGCCTGCTGGGAAGTGCGCCCGGGAAAGACGCCGATAATGCGCGTTCCCCAATTGGCGAAGATGACCTCGATGGCGCGGCCGAATCCGGCGCCGTAGGCCAGCAGCAGAACCACCGTCGCGATTCCCCAAGCCATTCCCAGCATGGTCAACGCAGTGCGTCGCCGATTGTGGCGCATGGCGCCGTAGGCCTGTGTCAGCAGATCTTTGACCATAACTACTCCTGCCTCAGGGCTTCTACGGGCTGCAACATTGCGGCCTTGCGTGCGGGATAAAGTCCGGCGAAAATTCCGACCAGTGCCAGCGTTCCAATGGCGACCGTCGCCGACAGGTACGACATGGTCGGAGGATCGAACCCTGGCACCTTTCCCATGCCGCTCATCAGGTGCATCAGTAGCGCAGCGCCGCCCATGCCGATGGCTCCGCTCATCAGGGTGAGAAAGGCACCCTCCAGAAAGAACTGCAACAGGATGCTATGGTTGGTTGCGCCCAGCGCTTTACGCAAGCCGATCTCGCGGGTCCGCTCGCTCACCGCGACCAGCATGATGTTGACGATGCCAATCGCGCCCAGAGTCAACGTGACCAGGCCAACGCCGCCCAGGAAAATATCCATCACGTCGAAGATCTTGCCCACTGTCTCCGCGTTCTTGACGGTGTCCCAGTCCTCGAAGGCATCTTCATTGCGCCAATCGAAGCCGTGATTGCGGGCGACGATCTTTCGCACTTCCTGACGGGCGATGGCGTGCTCGTCGCGCACCCGCGGCCGATAGTTCAAGAACGACACGGCATCCAACTGCTGTTCTCCGGCCAGCGGAAAGAACTGGTGCATCATTGTGTAAGTAAGGAGCACCCGGTTGTTAGTGGAGTTGTCATCGCCGTGGCCTACGCGCTGTACGACTCCGACAACCTCGAAGCGAATGCCATTCAGCAGGATGGCGCTGCCGACTGCGGTTCTACCGCCGGGAAACAGGTTCTTCACCATCTCGTCCCCGACCACGCACACGAAGCGCTTCTGGGTATCGTCAGCGTCATTGAGCCAGCGGCCACTATCGAGCGGCAGGTAGCGAATCGTGTTGAAGTGCGGTGGAACGCCGACGACCTCGCCGTTGGTGTTGCCGTAGTCGCTGACTTCGCGAATGTCCTGCCTTCTTAGCACGGGCGCAACCGCGCGGACGTGCGGGGCTTCGCGCTGAACATCAAGGTAGTCCTTGTAGGTGAGGCGGTACTCGCGGCCGGAACTCATGTTGCCCGCCACCGCGGGAGCCCGTCCGGGAAACATGAACATGATGTCTTCCCCGAGCGAGTTCAGTTCGCGCCGGTTGCCCGAGCGAAATCCTTCTCCCAATCCCACCAGCAGCAATAGAGATCCCACTCCCCAGGCAATGCCAAACATGGTCAGGAAGGAGCGCAGCTTGTGCGCCCACAAGGTTCGCAACATCTGTCGCAGAGTCTCGAAAAATAGCATCGGGGTGAACCGGGGCTCCGCCCCCTTTAAGTTATACGCAAGCGCGGGAAGCTTGGTTCCTGAACCGTCGAGCTCCCAACCCCTATTGGACAACAAAGAGCATTGAAACGATAGCAACCTGTGATCAGTAACAGAATGTTCATTTGAGTTGCATAAAGTTGTGGAAAAAGGTTCTTGGCGCTCCATAACCGCATCCGATTCGTTTATAGTTGAAGCAGTAGTGATCGGCCGCGACTGTCAGTTGAGCGCGGACCAGCTGCAAATTTCTTGGTCTAGGAGTCAAGTACAATGCCGAAAGCAACACGAGCCAATGATGGCACCACGCCGAAAAAACGGAGCCGCAAGACTACTCCCGAGGTCGGGAATGGTACTCAGCCTGAGAACGGAAACGCCACTCAGGCAGCGCAACCGGTGACGACGACGCCCCAATTCGCTCATGCGTCTCAAGCCTCGCCGGTAGTGGAGGAGAAGGTCCGCGCTCGCGCCTATGAGCTGTACTTGCAACGCGAAGGCAAGGGCGGTTCTCCCGAGCAGGACTGGTTACGAGCGAAGGAAGAGGTTTGCGGTCAGCAGCGCACCGCTTAGGGCCTTGAGGTAGTCGGCAGTCATTCTTGGGTTTTGGTGAGCCAGATCTTGGTCTTGCATCAGCCAGTGACCATTTGCGTTCGAAGATAGCGGCGCGCCGCGCGGGAAGTGCCTTCCTTCGCGGCTGACCGCGGTTGCGTCACATTCTGGTCGCGAGTATCTGGTTGGTGCATGTCGGAGGAAGTCTTTCTGAGTATCTGGTTGTGTACCCCGTCCTTGTGGCTTTGCGTTTTCGGCAACAGTGCTCCGGGAAGAGGTGCAGGAGATGGATTTTTGAACCAGGTTCTACTCGTTGACGACAATCCAGTACAACTGAGCGTCCGCGAAGCGGTCCTGCGGAGGGCCGGGTTCCAGGTGTCCGTAGCTACCAGCGCCGAAAGCGCCCTGGCTATGCTCCGCATCATCCGTAATCGCATTGGGGTGATCGTCACCGATCACCTGATGCCGGGCTGTGGCGGGCCGGAATTAGTCCGCAGAATCCGAGCGGAAAACAATTGGATCCCGATCGTCGTGCTCAGTGGCCTGCCAGACGCCGTCTCCGAGTACGAAGGGCTAGAGGTCGTCTTCCGGGCCAAGCCCTTCCCACCGCCCGATTTGATCGAACTGGTGCGATCAAGCCTGGCCGAGGCAAACCGCCATCGCGGCGCCGCTTAACCGTCCTCCGGAAAGCCTGGGCCAGCTTGTTTCTGCCGTACCCAATGGGGAAAGTCGCCGATGTGATGTGAATCACATGGCACTGTGCTGTCAAAAGCGGTATCCTTAAACCATTGGGCGGAAGCCTAACGCTTCCGCAGTCAGGCATTCAGCAGCTCAGAGGGTTTAGATCTCAATGTCAGATCAGGGACGCAGGTACGTGCGCTTCGGCGCGGTGATCGTCGTAATTATTGTGGCTCTCGGCTATCTCGCCTACACCGGCGTGCAGGACAGCAAGAGCTACTATGTCACCATCAAGGAACTGAACGGCATGGGCAATGGCGCGTACAGCAAACGGCTGCGCGTGGCCGGAAACGTTGAGCCCGGGTCCATTAAGCGCCAGGGAACACACCTGGAATTCCTGCTGATGGAGCAGGACCGCACCCTGCCAGTGGTTTACAGCGGGAGCGAAGCGCCGCCCGATACCTTCAAAGATAATGCACAGGCCCTGGCGGAAGGAAAGTACGGACGCGATGGCGTCTTCCACGCCACCAATATTCAAGCCAAGTGCGCCTCCAAGTACGCTCCCAAGCAGCCAGGGCAGCCTGGCGCTGCTCCGGCAGCCGAGGGCAATGCCCAGAAAGCGGCTTTGAGTGGAGGCCTAGAATAGTTCTATGAGCAATGCTCAGTTTTTCACCGCGCTGTGCCTGCCATTGGTTGTGATTCTCGTTGGCTTTTACTTTCAAAACACCGGCATTCGCGATCTGCGCTCCGACATGAACTTGCGCTTCAGCCGCTTCGATCAAAAGTTCGACAATCTTACCAGCAACGCGGTGGACATAGACAACCGCCTCATCCGCGTAGAAGAGCGGCTCAAGCTCTGATTGACGTGAATGTTCACTGATTCGCGTCAGGGAACAGACGTTGCCGCTGGGAATAATTGAAAACGTTCTGGAGAGAGTATCGCGGAAGC
>DATCCF010000087.1:0-4198 GCA_036511435.1 Terriglobales bacterium | reverse complement strand
ACCAAGCATTCCTGTTGAGTTCGCTACCGCACATCGAGCGATGTATGGAGAAGAGTCTCGAGGCGGTTTTGGATTGGGCCGAGGTAATTGTGGTCACCCAGGAGGCGACTTCTCTGGCGAGGGAAACCATTGCCAGGTACGATATTCCGGTCATCAATGTAACGCGCTCGTCCGACGGGGGACCGATAGCGAAAATGGCGGGAGTGTGAACTGGGCGTCCCGGACAACTGAGATGAGATTCCGCTAAGCGAAATGCGAAGCTACAGAGAACTCTTGTTCCGTCTGCGGCAGGAGACGGCGAATGCTGTTCTTTATTTTGTTCCGCGCCACCGGGAGCTTCGCGCTACCGCGCCGCTGGAACTGCTCCCTTCTCCGAGCGCCATAGCGGCGGCAACTCGCGGCACCCCGTATGGGGTCGATCTGGTGCGCTTGGCTGACCAGATCTTGCTAGGCCGAATCCCGGTGTTCGGTACAGAAATCGACTACGGCACGGTCGTGGCTTGGCGGCGCGACCCACTGCGAGACATTGAAACTCCACGGAAGTATTTCCGATTTATACCCTACCTCGATCTCCTCGCGTGCGGCGACCACAAATGGATTTGGGAAATCAACCGCCATCAACATTTGGTCTTGCTTGCCCAAGCATTTGCTATCACTGGATCGACCGCCTACTTCGATGAAGCGGTTCGCCAATTGGAGCATTGGTGGACGGACAATCCATTCCAGCGGGGAATCAACTGGACTAGCGCGCTTGAAGTTGGGTTTCGAGCGCTGGCGTGGATTTGGATATGGCATTTGCTTGGTCCGCAGATGTCCTCTGGGTTGCAGCAACGCTTTCTCGCTCAACTCTACCGTCACGGATTATATTTGCAATACAATCTGTCAATTTACTTTTCACCCAATACACATTTGCTAGGTGAAGCCATCGCACTGCATGCCATTGGCCGATTATTCCCCGAATTTCCCAGGTCAAAATATTGGCGAGAGCTCGGCCGCGAAATCGTGCGGGATCAAATGACCGCCCAAGTGAAGAGCGACGGAAGCCACTTCGAGCAGTCAACTTACTACCACGTCTATGCGCTGGACTTCTTTCTGCTACACGCCGTCTTGGAAGACGTAACGGACGACTATCGCAATGGACTTTTGAGGATGACTGAATTCCTCGCATCCATCGTTAATGCGAACGGAGACCTCCCTCTACTGGGGGACGATGATGGAGGGCGGGTGTTCCACCCCTTTGGGAAGCGGACCCAATTTGCCCGTGGCACCATCGCAGCCGCATCTGTGGTTCTGGATAAACCGGTGTTTCCGTATTCGAATCGAGACATACAGGAAGTTGCTCTGTGGTGGCTCGGTCCCCAGAAATGTACGCAGCTTGGGAGACCGGCTGTCCCTCGCCACTCTCGAGTGTTTCCTGATTCTGGGTTAGTCGTTATGAATCGCGGTGATGTCTCCGTGCTGTTCGACGCTGGCCCCTTTGGACCCTGGAGTGCCGGTCACAGTCACTCCGACACCCTGTCCCTGGTCATGTGGAGCGGAGGCCAGGAGATACTCGTCGATCCGGGCACCTATACCTACACAGATCTGCAATGGCGAGAAATCTTTCGGGGGACCACGGCGCACAACACGGTTCGAATAGATGGTAACGATCAGGCGGTCCCAACCGGAGCTTTCCGATGGACCAATAAGCCCGAAGTGCGCCTGCTGGAGTTCTCAACTACTCCTGAGGAAGACTACGCGGTTGCGGTCTGCCACTACAATGGTTTCACCCACAAGCGAACAGTCCGGTTCCTTGACGGTAATACGTTCAACATCCTCGACGAATTAGAAGGGCCGCCCGGCGAGCATTTGATTGAACAATTCTGGCATGTCGGGGCGGATGTGCAGCAAACGGCGCCCGAGGTGTGGCGGATTGGGCAGGTGGCTGAGCTGATCGTGGAAGGCGGCCAGCGCGAGCAGGCTTGGCGATCATGCGTGTTTGGGTCTAAGCAGGCGTCATCCGTAGTGGTGGTTCGCAAGCGAATCGCCTTGCCTGCCACCCTTCGTGCGGAGCTACGACTGATCAGATAGGCACGCTCCCGTCTATCCATGCGTGTTTTCGCTGGCGTTTTGTCCTTGTGGTGTCTACTCGCACGGCACCGCCTTCGCGATGCTGTTGTCCAACCGCATCTTCGCTTCGCTCACCGGTTGAACCATCTATCCATGCGCGCCGCCACTGGCTTCAATGCTTCTCAGGCGGCGATGCGCCGCGGTGGAAGTACGCGCGAATCATGGGAAGAACTTGCTTCCACCACGCCCCTTGCCAGTCCACGGTCCGCTGTGGGAGTGTCTTGATCGAAGCCATGCATTGGTCAGCGCTGGCAGTATCCCCAAGCTGGCGATAGGCGTTGGCCATATTGGTTAGCGCCTGCTTCCTTTGGTCGGAGTTCCACGCCTGCGGCAGCACCTTCTTGTAATACTCGATGGCGACTACGAGGTTCCCATTCTGATGCTCATGCATCGCAATGTTCAGGTTGGTAAACGGGTCGAAGGGATTAATCGCGGCGGCCCGCAAGTAGTGTTGCATCGCAGCTTGGTGCTGTCCGTCCGCATCGAGCGCCGTGCCTACCCGGTACTCGGCCTTCCAGTTCCCGCTCGTCACCTCCGCCGAATGCGCCCATAGCGACACATCGCTGCTCCAATACCCGATCTGCCGGTACGTAACCACCGACAGAGCCAACAAAGCCGCGACGCTGGCCGCCGGCAGCAACGCCTTCGGCATACGCCGCTCGGCAGCCCAGTCGGCCACGCCCCAGCAGACCATCAGGAACAATCCGACAAAGGACACGTAAGCGTAGCGATCGGCCATCCCCTGCACGTCCACCTGCACCAGGCCGATCATGGGGACTAGCATGATCAGGAACCACAACCATCCCACAATGAGGTAGCGATGCCGCCGGGCGCGCGCCGCTAGTCCGGTGACGATCAGCAAGAGAAGGAACGCTCCCCCCACTTGCCACCAATGCAGGGTCCTGCCCGGATGCGGATAGTACAGCGCCAGGTTCGACGGCCAAAACGCCTTTTCGACATAGCGCGCATAGGAGACGATCGCGTTCTCTGTCCTGATCCACAGGGAGTACGGTTGCGCTCCGCCGGTGGCATGTTGCGCGACCAGGGTGACCGCCGCGTCCACCAGGCAGATGAAGAACAGCGGCACCTTCTCTTTTACCAGCCACCAGAAACTTTTCTCCGGGATGACCTCCGCCGTTCCAGATGACGATTGCCGATCGTCCGCGAACATCCGCTGCAGCGGCCAGTAATCCCATAGCAGCAGGACCACGGGCAGCATGATGACCTGCGGCTTGCACATCAATCCCAGGACGAACAAACCTGCCACTACCAGGTAACGGCCGGCACCCGGCTTGCTGGCATACCAGCGATAGGCGCCCAGTGCCAGCAGGCAGAACAATGTGCTCAGCATCGTCTTGCGTTCGGCGATCCAAGCTACCGATTCGACGTTGAGGGGATGGATCGCAAACAGCGCCGCCACCATGAAGCTGCGCCCGTCGTATCCCGTGGCCGTCTCAGCACCCAGAACAGCAGCACCGCATCCAGTGCATGAAAAAGCACGTTCTCATCGTGAGGGCCCGCAGGATCCAGCCCGAACATATCGATGTCGAGCGCGTGCGAGACCCAGGTCACCGGATGCCAGTTCGCGGCATACCCGTGGGTAAACGCCCACAGCACGGTGCTCAGCGTTAGGCCGTTCTGGATGTGCGGGTTCTGGGTTACGTACCTGGGGTCATCGAGGTCCGAGAAGGAGTGACTGTGCACAGGCCAATAAATGGCGAATATAGCCATGGCGAGCAGAAGACCAAGCAGCAGAGCGCGCACCGGCGAATCAGTCAGGAACAAATTGTGGTGGGAAGCACTTGCCGCTTGCGGATTAATGTCGATGGAAGCCACGTACCCCCTTTTTCGCGACGAGTATATCTGCTCTTCTGCACTCCCGCAGGGCCAATCTTCCGGCAGGCTGCGGACCTCTAGAGCAGTTTCAGAATTGGTGTAGTCCGGCGGGTACGGGTAGAGCGGCGCTTCAGCTGGATTATTCATGAGCGCGCGTAGTTTTTTGGGTGTCATCCTGAGCGACGAGCGCAGCGCGGAGTCGAAGGAACCCTATGGTCGCCAGCCATCTCAAACTTGCTGCTGCGCCACACGG
>DATCCF010000086.1:0-6859 GCA_036511435.1 Terriglobales bacterium | reverse complement strand
AGAGGATCGAACAAAATCCGGGGCGGGAAGCAGCGGCTGTATCGGAATTCCTATCTTCCCTCACCGGGACCGCGCAGGAAGCCGTAGGCAGAAGTTAGGTTTGCGAATCGGCGGGAGCACGAGGCAATAGGCCATGGACATCGAGGATTGGCGGCAGAAAATCGACGACCTTGACCGCCAACTGGTGCGGTTGATGAACGAGCGCGCCCAGTGCGCCCACGAAATTGGCAGGCTCAAGCGCGACTCAGCAATGCCCATTTATGAGCCGGACCGCGAGAGGATCATCTTCCAGAACATTGCGCGCGCCAACGCGGGGCCATTGTCAGATGTGCAATTGCGCCAGGTCTACGAGCGCCTGGTGGACGTGATGCGGCAAATTCAGCGCGAAGAGATGTCCCCGGAAGCGGAAAATCAGGGAGAAGCGACTGAGCTGTAGCCGAACGACTGAAATGCAGTGGCTAGGGGCTAGGGGTTAGTTTTGAACGCGTGGGAGCCGTCACAGGTTAGTTCCGATTGCTAAGGGCTAAGAGCTGAAAGCTGAAAGCTAAAAGCGAAGAGCGAATAGCGAAAAGCGAATAGCTAATAGCGAAGAGCGAAAGGCGAAGGGCGAGACCATGATTGTTGCGATGTTGGAACATGCCAGTGAAGACCAGATCCAGCGGGTGACGGACCACTTGATGAAGATGGGCTTTGCCGTGCATCGCACTACGGGCGCGCGGCAGAGTGTGCTTGCCGCGGTGGGCAAGCGCATCGACTTCGACACGCGTGACCTCGAGGTGTTGCCGGGCGTGGAGCGCGTGCACCGTATCAGCGCGCCGTACAAGCTGGCGGGGCGCCAGTTCCACGAACACAACACCGTCGTCAAGCTTCCCAACGGGGTCGAGATCGGCGGCAAGGAAGTGATCGTGATGGCCGGCCCCTGCTCGGTGGAGTCGAAGGAGCAACTGTTTACTGCGGCAGAAATGGTGGGCAAGTCCGGCGCCAAGGTCTTGCGCGGCGGTGCGTTCAAGCCGCGCAGCTCGCCGTACACGTTTCAGGGGCTCGGACTGGAGGCGCTGAAGCTTCTGCGGGAAGCTGGCGACCGCTACGGCATGGCAGTGATCAGCGAAGTGATGGAGATCTCGCAGATCGAACTCATGCTGCCGTACATCGACATCTTCCAGGTGGGTGCGCGCAACATGCAAAACTTCAACTTGCTGCGCGAAGTAGGCAAAGTGCGCAAACCGGTTCTGTTGAAGCGCGGCATCGCGGCGACCATCGAGGAGATGCTGCTCTCGGCCGAGTACATCATGTCGGGCGGCAACTACCAGGTCATTCTGTGCGAACGCGGCATTCGCACGTTTGAGACCTACACGCGCAATACACTCGATATCTCCGCCATTCCTGTCGTGCACAAGCTGTCGCACCTGCCGATCACCTCCGATCCTTCGCATGGAACTGGATTGCGTGACAAAGTTGCGCCCATGGCGTGTGCCTCGCTTGCCGCGGGGGCCGATGCCTTGCTAATCGAGGTGCATCCGTCGCCCGACGAGGCGCTGTCCGATGGCGCGCAGTCGCTGTATCCGCAACAGTTTTCCGAACTCATGGACCAGTTGCGGATGATCGCTCCGGCGGTGGGCCGGACGATAGGGTAACTCGGCATTATCGAGCTTTCTTCTGTGAAGAGAAACGGCGATGGCGATTCGGCAGATCACGATCGTGGGAACGGGCTTGATCGGCGGCTCTTTCGGACTTGCCCTTCGCCAGCAGGGCTTCCGGGGGACCTTGGTTGGCTGCGACCGGCCCGAGGTGCTGGATGCTGCTCTCATTCGCGGCGCGATTGATCGCGGAGACACTGACGTAAGGCAAGCGGTCCAGGATTGCGACGTCGTGGTTCTTGCCACACCGATTGGCGGCATACTTTCCACCTTCGAAAAGCTGGCCCCCACGCTTTCCCCCGACACCCTGGTTACCGATACCGGCAGTACCAAGGTGAAGTTCGTCGAACGTGCGCGGATGGTATTCGGCGCGGAGGCGGGAATCCGCGTGCTTCCCGGACATCCCATGGCCGGCAAGGAACGCGGCGGGATCGAGAACGCGGATGCCGATCTGTTTCGCGATGCGGTGTGGCTGATCACGCCGATCGGCGGCGAACAGCAGTACACCGAGCGGCAGCGAGAGTACATTGAACTGCTGGAGTCAATAGGGGCACGGGTGGTTGCGATGGATGCGGAACGGCACGATCGCCTGTGCGCGTGGATCAGTCACCTGCCGCAGATGATCGCCACAGCGCTGGCTTCTGTACTGCGCGACGAGCTGGGAGAGGACGAAGCGATTAAGGAAATCGGCGGCCGGGCTTTGCGGGAGATGACGCGGATTGCGAGCAGCCCCTACTCGATGTGGCGCGACATCGCGCTTACCAACAGCCCGAACATCGAAGAAGCGCTGTTGCGATTTGAGCAGCAACTGGCCCATCTGCGCGAAAACCTGCGCGGGCCGGGATTGCGGGAGATGTTCGAGAGCGCCAACAAGTTCGGGAAACAGTGACTCGTGGTAAGTGCGTGCAACTGACACAAACTTTGTTCGAGATAACTCACGATAAGGCCTGTTCTCGTCAACTATCTCGCAGTAACATCGTGCGGAGGAGCGATACATGGACCGGCCCCAGGTGTTTGCTGTCGTTTTTCTTGCGGTAGCTCTCTTGAACGCGCAACAGTCATTGTTATTCATTCCGGCAAATGACGCCTCCTTCACCATCACTCCCAAGCGAAAGAGCTACAAAATCGGAGAGAAGATCGACTTTACCTACCGAGTAAGAAACATCAGCCACGCTGAGATCTTCGTCCCTCGAACGGTATGGGAGGTGAAGTGCGGCAACCCGCCGCATGTTTGGGCGTGGCTTGAGGACAGTACCGGCAAACACCTCATGCCGGGATACGCAGGTTCCTGCCTGGGCCCTGATCCGATCGACAAGTTGAGCGCCGCTCAGCGAATGGAGAAAGACGCAGTTTTAGTCAAGCCCATGGCGTACATCGAGGGCTCGTTCGATCTCGACACAAACATCTTCATCAAGGAGTTAAAGCCGGGTCGGTATCGCCTTGAGGCAGTGCTCTACGGGTGGAAGTCCGAACGATTCGACGAAGCACAAGGCTTGAGCTTGGAGACTATGAAGCATCCGTTTCTGAGCGGCGAACTCGCGGCATCGCAATCCATTGAACTGACAAATTAGAGATCGCGCTACACAGATGGTTTATCAATTATTGGAGTCGTGAAATCGCCATATCACAAGTAAAAGGACGAAGCTACGGAAAGCATTTGGATTGAGCCGGACTGCGTGGAGCGGTAGACGAATGACCTTTGCGCCGAGGCGACTTGCCCCGGTACAATCGCCGGTCGGAATCAAAATCCTATGGCAATGAACAAAGTAGTGGCGAACGCAGACGAGGCCATTCACGGCATCAAAGATGGCGACACGCTCATGATCGGGGGCTTCGGCTTGTGCGGGATCCCCGAGAACCTCATCCGTGCGCTGGTCAAAAAAGGCGTGAAGGACCTGAACACCATCAGCAACAACGTGGGCATTGATGACTTTGGACTCGGGCTGATGCTGGCCGCTGGCCAGATCAAGTCGCACAAGGGAAGCTACGTCGGCGAAAACCGTCTGCTGGAAGAGATGGTGTTGGGCGGGCGCATCGATCTTGAGCTCATTCCGCAGGGCACCTTCGCCGAACGCATCCGCGCTGGGGGGGCGGGAATTCCCGCCTTCTACACTCCTGCGGGATTCGGGACGGTGGTTGCCGAAGGCAAAGAGACGCGCGAGTTCGATGGCCGGCCGTATGTGCTGGAGCAGGCATTGAAAGCGGACTTCGCTCTCATCAAAGCCTGGAAGGGCGACCGTTGGGGTAATCTGGTGTACCGCAAGACGGCGCAGAACTTCAATCCCATGATGGCAACGGCAGCAAAGGTGACGATCGTCGAAGTCGAGCACTTGGTCGATCCCGGAGAAATCGAGCCGGACCATGTGCACACCCCCAGCGTTTACGTGCAGCGCATCTTCCAGGGAACCGACTACGAGAAACGCATCGAGCGGCGAACGTTGCGAAAAGCGTAAGCAGAAATCAGGATCAAGGCTATGGCAACCCCTCCAACTACGAAGCAGAAGGACACCGAAAAGCGCGATCTCATCGTGAAGCGTGTGGCCCGCGAGTTGCGCGACGGCTTCTACGTCAATCTCGGAATCGGAATGCCCACCCTGGTAGCGAACTGTGTGCCTCCAGGCATGGATGTTGTGTTGCAAAGCGAGAATGGCATGCTGGGCGTCGGGCCGTATCCTCTGCCGGGCGAGGAAGACGGAGACCTGATCAACGCTGGTAAGGAAACGGTGACGGAAATTCCGGGCACGGCATATTTCTCCAGCGCCGAATCGTTTGCCATGATCCGCGGCGGCCACATTGACCTGAGCGTGCTCGGCGCCATGGAAGTGGATGAAGAGGGCAACCTTGCCAACTGGATGATTCCGGGCAAGATGGTAAAAGGCATGGGCGGCGCGATGGACCTGGTCGCCAGCGCCAGACGGGTCATCGTGGCCATGGAGCATACCACCAAGGATGGCGCGCCAAAGATTTTGAAGCGGTGCACGTTGCCGATTACCGGACTGCGTGTGGTGAACACCATAGTCACCGAGATGGCGTATATACGGGTGACGCAGAGCGGCCTGGTTCTGGAAGAGATCGCGCCCGGTCTCACGGCGGATGATGTCCAGCGAGCAACCGAGGCTCCGCTTATCGTTGGCCCGGACTTGAAGACGATGGAGTTCTAGAGCAGATTCTGAGTTGGTGTATCCGGGTTGAGCACCGCCCTCAGCAGTGCATTTGGGAGTTGCACATGAACCAGGCTTTGGAGGCTGGGGAAAAACTCTGGGGAAGCTTTTGGTGGGAGCCCCCTGCTTCAGCAGGGGGAGCTGGACTTCAGTCCAGCGGAAAAGTAGTCAATTTTGAAATGGGCTTCAGCCCCGGATTTTTCGATCCCCGACGCTAAAGCGCGTGATAAAAGCCGAACTCTTTCCGGAGCTGCTGAAGCGATCCTCCCCCGCATGAATGCGGGGGCTCCCACCATTACATGGACGTGTGATGCGGGTCGCTGCCGCAAGTCAAGAGCACGGGACATAATTGGTATAGCAGTAAGCAATCATAAGAAGTGGAAAGCAGGTTGTTATGTGCTCACGTATAGTGTGGCTGACAACGGCGCTAGTGCTGGCACTTTCGATTTCGCACACGGCGCAAACCAGTTCAAGCGCAAACCCGGCGGGGACTTCGCAGTCGGCCAAATCCCAGATCAAGAACGTCCCTGCGCCCTACACCAGCCCGTCCTCCGGCAAAGACATGTACCTCGCGTACTGTGCGTCGTGTCATGGTCAAGACGCGACGGGAAACGGCCCCGCGGCTACGGCTTTGAAGACGCGGCCAACGGATTTGACAGTGCTCGCGGTGAAGAACGGCGGGAAATTCCCAGACGCGCATATCGCGGAAATCATTAGGGGCGACAAACTCACAGCCGCGCATGGCAACAAGGAAATGCCGGTCTGGGGTCCCGTATTCCTTAGCCTGGGCCGACATGACACGGCACAAGTGCAGATGCGGATACACAACCTGACGGCCTACTTGGAGTCGATCCAGCAGAAATAACTGTATTGGCAGAGCGGCTATCCGCCACCCGGACTCGTACCGCCCGCCCCCTGCTCCGAGCAATAAAGAGGGGCGCATCGATTGCGCCCTCTTCCTGCCATGTGTTGTCGTCGTTACACGCCCACAGGCTGCTTCACCGGAACCGGGGTCAACCAACCGAACCGGTCTTCCGTGGTCCCGTTCACGATGGCATAAAACTCCTTGCGAACGGTCTTGGTGACGGGACCGGCCACGCCGTGGCCGACGGTGATTTTATCCACCGAGCGGATCGGCGTGATCTCGGCGGCAGTGCCGCTGAAGAACAGCTCTTCCGCGATGTAGAGCATTTCGCGGGGAATGATTTGCTCGACCACTGGAATTCCCAGCTCCTGCGCAATGTGCAGCACCGAGTTGCGGGTAATGCCGGGTAGAACACTGTTGCCCAACGGCGGTGTGTAGAGGCGGTCTTTGTGCACCACAAAGATGTTCTCGCCCGAACCCTCGCTCACATAACCGTTGACATCGAGCGCAATGCCCTCGCTGTAGCCGTTCACGATGGCTTCCATCTTGATCAATTGCGAATTCATGTAATTGGCGCCGGCTTTGGCCATGGTCGGCATGGTGTTGGGCGCGAGCCGCGTCCAGGACGAAACGCAAACATCCACGCCGTCGTCGGAATCGGCGCTGCCGAGATACTTGCCCCATTCGTAATTGGCGATGTAAACCTCGGTGGGCGAGTTGAACGGATTGACGCCGACCTGCCCGTAACCGCGCAGCACGATCGGGCGCACATAGCACGGCGACACTTTGTTGGTAGCGACGAGTTCCACCGCCGCCTGGCACAATTCGTCGAGGGTGTAGTCGAGTTCAATACGATAGATTTTGGAAGACTGGACCAGGCGCAGCATGTGGTCCCGCAGGCGGAAGATGGCGGGGCCCTTGCCCGTCTGATAGCAGCGAATTCCTTCAAACACCGATGAGCCGTAGTTGATCACGTGGGCCATCACGTGGAGTTTTGCGTCATCCCAGGGAATCAGTTGCCCGTTATGCCACACGTAGTCAGTTGCTTTAATAGCCATTCTGGCGCTCCTTCAAATAATCGGAGTGGTACACATCGTTACGCTGTTGGACCGGACGTGCAGGATACAGAAGACGCTCACCCCAAAAACCAACGCAACGGCGCTCGACGATGGTGAGCATCAGGGAATCAGCTTAAC